>NZ_JBEPNE010000029.1:0-43732 GCF_040546125.1 Pseudomonas sp. UYEF17
GCCTGCGCCGGACCTGTGGGAGCGGGTTCACCCGCGAAGCAGGCGACGCGGTGGATGGCACCGGCTGCGCCGGTGTTCGCGGCCACGGCCGCTCCCACAGGTACAGCGCGAGCCCGAAGCCTGCGCCGGACCTGTGGGAGCGGGTTCACCCGCGAAGCAGGCGACGCGGTGGATGGCACCGGCTGCGCCGGTGTTCGCGGCCACGGCCGCTCCTACAGGTACAACGTGAGCCCGAAGCCTGCGCCGGACCTGTGGGAGCGGGTTCACCCGCGAAGCAGGCGACGCGGTGGATGGCACCGGCTGCGCCGGTGTTCGCGGCCACGGCCGCTCCCACAGGTACAGCGCGAGCCCGACGCCTGCGCCGTACCTGTGGGAGCGGGTTCACCCGCGAAGCAGGCGACGCGGTGGATGGCACCGGCTTTGCCGGTGTTCGCGGCTAAAGCCGCTCCTACAGGTACAGCGCGAGCCCGAAGCCTGCGCCGTACCTGTGGGAGCGGGCATGCCCGCGAAGCAGGCGACGCGGTGCTCAATCTCACAGGCACCATGAGATTTGGTTATCAAAGCGCCCCACTAAAAATTGATTTCGCTGTCATGACCTGCTCTCTAGACTGAATAAAGGCAACGATAAAACTCAACGTTTTCAGCGCATGTTCAACCGCCCCGGTAGTTCATTCGCTGGCGTGCTCGTGCGCGTCGTGGATAAGGCTTGTTGCAAAGCGTTGTTGTTTAAGGAGTACATATAAAAATGCACAATCACACCGCTGGATTAGACTTGATCAAACAACGCAAGCCGCAACACGGTTTGCCGGGCGCCGCCTATATGGACCCGGTGCTCTATCAGCAGGACCTCGAGCACATCTGGTACAAGGAATGGATCTTCGCCGGCCACACTTTCGAAATGGAAAAACCGGGCGAATACCTGACGCTGCAAATCGGTGAATACCCGGTTGTCGTAGTGCGCGGCAAGGACGGCGTAATACGTGCCTTCCATAACGCCTGCCGCCACCGGGGCTCCAAAGTCTGTACCGAAGCCAAGGGCAAAGTGGCCAAGCTGGTATGCCCGTACCATAAATGGACATTCGAACTGGACGGCAAGTTGCTGTATGCCGGCAACATGGGTACCGACTTCGACCCGTCCGAGCATGAGCTTGCTCCTGTGCACTGCGAGATCGTGCACAGTTACATCTATGTCTGCGTCGCCAGGCAAGCACCGGACTTCGAAAAGTTCCGCAGTGCCGTTTCACCGTTCATTGGCCCTCACTACCTTGAAGACTGCAAGGTCGCGTTCGAATCCCACCTGGTGGAAAAGGGCAACTGGAAGCTGGTCTTCGAAAACAACCGCGAGTGTTATCACTGCGACGGCACCCACCCCGAACTGCTGTGCAGCTATACGGAGCTGGCCTCCGTACGCGGCGACGGCAATGCAGAAGACCCGGTATTTGCCGAGTACTGCAATACGCTCGAGGCAGCCGGCCTCGCCAGCCGCCTGGTCATGGACCCCAATGGCCAGTTCCGCATGACCCGCATCCCGCTCAACCCAGGTGCCAGCAGCTACACCATGGACGGCAAGCCGGCCGTGGCCCGGCGCCTGGACCGCAGTGGCGTGGAGAACATTGGCGCCCTGCTCTACTTCAACTACCCCTCTACCTGGAACCACTTCCTCGGCGACCACGCCTTGAGTTTCCGCGTGCTGCCGGTAGGCCCCGGTGAAACCGTCGTCACCACCAAATGGCTGGTGCCGAAGGACGCACAGGAAGGTGTCGACTACGACATTGACCGGTTGACCAAGGTCTGGATGGCGACCAACGACCAGGACCGGCGGTTGGTCGAAGGTACCCAGGTGGGCGTGACCTCCCCCGCCTACATCCCCGGCCCGTTCTCTTCGATCATCGAAAGTGGCGTGTGCCAGTTCGTCGACTGGTACTGCGACCTGATGACCAGGCGGCTGACCGAAGCGGCGTCGAACAGGATCCTCTGACGCCCACGGCGGAGGGTGCTGCCCTCCGCCGGCCCCAGCCGGTCTACCGGATCGACGGTAGCTTCCTGGCGCATCCCCTCGGCACTGGCCGCCAACCATTTCAGAAGTTGGCTACGAAATTTGACGCCGTAATGGCGCAACGGCCGTTGCCCACACTTCGCCCCCACTTTTCAACTTGACCCGCTGTATGGGAGCCAAGCCTTTTCCCCGGGCAAGACAGAAACAAGACCACAACATCTGTCGCGTGCAACCCGGGCACCCCGAACATTGCAACTGCCATGAATTTCAAAGGAGACAAGAATGATAAGTCCTGTACTCACGGTTGAAGATGTACCCCTCAACAAGTTTCACAAGTCGCTGACTGTCCGTTCAGGCGGTGGCGGTTTTGCCGACGGTTATGTGCTGTGCGTGATTGGCGTCGCCCTGGCGCATATATCGGCGACGTTGCAGTTGAGTACGTTCTGGGAAGGCCTGATCGCCGCTGCGTCCCTGATTGGCGTGTTCTTCGGTGGGTTTCTCGGTGGCTGGCTTACCAACCACCTGGGCCGGCGCAAGGTGTATTTCATCGGTCCGCTGCTGTTCATCGGTGCCTCGCTCGCCCACTTGTGGGTCGATACGGCAATGGGCATGTTCCTGCTGCGGTTGCTGATCGGCATTGGCGTAGGCATCGAGTACCCGGTGGCCACGTCCATGCTCGTCGAATTCATGCCGCGCAAGTACCGCGGCTCACGCCTGGCCATGCTGACCCTGTTATGGTTCGCCGGGGCTGCGTCGGCCTACCTGTTCGGGGAGTTGCTGCTGCGCACTCTGGGTGCCGATGCCTGGCCGTTGGTGCTGGCCAGCTCCGCGCTGGTGGGGGTGTTCCTGTTCGTGGTGCGCCTGGGCACCCCGGAATCACCTCGCTGGCTGCTGAGCAAAGGCCGCGATGCCGAAGCCGAGGCCGTGATCAAGGCGGTGTATGGCAGCGATTTCGGCCTGCACAACCTGCCCGAGGAACAAAACACCCGCAGCCTGACCTTCGCCAACCTGCTGCACTCGGGCTACGGCAAGCGGATGCTGTTCATCGTCAGCTTCTGGACATGCTCCATCATTCCGGTCTTTGCGGTGTACTCGTTCGCCCCCAAGGTACTCGGCGCACTCAACCTGAAAGGTGATATCGCCTCCCTGGGCTCGGCACTGATCACCCTGTTCTTCGTCTTCGGCTGCATGATAGCCACACGCATCATCAACCTGATCGACCGTCGCACCATGCTCAACTGCAGCTTCCTGCTCTCAGGCCTGGCCCTGCTGTGCCTGGGCATTTTCCATGCGAGCCCAGGCCTGGTCATTCTCATGCTGTTTGCCGCCTACGCGCTGTTCATCGGCGGCGCCCAGGTACTGGTGCTGGTCTACCCCAACGAAATCTTCCCGACCGAAATCCGTACTTTCGCCGTGGGCGTCGGTACCTCCGTGTCACGCATCGGTGCGGCAGTCGGCACCTACCTTGTGCCCCTGTCGCTGGATTCGCTGGGGATCGCGCAAACCATGTACATCGCCGCACTGGTCTCGTTCGTCGGCCTGTTCATGTCCTGGGCCCTGGCACCGGAAACACGCTCGCTGAACTTGCAGCAGGCGGCATCGCTGGGCTGATCTGAAACAACACTGTCAAAGGGAACACACAATGGCTGATTTGCTGAGCAAGCAACAATACGCGGCCCTCGCCGCCGAACTGCAACTGCGTACCCAGGCGTTCATCGACGGTGAGTTCCGCGATGCCATCTCGGGCAACACCTTCGTCACCACCAACCCGGCCACCGGCAAGCAGCTGGCCGAAGTCGCCGCCTGCGACGTCAACGACGTGAACGTGGCCGTGGCCGCCGCCAAGCGCGTGTTCGAGCAGGGCACCTGGTCGAAGATGCAGCCGAACGACCGCAAGCACGTGCTGCTGAAGTTCGCCCAGCTGCTGGAAGACAACGCCCACGAGCTGGCCGTGCTGGAAGCGCTGGACAGCGGCAAGCCGGTCAGCGAGTGCCAGAACGTCGACGTGCCGGAAACCATCCACACCATCCGCTGGCACGCCGAGCTGATCGACAAGATCTACGACGCCACGGCGCCGACCGGCAATGCCGCCGTGACCATGGTGGTGCGCGAGGCCATCGGCGTGGTCGGCCTGGTGCTGCCGTGGAACTTCCCGCTGCTGATGCTGGCCTGGAAGATTGCCCCGTCGCTGGCCGCCGGTTGCTCGATCGTGGTCAAGCCGGCCAAGGAAACCACCCTCAGCGCCCTGCGCGTGGCCGAACTGGCCCATGAGGCGGGCATTCCTGCAGGCGTGTTCAACCTGGTGCCTGGCGGTGGCCGTGAAGTGGGCGAGGCCATTGGCCGCCACATGGACATCCCGATGGTCAGCTTCACCGGCTCCACCGACACCGGCCGCCTGTTCCTGAAGTACGCCGCCGAGTCCAACCTCAAGCGCATCGTCCTGGAGCTGGGTGGCAAGAACCCGGCCGTGGTCATGAACGACTGCGAGGACCTGGACGAAGTGGCCCAGTTCGTCACCGCCGGTGCGTTCTGGAACATGGGCGAAAACTGCTCCGCTTCCTCGCGCCTGATCGTGCACAAGGACGTGAAGGACCAGCTGCTGGGCCTGATCGCCAAGCACCTGAAGGACTGGAAGTTGGGCGATCCGCTGGACCCGGACAACCGCCTGGGCGCCATGGTCAGCAAGTCGCACTTCGAGAAGGTCAAGTCGTACCTGGAATACGCCGCCGAGCACAAGCTCAGTATCGTCCAGGGTGGCGAGACCGAGGACGGCGTGTTCGTGCAGCCGACCATCGTCGACAACGTTGGCCGCGACAACAAGCTGTTCGTCGAGGAGATCTTCGGCCCGGTGCTGAGCGTGACCAGCTTCGAGACCATCGACGAGGCGATCGAGCTGGCCAACGACACCGTCTACGGCCTGGCGGCCTCGGCCTACACCGGCAGCCTGCGCAATGCGCTGCGCCTTTCGCGTGAAATCCGCGCGGGCGTGGTTACGGTCAACTGCTTCGGCGAAGGGGATGTCACCACGCCGTTCGGTGGTTACAAGGAGTCCGGCTTCGGTGGGCGCGACAAGTCCATCTGGGCCCATGACCAGTACACGGAGCTGAAGACCATCTGGATCAACGCTTCGTGACCTGAGCAAGACCGGTGCTGTTCTGACGGAGTTCGGCACCTGGCCGCTTTTGTGGTGGCTTTGCTGGCCCTATCGCCGGCAAGCCAGCTCCCACAGGGACCCCACAGTCTTCACGGCCTGTGCAGTACCTGTAGGAGCGGCCTTGTGTCGCGAAAGGGCTGCGAAGCAGCCCCAGGATTTTAATGCAGATACACGAATTGCCGGGGCCTGCTCAGAACTTCGACAAGATCCAGTCCCGCACGCGGCAACACGCGCTGTCGTCCTTCTTCTGCTCGTTGAAGGTCAGGAAGTGCTGGCTGTCCTTGTGCACCAACTCCTGCGCCACCGGCCGTACCAGCACCCCCTCCTCGATCAGCGGCTCGATCAGGTAATGCCAGCCCAAGGCGACCCCCTGGCCCTTGATCGCCAACTGAACCAGCGAGCCGTAATCGTTGGAATGCAGCAATTGCGCACCTGCCGCCACCCGTGCACTCAAGTCGACATTGTGGTACTCGAACCACATGTACCAGTCGATGTGCTCGGCAATCTGCGAGCGGCCGTAAGGGCTGAGGTTCAGCAGTGAGCCCTGGCTGATACCGTCCAGCGTTGCCACTTCGGGGTGCTGTGCCAGGTAGCCCGGGCTGCAGATCGGGTAGATCACGTCATAGGCCAAAGGGTGGCTGCTGTAGCCTTCCCTGATCTTCGACAGCTTGTTGATGAACATGTCAGGCTGGACCCCAGGTTCCATGTTCACGAAATTCTGGGTGATGACCAGGTTCAGGTCGATGTCCGGGTTCGCTGCCAGAAACTCCGGCAACCGCGGCGTCAACCACAAGCCGGAAAACGCCGGTGTACAGCACAGTGTCACCACCCGCTTGCCCTTGTTCTGCCGACGTATGCGGCTCGAGACCTGGGCGATGTTGCTGAGCGACAGCTGTACGGCATCGAAAAAGATCGCGCCTTCGGGCGTAAGCGCCACCGCCCGCCCGTTGCGGATGAACAGTTCGGCGCCCATGAAACCTTCCAGCTCACGTATCTGTTTGCTGATGGCCGCCTGGGTGACGCACAGCGACTCCGCCGCGCGGGTGAAATTGAGGTACTTCGCCGCCGCGACGAACGCCTTTACGGCGCGCAGCGAAGGCATTTGTATAAGCGCCTGATCGGGCTCTGTGTGCTTGACCATTGACCTCTACCAGTTATCAGGAAACGGGGGGCAGTCGCCGCTGGCCCATCATACAAAAAAAGGGCCTCGATCGAGGCCCTTCGGTACTTCATCGACACGACTGGCGCGCGCTATTCATCGCCTGCACGCAGCTCCTTGAACTTCATGTTGGCCTTGGCGCCGATGGTCAGGAACGGCTGTGGCGGCAACGGCTTGGGCTTGTCATAGGCGCTGAGTATCTGCACCAGTTCACTGTCGATGCCCACTGCCAGGTCCGCCGCAGCGATGCCTGCCGCACTCGACTTGGAAGCACCCAGCCCGTTGCAACCACAGGCAGCGATCACTCCGGTATCGACTTCACCGAACGCTGGCACGCTGTTCCAGGTCAGTGCCATGGGGCCGCCCCAGCGGTACTCCATGCGCAACCCCTTGAGCGTGGGGAAACGCGTCGCGAACTTGCCGTCATGTACACGGCCGGCACTGTTCACCTGGCCATCGCCAATGGTCAGGCTCGGGTTGTAGCTGTAGCGCCAGCGCACCAGAATCCGGTCACTGTCACCATCGCTGATCCGCCGCACCGTGGTGCCCATGGGCAACGCCGGGGTGGCCGCCCAGGTACGCTGGCCCGGTAGAAGTCTGGGGTCGAAGCGCTCGGTCAGCGAAGCGTAGGTGAACACATGCAGCAGCTTGCCCTTGAAGAAGCCGAAGCTCTGCGCATGGCCGTTGTTGGCGAGGATGATCTTGCCCGCGGAGACCATGCCGTTTGGTGTTTTGATCACCCACGCGCCACCCACCTGCTTGAAGGACAGGGCCGGCGTCTGTTCATACACCTGCACCGGGTCAGCCAGGGCATCGGCAAAACGCCTGACGTAGGCCGCCGGCTGGATCATCACCGTGCCCGGCATGAACATGCCCGAGGTGTAGGCCGGGCTGCCCGTTACCTCGCCAATCTGCCGGGTGTCCAGCAGCTCATACCGCTCACCCAGCGCGTCGAGTTGCTTGCCGTAGGACAGGATGTGCTCGTCCCCCTGGGTGCCCCGGGCCACGCTGAAGCGCCCACAGGGGTCGAAGACTTCCTTGCCCCAGCCATGCAGGTCGGCCAGCTCCCTGCCCAGGTCGATGGCCGTGCGGTACAGCTTGATGTCACGCCGGGCGCGCTCGAGCGAACCACCACCCAAGCCCTCGGCGGACACTTCATGCGGCAGGTCGATGATGAAGCCGGAGTTGCGCCCGGAGGCACCCTCGCCGACCAGCCCGGCCTCGAGCACCACGACCTTCAGCGTTGGGTCACGCCGGACCAGTTGGCGGGCCGCCGACAAACCGGCAAAGCCACCCCCGATGATGGCAACATCCGCCGTGACCGCACGGTTGAGCACGGCCTTCGCCTGGCGGCGTGGCAGCATCTCCACCCAACCCGAGCTGCCATTGTTGCTAGGCAATTTCGAAGCAGTGTACATAGTGAGCGCCCCTGCGAAATCAGGAAGCCGATGCTTCGCGTTCGATCAACGGAGCCAGTGCCTCGCGCAACGCACCCAGCTTGCTTTCGGCCAGGCGGGCCAACGGACGGCGCGGGTTGCCTGCGTCATACCCCATGATCTGCGCGCCGGCGTACACCGACTGCACATAGTCACCCTGCCAGATCAGCGACATCACCGGGGCCAGGCTCTTCCAGATCTGCTGCACCTGGGCCCAATTGCCTTCGCTGGCAGCATTGGCCACGGCAACGCAGGTCTTCGGCGCCATGTTCGCGCCACCCCAGATCAGCCCTGCCGCGCCGGCGAACAGCGCGTAGGGTACCAGCGGGTCCGCGCCGTTCATGGTCGGCAGGCCGGTGCGCGACAACGACGCCTGGGCTGCCAGATCGCCGCTGCTGTCCTTGACCGAGACAAAGTTGGGGATCTGGCTCAGTTGCTTGAACAGCGACGGTGTCACTTCGACACCGACGGCCTGTGGCACGTTGTAGCCGATGATCGGCAGGCCGGCCTCGGACACGCTCGAGTAGAAGTCGACAATGCCCTGGTCGTCGGTGGGGCCTTCGAAGAAGGGCGGCAGCACCATCACACCGTCGGCACCGCAGTCCTTGGCGTGGCGGGTGCGCTCGACCACTTCCTCGACCAGCAGCGCCGAAGTCTGCGCGATGACGCGGGCGCGGCCGTTGATGACCTTGGCACCAAAGGCCACCAGCTCCTTCGATTCATCCTTGCTCAGGTAAACGTGCATCCCGGTTCCGGAGCTGAGTACGAAACCATGCACACCTGCAGCGATGTAGCGCTCGATCAGGCTCTCGAAACGCGCGTAGTCGATCTTGCCCTGTGCATCGAACGGGGTGGTGATGGCCAGGTTTACGCCGGAAAACTTGAATGCGGACATTGGGGTAACTCCTTATTGTTTTCAGCTGGACGGTCCAGCCAAGGCATTGAGCGTGCTGCGGCTCCATGCAAAAGGCTAAAGTCTCATCCACTGTGCATACAGCGACATTTCGGGCGACGACTTGATGAGAAAAGGTTATGCCGCACACTGCACGAACCCCCGCAGGCCTGAGTGATCTGTATGGTTAGCGCCAGGCAAAAGCTGATTTTCGGAGACAAGCATGCTGCGTATTTTTGAACGATGGCTCGACCCCTTCCCCCCTGACGAGATACCACCGCCACCGGTTGGTCTGTTGCGCTTCATGTGGGCCTGCACCCGGGGCGCGCGCGGCTACATCCTGGCGCTTGCGCTGTTCAGTGCCGGGGTATCGATCTACGAAGCCTGGCTGTTCGCCTTCCTCGGCCAGGTCGTGGACCTGCTCTCGGACTGGCAGGCCGGCGGTGCCGTCGGCCCCGAAGAAACCCGGGTGCTGTGGGGCATCGGCATCGTCCTGCTGGTCAGCATCGGGTTGGTGGCGCTGCGCACCATGCTTCAGCACCAGGTACTGGCGATCAATTTGCCGCTGCGCCTTCGTTGGGACTTTCACCGGCTGATGCTGCGCCAGAGCCTGTCGTTCTTTTCTGACGAGTTTTCCGGCCGGGTCACCACCAAGGTGATGCAGACGGCGCTGGCGGTACGCGATGTGTTGTTCACCCTCATCGAGATCCTGCCCGGGATCGGCGTGTACTTCATCGCGATCATTGCCCTGGCCGGTGGCTTTGCCCTGAAACTGATGCTGCCATTCATTGCCTGGGTCGTGCTGTTCGGCCTGGCCATGCTGTATTTCGTGCCACGCCTGGGCAAGGTCGGCCAGGAGCAGGCCAACGCCCGATCATCGATGACCGGGCGGGTTTCTGACGCCTACACAAACATCACCACGGTGAAACTGTTCTCGCACGCCAACCGCGAAGCGCACTTCGCGCGCGCAGCCATGGAGGACTTCAAGCAGACCGGTTTTCGCCAGATGCGTCTGGTGAGCCAGTTCGAAATCGTCAACCAGGCGCTGGTGGTGGGCTTGATCATGGCTGCCGGTGGCTATGCGCTGTGGCTGTGGCACCAGGGCCAGGTCGGCACCGGGGCGGTGGCGGCGATCACCGCCATGGCCTTGCGTATCAACGGCATGTCGCACTGGATCATGTGGGAGATAACCTCGCTGTTCGAAAACATCGGCACCGTGCAGGACGGCATGGCCACCCTCACCCGCGGCCCCAAGGTAACGGATGCGCCCGGCGCTGCCGAGCTGGTAACCAAGGGGGGCGCGGTGAGTTTCGACAAGGTCGGCTTCAACTACAACGGCGAGCGTCAGGTGCTCGACGACCTGAGCCTGCACATCAGCCCGGGCGAAAAAGTCGGTTTGGTCGGCCGCTCCGGCGCCGGCAAATCCACCTTGATCAACCTGCTGCTGCGCTTCTACGACGTGGACCGTGGGGAAATCCGCATCGACGGGCAGAACGTGGCCAAGGTCACCCAGGACAGCCTGCGCAGCGCCATCGGCATGGTCACCCAGGACACCTCGCTGCTGCACCGCTCGATTCGCGACAACATCGCCTATGGCCGCCCCGATGCGACCGAAGCGCAGATCCGCGCCGCTGCGGCCAATGCCCAGGCCGATGGTTTTATCAGCCAGCTCAGCGACCGCCAGGGCAACACCGGTTACGACACTTTGGTGGGAGAGCGCGGCATCAAGCTGTCTGGTGGCCAGCGCCAGCGCATCGCCATTGCCCGGGTGATGCTGAAGAACGCGCCGATCCTGCTGCTGGACGAAGCCACCAGTGCGCTGGACTCGGAAGTGGAAGTGGCCATTCAGGAAAGCCTGGATGAAATGATGAAAGGCAAGACCGTCATCGCCATCGCCCACCGGTTGTCGACGATTGCCGCCATGGACCGGCTGATCGTGATGGATGAAGGGCGCATCATCGAACAAGGCACCCATGCGCAACTGCTGGCGAAGAATGGTACTTATGCGCGGTTGTGGCAGCACCAGAGCGGCGGGTTCCTGGGTGAGGACCAGGGCGTGGCCGAGGCGATGGAGTAGGCAGGAGGTGGGATCAGGTACCGCGTCGCCTGCTTTCGCGGGCACGCCCGCTCCCACAGGGATCGCGCCAGGGCAGGGACTTCTGCACTCCTGCAGAATCAACTGCCCTGGCGCGATCCCTGTGGGAGCGGGTTTACCCGCGAAGACGGCAGCACGATTCCCGGACCATACCGCTTCAATCCAGCACCGGCCGCAACAACGCCTGGGCCTCGTACAGGGTCGGCAGATACCGCAAGCGTATTTCATCCACACTCAACCGCGAAGCATGGGTGGTGATGGTCAACGTCGCTTTCAGCCGGCCAGCCCGGTCCAGCAGTGGCACACCCAGCACGCGCATGCCGATTTCATACTCTTGGTCCACGATACAGAACCCCTGCTCCTTCACCCGCAGCAACTCCGCCTCCAGCTGTAACCGGTCCGTCTGCGTATAAGGCGTCAACCCTCGCAGCGGGTTACGCGCAAAGTAGGCATCCCGCTCCCCCTCATCCAGCCAGGCCAGCCAGACGCGCCCGCCGGCGGTGCAATACATCGGCACCCGCGAACCCGGCCGGATCGACAATGAGGCCACATGGCTGTAGCGGCTACGTACCAGGTGGATGATCTCGTCACCATCACGGGTACCTACCGACACATGTTCCTGGGTCTGCCGCGCCACCTGCTCGACGATCGGCCGCAGCATGCGCGGCAGTTGCGCCGAGTCCACATACGCCTGGCCAAGGCGCAGCGCCTTGGGCGTAAGCCAGTACTCACGGCTGTCGGTTTCGGCAAACCCTTCGTGCACCAAGGTCAACAGAAACCGCCGCGCGGCACTGGGGGTAAGGCCGGACAACCTGGCCGCCTGCGGCACACTAAGGCGCGGCTGCTCGGCGCTGAACAGCTGCATGAGCGCCAGGCCCTTCTGCAAGCCGGCAATCAGGTCACGGGGGTGGATAGCGGGGGTGTTCATCTATTCGACTCGCAAGCAGGGCAAATACAGCCGATTACCGCGATAACCGGATCAGTGATGCGATTATCGCATCAAACGGCCGATCAGCGCATTGTTACCCACGCCCCCTTGCCTCACCCTTGGCCTGCATAACAACGCCAATAAGGAGGTCAGCATGATTCGTGGTTCCACTGAACTGGTCGCCATCGTCGGTTCGCCCATTGCCCAGGTGAAGTCCCCCGAAAACTTCAACACCTGGTTCGCCAACAACAACTGCGACCTCGCCATGCTGCCCATCGACCTGCATGAGGCCGCACTGGATACCTTCGCCGGCACCCTGCGCGGCTGGCAGAACCTGCGCGGTTGCGTGGTCACCGTGCCGTACAAGCAGGCCCTGGCCAGCCGCCTGGACGGCCTGAGCGAGCGCGCAGCCGCGCTGGGCTCGGTCAATGTAGTGCGCCGTGAGCAAGACGGTCGCCTGCTGGGCGACAACGTGGACGGCGCCGGCTTCCTCGGTGCTGCGCGCAAACATGGCTTCGAGCCGGCGGGCAAGCGTGCGTTGGTGATCGGTTGTGGCGGGGTCGGCAGTGCCATTGCCTATGCGCTGGGCGAGGCCGGCATCGCCAGCATCACCCTCAGCGACCCCAGCACCGCGCGCATGGGCGCTGTGTGCGAGTTGCTCGGCAATGCCTTCCCCGCGGTCGAACTCGCCACCCGGGTCGACGGGCTGGAAGGCTTCGACCTGCTGGTCAACGCCTCCCCTGTCGGCATGGGCGGCAGCGCGGAACTGCCGCTGCCTGCCGCCCTGCTCGCCACCTTGCAAGCCGAAACCCTGGTCGCCGACGTGGTCACCTCGCCCGAGATCACCCCGCTGCTGAAGCGGGCACGCCAGGTTGGCTGCGCGGTCCAGACCGGCCCGGAAATGGCCTTCGCCCAACTCGGCCACCTAGGCGCCTTCATGGGCGTCACGCCGCTGGAGATCTGAAGCCATGCCGACGCATGAACACGCGCAACACAACTTTGACCTGGTCGTGCTGGGCAGCGGCGCCGGTGGTTTTACCGCTGCCGCCACGGCCGCGCGCCATGGGTTGAAAGTGTTGGTGGTGGAAAAGGCCGAACACTTTGGCGGCACCTCGGCGATTTCCGGCGGGGCGGTGTGGCTCTACGGTACCGATCAAGCCCGCGCCGCTGGTGCGGTGGACTCCCCCGAAGCCATCCGTACCTACCTCAGGCAGGTCATCGGCGACGGCTACGACCCCGCCCTGGTCGACGCCTTCATCGAGCATGGCCACCAGGCGCTGCGCTGGCTGGAGCAGAATACCGAACTGCGCTACGCCCTGCGCCCGCACTCGCCGGACTACTACCCGGATGCCCCCGGTGCCACCCAGTTTGGCCGGGCGCTGGAGATGGTCGAGTACGATGGCAAGCAGCTCGGCCCGTACTTCAAGGACCTGCAGATGCCGCCGCCCGGCATGTTGCTGTTCGGCGGCATGATGGTCAACCGCGTGGATATCCAGCATTTCCTCAGTATCCGCCGCTCGCCCCGGTCGCTGTGGCATTGCCTCAAGCTGATGGCGCGTTATGCGCGGGACCGTCTGCATCACCCGCGCGGCACGCGGCTTACCACCGGCAACGCCTTGATCGCCCGCCTGGCCAGCAGCGCCTTCGCCCATGGCACGCAGCTGTGGTTACGCAGCGAAGCCCTGGAGCTGATCGTCGAACGCGGCGTGGTCACCGGCGTGGTGGTGCAACGCGAAGGGCGCCGTGAACGGGTGCTGGCCCGGGGCGGTGTGGTGTGCGCCATGGGCGGGTTCGCTGCAGGCGCGCTGGCCGACAGCTACCGGCCGACCCGGCAAGCGCCGCACCTGACCATGTCACCGCCCAGCAATGACGGCGCTGCCCTGCGCCTTGGCCAAGCCGTGGCCGCAGCCCAGGGTGAGGGCCTGGTGGCCAACTTCTTCTGGGCACCGGTTTCTGAACTGCGCCATGCCAGTGGCGAGCATGAGCGCTTCCCGCACCTGGTCACCGACCGCGCCAAACCGGGTGTGATCGCGGTGGGCCCGGACGGGCGACGCTTCGTCAACGAGTCCGATTCCTACCACCACTTCGTGCAAACCATGTTCGCCAAAGGCATTGCCAGCTGCTGGCTGGTCTGCGATGCCGAGGCGATGAACCGCTACGGCCTGGGCCTGGCGCGGCCAAAGCCGGTGGACAACCAGGCATTGATCGACGCCGGCTACCTGCACCGCGCCGCAACAGCGCAGGCCCTGGCCAAGGCCATTGGCGTCGACCCACAGGTGTTCATGCAGACACTGGAGCAGTTCAACGCCGACGCCCGTAACGGCATCGACCGCGCGTTCGGCAAAGGCGGCAACAGCTACAACCGCTACATGGGCGACCCGCAACACACGCCCAACCCATGCCTGGCGCCGCTGACCAGCGGCCCGTTCTACGCCATCCGCATCCACACCGGCGACCTCGGCTCGGCCCGCGGCCTGGTGACCGACGCCCAGGCCAACGTGCTGAACCGCGATGGCCAGCCGATTGCCGGGCTGTATGCAGTCGGCAACGACATGAACTCGCTGATGAAAGGCACCTACCCCGGCCCCGGTATCACCCTGGGCCCTGCCCTCACCTTCGGCTGGCTTGCTGCCAACCACATCGCCGCGCGCCTGCAGGCGCCAACCACCCACATGGAGACTCCAGCATGTACTACGAACTAAGAACCTACACCCTCGACCCACTGAAAATGGCCGACTGGCTGAGCCTGTATCAAAGCCACGCGCTGGAGGTGCAAAGCGAGCATCTCGGTAACCTGGTCGGCTTTTTCACCAGCGAGTTCGGCGAGGTCAACCAGGTGGTGCATATCTGGGGTTATGCCAGCCTCGACGAGCGCATGGCACGCCGCGCAGCCATGGCAGCGGACCCGCGTTGGGCAGAGTTCTCACGGCGCAACCGCGAGCTGGGCGCGGTACTGCACTTGCAGTCGCGAATGCTGCGGCCCACCGGTTTTTCGCCGCTGCAGTAAAACCTTCCTCCAACGCCTGAGCGGAACCCCACGATGCAACCCCTCGAATGTGACGTACTCGTCATTGGCTCCGGTGCCTCTGGCCTGGCTGCCGCCGTTACTGCCGCCCATCACGGCCTGCAGGTGATCGTCGCGGAAAAAGCCAGCCAACTGGGCGGCACCAGCGCCTGGTCGGGGGGCTGGCTGTGGATACCGCGCAACCCGCTGGCCATTGCCGAAGGCATCGTCGAAACCGACGATGCCCCGGAGCGCTACCTGCGCGGGCAAACCCATGTCAGCGAACTGGACCCGCGCCAGCGCGCCTTCCTGCACCATGGCCCGGAGATGGTGGCGTTCTTCCAGCAACACACTGCCGTACAGTTCCAGTGCGGCAGCCGCATGCCCGACATGCGCGAAGGCGACGGCAGCACACGCGGTGGCCGTTCGCTGTGCGCGTTGCCATACGACGGGCGCCTGCTCGGGCCCTGGCTGCACAAGCTGCGCCCACCGCTGGACATCGTCAGCCTGGCCGGCATGGGCATTGCCGGCGGTGCCGACATGGCCGCCTTCTTCAACGCCACACGCTCGCCCACGGCCGCGCTGCATGTGGGCAAGCGCCTGCTGCGCCATGGCCGCGACCTGCTGCTGCACCGGCGCGGCCTGCAGCTGGTCAATGGCAATGCCCTGGTGGCACGGCTGCTGCGCAGCGCCCTGAACCTTGGCGTGACGCTACTGACCGACAAGCCGGCCAGTCGCCTGCTGGGCGAAGGCCGGGTCAGCGGCGCACAGTTTGCCGACGGCCAGCTGATCCACGCGCGCCGCGGTGTGGTTTTGGCCTGCGGTGGCTTTGCGCATGATCGCCAGCGCATCGCGCAACTGATGCCGCATGCGCCGGACGGTGACCAGCACTACTCCGCCGCGCCATGGGAAAACAGCGGCGACGGCCTGCGCTTGGGCGAACAGGCCGGTGGCCTGGTCCAGACGACTGCGACCCATGCGGGGGCCTGGGCACCTGTGTCGCGGGTGCCGCGCAGCGATGGCAGTTTCGGCCATTTCCCGCACTTGATCGATCGCGCCAAACCCGGTTTCCTCGCCGTGCGCCGCGATGGCCGGCGCTTCGTCAATGAGGCCGATTGCTACCACGATTTCATGAACGCGCTGTTCGCCGCCACGCCGCAGGGTGAAGCGCCGGAAGCCTGGCTGATCTGCGACCATGCTGCGCAACGGCGCTATGGCATCGGCTGGGCCAAGCCCTTCCCTTTCCCCACTCGCCACTATCAACGCTGCGGTTACCTGCACAGCGGTCGCACGCTGGCGCAACTGGCACAGCGCTGCGGGATCGACGCCGCGCAGTTGCAGCGCACGGTGGACGCTTTCAACCAACATGCAGCCCAGGGTGAGGATCCGCTTTTCCGGCGCGGTGTATCGGCCTACAACCGGGCGCAGGGCGAGCCGTTGCAAGCCCCCAATCCGTCGCTGCGGCCACTGCTGCACGGGCCGTTCCACGCTGTGAAACTGTTGCCGGGCAGCCTGGGTACCTTCGCCGGCCTGGGCACGGATGCCTCGGCCCGGGTGCTGGACCGAGAGGCGCGGCCGATCCCCGGGTTGTATGCGGTGGGCAACGATATGGACAGTGTGATGGGCGGGTATTACCCGAGTGGCGGCATTACCCTGGGGCCGGGGATGACATTCGGTTATCTGGCCGCCAGGGTATTGAGCAGCTTCTAGGAGAATGCGGTTAGTTTTTCCCGAGGATAAGGTGAGCGCCGCCTATTAGTACGCGTTCACCTTGCTCCTTACACGCCCTCGCCGCTTCCAACCAGACGCCCTGTTGCTTCCAGTTCTCCGCATGCACCAGACTCCGGCACTAAACGAATGTCCACACGCCGATTTGCTGCTCGACCAGACTGCGTATGGTTGCTGCCAATCGGTTGACCGGCCGCGACCCCCTGAACAGCAAAACAACCATCCGGGATATCTCCCATACGCTGCATCCAGTCGCGGACAGCAGAGGCGCGGGCACGAGAGAGATCAAGGTTCTTGGTAGCATCGCCTTGCGCATCCGCATGACCGGAAATAACGATCAACCACCCAGGTTGGGCTTTGATGCCGACCAGTGCATTGATCAATAGCTTGGTTGAGCCGGGTTTGAGCTCGGAACTGCCAGGGTCGAACAGGTTCAAGCTGTCGAGCTGGATTGGCTTGGGCGTAGAGGGTTCTTGGATTTGCCTGGACACCCACTCCTGCCAGCCTAGCCAACCCACGAATGCGCACGTGACCGTCAAAGTCAGTAGCCACGGCAGTACAGCGCGCTTCTGCGCAGGATGCTCGACTACAAATGTGTAGGTCGACGGCGCAGGCACAACGGAGGCGATATGGGGCCTGACTGATGGTTCAGCAAACAATATCGATGGCTGTGACAGAAGCGGCACCGGCGCCGCCATGCTTCCAGATATGCGTTGCAGCAGGCTGAGTATCTGGTTTCGGAAGACCTGTAACGAAACCAATGGCGCATGACCAAGGCGTTCCAAACGGTGCTCCAGACAGTTCAACTCAACAATCAGGTCGCTCAACGCCGCCGCACTTGACCTGCCCCATTCCACCCTGCGAACCAAGGGATTTAACTGAGTAAACAGCCATGCCATGAGATCGATGCGAGCTGACGCCTGCACCGGCCACAAGCGCGGCCACTCATCGGTCAGCGTAGAGAGCAGTGCCAGCCCTTCCGTCAAGCCCGTCAGCCCCGTGCGGTAGCTACGCGCAAGCACGAACGCCACCGCCGTCTGCAGCTCAACCCCGTTCAGCTCGAAAAGCCGCAAGGACAACCCCTCGACCTTTGCCCAATCCACGTCTGGGCAGGCAGGGTGATTGAGCTTCGCCAACTCACCGTGCAGCAGCTTGAACTCATCAAGATTGCCCGGATCCCCGCCCAGGCGAACACGCATTTCAAAAAGCGCCGTCATCCGACCCCCTCGGTTGTCTGTCTAGTACTTGGGCAGGTAGCCTTCCTGCTTGAGGTGACGCACCACAGCCCGGCCCTCAGCCCCAAGTGTGGTTCCAAAGGTCACCCGGCCGCCGCCCTTGATGATTACCTGAAGGGCGTACTCAAGATGCCCAGGGCGAGACTGAGGTAGCAGCGCGATGCTCACCTCGGCCAGGCGTGGCTCATGACGACGCAATGTTCGTGCGATGTCATTCATCAAACCATGGGCCGAGGCAGGTAACCCTTGCAGTACCGTGCCCATGTCCGGCAAGCCGTAATCCGGCAGATGCGAGAGCGAACCCGCACGGCTGTTGAGAATGCGCTGGACATTGTCCAGCACCGAGAGGGTCAACTGGTCTTCTTCACTGACCTGGTCCAGCTCCAACTCACCGCTGAAGTTCTGCAACAGGATCTCGTAGAGAGAGGGACTGGTCGGGAACATGCTCTCAGTCCTCCGCACGCGGTCGAAGCGTCAATCGGTTATCGCCCAACTCAATCACGCGAGCCTGATCCGGGTCGAGGTCGTCACGGTCCAGCACAAGCCGCCACGTATCTTGCAGAACATCCGGACTTCTGAACAAAGCGACTACACCGACATACTGGGCTTCGCCTTGCAGTGGTGTACTCAGCTGCGCCGCTTCACCGGGCTTGATCACCACGACGCGCTCATCAAGCAGATCATCGCGAAGCACTCGCTCACCTTGGCTCACCAGATTGTCATAGGTGGCGTTCTCCAGTGCCTGGCTGCCCCTTAACTGGTAGACCCGCACCAGAACTGGCACCGACAATCCGCTCATCTCTTCGACATTGGTGTTCATCGCTGACCGGCCATTGAGGTCCAGATGCAGCGTTCTGACTTGCTTGTAAAAAATTGCATGTGCAGTGGATGCCGTGCCATCCGCCACTTTCTGTGCAAGGCCACACCCTCCCAATACACCGATCAGAGTGGATGCGGTGAAGGCCTTAAAACCAGTACGCCACATGCTCTACCTCTCTGCTGCAAGGGTGTAGTTGCAGGCCTTGGTATCGGCCCAGATTGATCGTGATCATGTCTTCTTGAGCCAGTGCGTGAGGGCCCGTTGCCCGTTTCAATACAGCGGTCATTCCCAGCATCGACTGGGTACGCCCCAATACCGGAACCGGCACCATTTCTCGCGGAATAATGAGTTGCAGCAGTGCTGTACATCGCCACCCCAAGTACACCTCCAGCAACACGCGCAAATCGGCGATCAGCCGACCACCAGGAAGCCACTCACGCGCCTCGTCCTGGTCCGCGGTACACAGCCGCAGGCGCAGCTGGCTGTTCGCATCGTGCCCGACAGCACCTAACGGCATGCCTTGGCCCAGCGTTACCGGGCGTTCGGGTGAAAGGCTGGCAGGCTGCGCAAGCAGTACCCTCTGCGGCCAATGCCCAGTTACATGCACTTCTGTCTGCGGCGCCAGCAACTTCACCAGTGCGCAAATCCCCTCCGCGTTGCGCGTGGGAAGCCGCATCACACTGAGCAAGGCCAGGAAACGTGACATGGGCGTGGCGATACGCTCGGCCGTACCGGGAATTCCCAGCCCGATCAAACCCAACAAGCACTGTGACGTAACATCGCGCCCGCCCGGCTCGAACGTTGCCGGGTAGGAGTACTTGCGCCAGATTCGGTAGAACTGGGTGAATATCCGATGGTTGAAGATGTCGAGGAAGTGCTCCAACGCCTCGTGGCCTTCGCGCCGCTGGGCGATATCGTCCAGATAGGCCGTTGGCAAAGGGGAGTCGACCCCATACAAACCCAGCAGCCGAGTACGCACCGTCAAGGGTTGGTCAGGAAACGCCTCATCGATTTCGAGGCCCTTCAACTCACCTGCCGGGAATCCCATTCCAGGGTCCGGCCGGAACCGAACCCGGTCATCGCCCGGATGCGCTGTACTCCCCAACGGTGGCTGTTCGTCCAGCACCTGCTCCAGTACTTGGCAGAAGCGGTAGACGTTCGCCGTTGACGCCTGCTCCGCCAGCACGTGCAGAATGCCCTCCGCCTTCAACCGGGAATACGCTGACTGTGATGTTCGCTCCATCGCAGGCACCTCCCCGTTGGTTGCAGAATCATGGTCAGTTGCGTGCACAAGTGAATATCCGCATACAGGGCGAAGAACCGGCTGAGCATTTCACCGAACAGGTAAATGTCCCCCTCCCCTGAAAAACCATTGCTATCGACAGTCACCTCGATATCCACGCCTCGTAGCAAAAAGCCCTTTTCGAATCGCTGAATCAGGTGATGCTTGACGTCGACAATCGCCTCCAGGCGCCGTCGATTCGTTTCGCTACCTGTCCACTCGTACAAGGCCAGGGTGCCGCGCAGTACTTCAGCACTGTTGAGCATCGGCAGAAAATTCGATCCAAGGTGACTGAGCACACGCCAGTGGAAACGATCACGGTTTGGCGGATAACACGGCAGGGTCGGCGCAGTCAGATTGCGTACGCGCAAGCCTGCCTGTGTGGACTGCGCCGCTGAATCGAGCAACGTACTGCGCAGCGCTTTGCGCGGCAGCTGACCATTGGTACCGGTCAGGCGCAGCGACAGACTTTTGCGCTTGAGCAACACATCCTTGTCAAAGCCCTCCCCGCCAAGAATCAGCCAGGTGTCATGAAGGCCATTGGCTCCACGCCTCAGGCGTGTATGAAAGTAGCGCTCGGGGGCCTCGTCGCGAAGCATCCCCCCTTTGTGGCGGAAGCTGCTGAAAGGCACATAGTCCTGACGCACGCTATCTTTCGCCCCTGAAACCCTGTCTACCGAATAGATCTCGGTATGACCGTCCTGCAACCGCATTGGCCTGAGCAGGTACTCATTCTGCAGGGGGTCCAAGGTGAGGGGATCCGCTTCCAGTGCAAACAGGTTGATCACCGGGACCGCATGCAAACGTATGTGCTCGGCTGTGGGCGTAGCAGCATGCGACCAGGACTCGCCGAGCACGACTTCAAGTTCGAACCATGGCGTGCCTGCAGGCAACGTTACCTCTTCCAGGCCGCAGAGCGTCACGAACATGAATTTTTCGCGGAACGTGAAGTACTCAAGTAGCAATTGATAACCGCTGAAGGCACTCTCGCCCTTAGGCCAAAGCCGATCATCGTCAGCAAAGCCCTTTGGCTTGAAATGCCCCACAAATGCTTGGCGCTGCGCCCTGCCCGGCACGCGTATGTAGAGCGATTGCACGTTCAATGTCAGTGCTTGGTGCAACACACTGGCAAGCGCTGCATCCGCATTCAGATACAACGGTATCTGCGCAAGGTCCAGCTGACTCCCATCGACCAACGCTCCACACGCAAATCGTAGGCGTAGCACCGCACGTCCGTCAGGCTCATGATCAAGGCGCACGGTATCAAGCTGAAGTGGCCGCAGGGTCAAATCCTGCGTGGTGGAGTAGCGGCAACGGGTGCGATGCTGCCCTACCGGCTGTGACAGCACCTGAAAGCCACTTGCGACCACCTCACTGCCTTTCATCTGGCTGACATCAGGCATTAGTTCAACGATGGCCAGCGAGGGTATGGTGCGTAAATAATGCGGCCACAACAGGCTCACCAACCCCTCTGTCAGCTCAGGCAAGTCGTCGTCCAGTTTTTCGCGTAAACGCCCCATCAAGAATGCGAAGCCCTCGAACAAGCGCTCCACATAAGGGTCTTCAGCGCCGGGTTTGTCCAGATTGAGTTGTGCCGCACGGTCTGGAAATGCCTGGGCAAACTCTTTGCCCGCTTCTCGCAAATAGCGCATTTCAGCGTCGAAGTAACGCAGGGTTGGGTTGTCCGTACTCAAAACAGATTCCTGATCAAAGTGGGTCAGCTGCACAGCACCGCAGCACGTACTGGGTCGATGGATACGAGCGCAGCGAGCTGGTGTTCCATTTGTCGCGCCAAGGTGGGCCTGTCGGCGTCGTTGCGCTGGGCTTTCAAACGCAGCAATTTGAGTAAACGCGCCTTGACTTCGAAGAGCAGGTCCGGCTCCCAGTCGGCAAAGGTGTGGCGTTGCGCAGCAGTATCCAGCTCCGTGAACAGATGGATGGCCAGCTCAGCCTTGCCGCACTGCTCCGCCACTCGCGCCATCAGCAAACGCAGGAGCCAGCGCTGCCGCCCGGTCTGTACATCCGGCCGGCTCGCCAACCAGGCCAGCGCCTGCTCCACGCCGTCGGCATCCGCTTGCGCCAGTGCTTCGGGCTCCAAGGCGAGTATTTCGCATGCCCCCGTCGAGGTGGCAGGCGCAGCTGCGGGCAGCCACTGTTCCGGGCGGTTACCACTGACTTGCTGGTTGATCCACTCACGCGTGGCTTCATCGGCGAATGCCGAGCCGTCATTCCAATGGAGCATTTCCAGCCCTGGCAGACGCAGCAGAAGCATGCCCAGATCATGTTTGAGGACATTCGCCCAGCTGTTCTGGGGCTCTGCTGATTTGCTCAGGGCCTGGTGGAGATACCATTGCAGATCCAACCAGAAGTGGTTCACGCCTTCGGCGTACATCCCCTCCACCTGGTCAATCAGCTCGGTCCAGTTTTGCTGCAGGTGCAGGCGTTTGAGCTGCGCGCGATACTCGCCGCGAGGCGGTGCCAGCCGGGTAATCCCTTGTGCATCGTGCGGCGGCACCTGATGCACGGTGTCCCAACGCAAGCTCTTCATCAGCCGATGCGCTGCCAGCCACCCCTCTGGTTGTTTACGCAGGTAGCTTGCCAGCCCCCGGCCACTGTCCAGCAAATCTCGTCCGGACTTGATGGGCGATGGGCTCGGGCCTGTGGCGTTACCGCCCACGGGTGCATCAGTACTGACCTGCGGGACGATTGCATCAACGCCACCCGACACAGCGAGGCGAGCAATGAGAGCACTGTACAAGGCCTCCAGTCGCGGGCGCTGGTCTTCCGGCCAATTGCTGAAACCGTGCTCCAACCATACCAGGGCAGCTACCGTCCGCTCGGCTTCTGCCTTGACCACCTGAGGGTACAGCGACAAGCTTGCCAACACTCTGCTGCCAGCAAGCCACTCCAAGGCCATCTTGCGGCTATTGGCACGCACCGGCAGGATATCGCAGGCGTAACGCTCCATCAGCGCAGCCAGCAAGTTCAACCCCTCTGCCAAGCCTGCCTCACCATCCCTGTGCAAACGTGCCCATAGGTAGTAGGTAGCAACACGAAGGTCTTTGCAGGACTGCTCTAGCAGCTTCTGCGCCAGTTGCGCCACCAGGTCCACATCCGCCCCGGAGAGCTTGTTGACCTCTTCGCGCATGCGCTGGAAATCGTCGTCATACCCCGGATCCTCTCCGACTGGCAGGTCATCGCGGATGGGTATCAGCCAGGCTTCCCAGCCATCACTGTGCTTGCGCGCCAAGGCCAGCGGTTCGATACCGGGCAAACAGCATTCGATCAGACTTTTCAGGCTCATTCGAAGCCCCCGTTCTGGGTATAGCGCTGCGAGTCACGGTCATCCACTACAAAGATCTCCCGAGGCAAGTTGAAATCTCGCAACTTCAGCAGCGCAAGCGGGCCTTCACCCAACTCCGTGCGCAAGTGCCAGGTCAGGCCTAGACCATCCGGCGCGCTCAACACGACCCGAAAGCGACTGTCGCCGTCGTCCAAAGCGCTGACAGTTGCTTGCTCAAGCAATCGAATCAGCCCCCAGGTGCCCTGGTAGTCCGCAAACAGGCGTTCTCCGGTGTAGACACTGCTCCAGGTCAGGCTGATACCCGGATAGTCGCCCTGCCCAGGCCATCGAAAGCGTTGCCAACTCTCCCGTTGGTTGAAGTAGTGATGCTTTTCGCCGTTGAGCACAAAGGTGGTCTGCACCACATCCCGCACAGGCTTGCCTTGCAGCTCGAAGCTCAAACCCATGCCGCCATCGGTGTACAACACATCGGCCAGGTGGCTGAGCTGATTGATCGCCTTCAAGAAATCCGGGTTGAAACGTAGGCCCTGGCTCTGACGCGAGTCGGCCACCCAGCGGCTGCCCTCCTTGCGCAGAAGCCCTGTGAGTTGCTGTGCCAGAAACTGCTCGATCCGCCCGGAGTCGGCCCGAATCATCTGCCCCAACATGGGCAACGAGGCGTCACTGCTGGTGGCGGCGAAGGGATAGCGGCCGCTGAATGCCCCCTGCCACTCATCGACGATCGAACGCTGCCACGCCCTGTTGAGGCCCGCCGACGACGGCTGCAGAATCTGTTGCCATGCCTGATCCAGCGGCTGCACGAACAGTGTGTTGGCCGCTGTGCCCCAGTCGGCACCCAGGCTGGCGGCGATCAAGTTGCCATAGGCCTGGGTATCGGTCAGGTCCGCTCCTTTACCTTGGAATACGGTCTGGGCCAACGTCTGGATCATTGCCTCAGGATCAGGTGCACTGACCACTTGCTGAAGCTTCAAGCGCACGGCAGTGACCCGTGTGAGGAAGGTCTGCAGGCTCAGGCGGTCATCACCCGTTCGGCCTTCAGTCTCCTTTCCCAGCAACGCCATCAACGGGCCAAAGGTACTGTCGAGCGGACCGCTGGGTGTTTGGGGAAGTTGATCGACTATCGGCGCTGCTTTCTGCCCTACCAACTTCTGTGCTGATTCGATCAGGGAATCGGCCAGGGCCTGGCCGCGGACGCCGGCCTGGCCTTGGTAACTCAACGTGTTCATCAAGGCGATCAGAGGTGACTGACGCACATCGCTCATTAGCGTCAACTGTGCAATCACATCGCTCAGGCCATGGCCCTGACGCCAACGCAGGCTATTGAGGAAGCCCAGCCAGGCACTGCTGTAATCCTGGAAGTAACGTGTGGTCAACCGGTCCCTGAGTTCGTCGGGGCTCAACTCCTTGGCAATGTCGTTGGGGTTGTCGCTGAGTACCCAGTCGATCTCTTCGCGCCGCGCCTGCGCCGCGTCTTCGATGGCTGCCTGGACCTGCCCTTCCCACGCTTGGCGGGTGAACACACCGGGGACCTGTTCAGCAGTGGAGAACAGGGCGCTCGCATCCGTGTCACCGACCATCTCTTGCAAACCCAACGCTGGGTAGTGGTTCGCCGCGTTGTCGAGCACCTGCTGGTACAGGCTGCTTTCCGCGGTTCGCTGACCCAGTTCGCGCAGCAGCACCTGGCGAGTTTGGGCGATCAACCTGAGGTCGGGCTTAATCGCCCAGTCAGGGTGATCGGGCAGATGCTGGCCGAAAAACGTCCACAATGCCGGCTCAGTTTCGCCCAGAGTCTCGCTCAAGAAAGCGGGATCCGCCTTTTCCGGCCGCGCCAGCATCAGATACGCTTTGAGATAACCGTAAGTTTCCCGCGCCTGCTCGGCACGCTGAGTGCTTGCTGGAGGCAACTTGACCAATGCATTAAGCCGTTCTTCCAGCTCAAACACTGCCGGGTCACGAAGCAACCGGTTATTGGCCTGCTCGTAGAGTGGCCACACCGCCTCGCCAAGGTCGCACGAGCGGTTCAGACCAAAACGCTGATACCACGGCGCCCCATGTTCACCGCGGTAATCCAAGCGAGAGAGCTCGCGTACAAGCTCGCTCAGTGCCTGCTTGGTTTCGGTGTCTGCCACAGGCTGCTGCAAAGCTCTGTACGCCGCCGCTATCTGAGCGACCTCGGCACGGTTGCTGGCAAAGGACAACAACAAGCCGATGCCCCAGATGGAAGCCAGGCCCAGCGCAGAAACGTAGGCGACTTTGGCTGGGTGCCAACCCAGTCGGCGGGCCCGGGCGGGGCGATCGTTGAATATCCCTGACCAGGCTGGGTCTTCAGGCCAATGGTGTTCAATTGACTTCGCCGGTTCTGGCCTCTGAACTGGCAAACTGAACCACATGCCACGAACTTGGATGCCTCGTGTGGCCCTTCCTGAAAGGGACTCAAGCACGCGATACCATCGTGCAGCACCATCAACCTGCAGGTTACGAGCAAGCCGCAGCAAGAAATCATGGGCCATGCTGCTCTGCATTTGCGCCAAACCTTGTTCGCGCAACGAGCGCTGCAGGGCGCCCAAATGCTCTTCCCAATGAACTGCGGCTCCCCGAGTGGGAAGCAAACAGCCAACCGCCTCGATGCCGCGCCCCGACTGGCCCCATTGGCTTTCACAGATTTGCCACACATGCACAGGCAGTTGCCTGCCTAGATAACGGTTCACGTCCTGCAGGTGATGAATGCTCGCACTCATTGAAGCAGCGTCGTCGACCTGGCGCTCGCTCAGCGCCCAAACGACACCATCAATGCCGCGCCAGCGAAACTGCCGCTGCCATTTATCGAGCAGTGTTGTGTCTGGTTTGGATAGAAGACTGCCACCATAAAGAAGAACAACTGACCGTCCTTCCAACCAATGCTCATCGATTAACCTTGGCGCAACAGAACTGACTTGAGGAATTTCGCCAACCACCAAGAACAGACGCACCTTGAAAGACCAAGACCAACCATATTTCTGACGAAGGCAATCTCGTATTACGTTGAAATTGTTTATCGACACGCCATGTGACGTACGCTTGACTTCTGGCCTACTGCCTGCCTGGGTTTTATCTACAGAAGAGTGACGGCGATAAGTTGTGCTACCAACGCGACGGCCTAATACCAGGAGACCTCCCCCAGACAATACCACCACAGTAACAACCAAAAAAAATAACCACACTAGCTCAATCACTCTATCAGATAACAAGTCTATCCCTCCAAGACAACCTCAGAACACCGCCACCAACGCAAATATCGCAACCATAGCAATGACAACAATTATCGCAAGCACCCACACCACTATTGAGAATATATAAAAAGCTAAATCGAATTTGGCGAAGCAGGTGTCACTGCGCAGTGGCAGAAAAACAACTCATCAGAGCCACCACTAATAACAAATTGCGCCCCCGCACCCAATTTAATACTTTCCGATGCGAGTGAAATCGCCAACCAAGGGGCTGCTCTACCTGCTGACCCAAGCAATGAATCTAAATCGTGAAACTCCTTTTTAACGGCTCCAGCCTCGCTCAAGCTTGTTAGCGCCATTGTCACCAACCTATCGTGGTATCGATCAACTCCCGATCGCCAAACATGCTCAATCGAGCACGCACTTATAGGCACCCACTCCAGCGCCTGCTGCACAGATAAATCTACATCCGAATCAGAGTCACGCAAAAACTCAGGCCGATGCAGACAAGCTATTGGATGCAATGACGGTACCGGACTGCAGCTGCCCAACAGCAGGCCCGCCACTACTTCAGCTGTATCTCTCGGTTGCTCCGGTGCAAATTGATAAGCAACAACCAGGAGCAGGGAGTTATCCTCGCCCCCTCGATCAAGCCATTGATCCACGACCATTAATCCGTCATCGCTGATAATTTCCGTAGACTGACGAATGCCTGACTTGCGCCATACGCTCCGCCATATACGGTGTAAAGTGCGTTCTGTTATTTGACTGTCACCCTCTACGAGCACCTTCAGTAGGATGTCATCAGCCAACCCATCTAAGATCTGTGCGAGATCAGTCAACACCTGCTCGAACGCCTGTAACAATACTTGCTCTGGATCGGCATTGCTACACCCGTCTATGCAGCTATGGCGTATTACATTCCCTCCAACCCTAAACGACTGGCTTTTAATAGCTCTAACGCCCGACAGAAGGTTACTGACTTGCTCTTCTGAACTTACACCTTGACGCTTCAAAGCCGTATAGATACTTGCACCCCATATCTGCAACGACCGGCGACCAACCTGATATTTCTGCTCCAGGTCCTTCGTCCTAGCTTCATCCCACCCATCAGCAACCCGAGCGTAACTCGCATAAATAATAAACCTAGTGAAAATTGCCATCACCCAAACCAGAAGAGGGGTTCCTAGGGCTACCTGCCAAATCCCCCCCGCATCTACATGTGGCGCTTGACCGACAAACAATATGCCGCCCATCAAACCCAAGAGCAGAAGCAGAAGTAACGTTCCTAGCCAAAACGACCATCTTGGTGAGCTCGGCCGTCGCGCCTTCTCCTGTACTTTCTGAATTTCAACTGTCACGTGACACCTGAACAAGGCAGGGATGAGACCAATGCGCAACCGCATCCGCAGCGGTGCCCATCGAAGGCAACAGCAAGGCCATTGTCTATGAAGGCCGGGTGTCCCTCAGCGATAACAGTCCTTCCATGGCCGATGACCGGACAGTTCACTGGATCTCCCTGACGCGCAACTCCGACACCATAAAACAACATAGATGACGAGCCTGAAAGAACAGTTCCACCCGCCGTATTTTTGTCTCCAATCCTGACAATCCCAATCACGATATATTCTCCATACAGCGTATGACTTGAACCTCATCAATTTCCGGATTTCTTCTGAAAAAGGTCCGAGCCGCAGAAGGAGTCGCCGCACAATCTATAGCTGGTAAGCGAAACGACTCGACCGAAGCTATCGACCCGACCGAACCACTCAATTGAAAAACCATATTCATCCCATTTCACTGATGAATAATCATTATCCTGTCCCTCTTGACCTGAATTCTGGCTCGCTAGCGAGATCGAGTGCAGGCAACTGCTTACTAATATTCGGCTACTTATCTTAGACGAAGATTCATATAACTGAAGCCAGACCTCATCTCCAGAACCACAAAAACCATCGGGCCGCAGGGGGTTCGAGGCACTCACTTGGAATATGGATAGATACTCTTTTTCACCTACACGATGCAGATCCCCATCAAAATAGACCCCTTTTATTCCCATAGGAACGCTTAGGACATATTCGTTTCCATTTTGAGCTCTCACCATCACCTGCCCATCCTTGGCATCAACCCAACGGACCTCGCTGGCGCACACTCCGACAACCCAAAACACATTGAGAAAAAAACCAATCAGACTTAGCCTTAGTTTACTTATCAAAAATGTGATCCGCATAACACACCCCACTGTACTGCCAGGGATGATCCTTGGTTTGGCCTTTCCCACCGTCCTTGTACTTATCCTTATCTCTTTCCCGAAGCTCACTCTCAGTTTTCCCCTTATTCTTTTCCTTATCCATAGACCAGCCAATATTTCCTGTATTTGAATCACAGAGAATACTTTTCTTTCTGACCCAGACCTCTGCAACACTATCCCACTGATGATAGGACCCACCATTCCAACGACTAAACACCTCATGCTGCAATTGATCATCCGTGTAAGTCCGCCCCTGCTGTCCTAGATATTTTTTTGCTGCAACGACCTTATCCTTATATATGCCCGACCCGCCTAGAATATTCTCTTTCCAACTCCAAACCTGCTCATAGGTAGGAGCTGGATTTGTCATTTGCGTGATACCATAACCTTTATCAAAAGCGACAATTGGCTCCCCATCAAGATTAATGAAGTGCTTACTTCCCGTCTCCTGTTCCAAGAGCTTCTCAAATCCATCCATATCATCCAAATCGCCCACGTATGCAGCAACCACTTCCTTGGACGGGTTCACCCCCTTAATTATCACAGATCGCTTAATACTCTTCCCAGCAGAGAGTACCGCAACCGTCAACCTCCCTCCTAAGACCTCCTCCAACTCCGCGACCCAAGTTTTACTATTACTATTAAAAAATCCTGATTTCTTAAATTCCTGCAAGGAATTGATTTTCCTCGCCCGCTCTTTTAGCCCACTAACTTTTGCATCCCATTCGATTTCCCACGACCAGTTCAAAGGCAAGCCATCTTGCACTCTCACCTCAAATATAATTTCTGGAAACTCCGCTTGATCTGAAATATAAAAAACGTCATTCTCACTTGGGCTAACCCATGAGAGCCCGCTCGCCGCCGAGACAATTTTTACAAGACTTTCCGCATCTGAGTTACTACTCAACGCCCCCTTGATTTCTTGCATACCACCCCCGCACACAATGTTGACAGAGCCAATTAAAGACCAATTCTATCCATGCCCAATATTTCACTAGCAAACTACTTAACCGGACTCACACCCACCACTCAGCAGAGACCTTATTCATTAATTCAATAATATTACTTGTCAGCTTCCGATCTTTCCTCGAGCTCACGACCAAAAACCAACGATAACTTTTCCGCCTTGAGAGTTTTTATGCGCTCGGTACGGCCCTGGCTGTCGGTTCTTCCCAGCCAAACCGTTCCAGATTCACTTGTAACCTTATACGGAACACCAACCATTGCGGACCGGCCATTCTCTTCAAAAATCTGGAACTGCTCGTCAAATTCTTTTAGAGGCCCGACTAATTCAGGTAACCTCAAGGAATCCACCCCTTTTGAAATTGCATCCATACGTTCAAAATAGGCAGACTTAATGACATAGTCCCCCTCAGTTCCAGATTCAATACTGCACGCATCTATCGCTATATAGCTGCCACCCGCATTGAGCGTGATCTTTTTGTTCGCAGTAATCCGGATCTCATCTTCAGTACTGGAAATCTCCAGACCATGCCGTGCGATTAAAGATAAACTGTCGTTCTGCGCCTGGATACTGACTGGCCCTTGGTTAGCTATAAGCTTGATACCCAATTTGCGCACGAACAGGCTCAGTCCCTGCCCTATGCCAACAAAGAGACGCTTGACCACGCTCACATCCGCCTTCCCGCCAGCGTTGAGCATTAGGTTCTTCTCGGCAGCCAGCTGGAGATGACTGCCACTGGTCAGCGAGATCCCTTGAGGCGCACTGAGCAGCAGTACCGAGGATTTGAGCTGTTCCAAGTCTTGCTTAAGCAAGTTCAGTTGGGCCTGGACATCCGCAGGATCCGCCTTGCACGCCTGGGCATCATCCGACAGCCCTTCCAATTGCTCCTTGGCTTGGTCAAGCCGCTCCACTGCCGCGGCCATTTCGAGCATGCTTCCCTTGGCCCCGTGCTGCGCATCGGCGCTGATAAAGATGCCGCTGCCACCGCGCATGGAGACATGTCCATCACTTCGCAGCTCTGCCCCCTCTCCCCGGCGATTACGCTCCGCATCGACTACATGACCCAGATTGAGCTGACTCTTGCCACTGTGCTCGGTACTGAGCTTGACGTGCTCCTGCCCGCGGGTGTCATCCATGCGCAACTTGTTGTTGGCCGGAGTCCGCAGCACATTGCGTTTGTAGTTGCGCAGCGTCACGTGGTCGGGATGTTCACTATCGTGCAAGGCATGGGCGATGTAGGGGCGATCCGGGTCGCCTTGCTCGAACGCCACCGCCACTTCAGTACCGCAGATCAACGGCAGGTGCAGGCCATGGGTGTCACCCGCGTAAGGCCGTGCCAGTCGTAGCCAGACGCTCTCCTCGCCTGCTCGCCAGGTGTCCCGGTCGAACAGGAAGTTGACCCGGTAGCGCCCCTCCATGTCGATATGGCCGTAAGGATCGTTCTTTTGCGTACTGGTGACCCGCGCCGGCACCGTGCCAGCGATCTGCGGCTTGTCCAACAATGTCGGTCGAAAGCATATCGACTCCGAGTAAGGAATCGCGTCGAACACAACTTCCAAACTACGGTCGCGTGCCGCCTCAACGGTCAGATGCGTGATGACGACCCCAGGCTCGAAAACCTGAGGCGCCCCATCGAAGACCATCAACACTTGGCCCGGGGCCAGGGTCACGCTGCTGCTGATGCCGTTGCAACGTGTCTGATCATTGAGGAAGCGTTCATGATTCAGGCGCGCATAAAAGTAGCCACTTTCGCTGAGCAGCTCCTCGTCCTGGTCAATTGCGTCACCCAGCGCGGTATAGGGTTCGCCGTAGTGATAGCCTTCGCCGTAAGTGGTGGTTGCCCCCCGGCTGTGATCCACCTCGCCATCCAGAAAGGCAGCCGCATCCCGGTGGTGGTAGGCACGCACGTTGATATGTTGCTCCACCACTTGATGCTGAACCTGCAATGCCCATACGCCTTCCTGCCCGTTACTGGTCAATCCCGACAGGGGACGATGCGGCAGCTTTACGCCGAACTGGTAATGACGTTGATGGTCATGAAACTCGACCACATCAAGGGAAAGGCGATCATCGTGGGTGAAGCGATACCAGATCCCGACCTCCGCCAGCAGACGGCTGATGAAGGCGAGATCGCTCTCACCGTACTGCATGACCTGCTCGCGCTTGGGGTATTCGCGCAACAGTTCAAACAAGAAGTGCTGCCCTTCGAACTGGTGGCGACTACGCAAGATGCTTTCGACGATTTCCGGTACCGACTGATGTTGGTAGATCCGGTACTGCTTGCCACGCCCGAGCAATGCCAGCCGCGCTTCGAGCGTTACCTCGTAGCGGGCTTCATCCCTGGAGCCGGACACGCGCTTGAGCCCCGTAATGACGCCATGCAGTGTGCGTGCTCCCCCCTCCGAGATCGGAAGCTGCGCAGTCAGTCGTGAAGCGCCCAGATGGAAGCTGGCATCCTTCCCGAGGATCTGCGCAGCGTCGATATCCTGCTCCGTGGAGGTAAACGCAACGGTGTACTTGAACGGCTGGCTCAGCCACTCCTCGCCTTTGAACGAAAGCACGTCGAGTTCAACGGCAAGCCCCTCGACTTCAAGCTGGTAATGATTGTGGATGGAGCCAACTATCGGAGATGCCATGCTCAGGCCCTCTCGACAGCCAGCAGCGCTGGATCGTGTTCATCCGAAAAGCTCAAGCTGATCCCAGCATCTTCGCAATACCCAAGCGTCACGGATTGAGTCGGCTGGCAAAGGGCCTGACGCTTCAGCAACTGCTGGCTGAGCACCGGCAGAATCTGCTGGTTCAGCAAGCTATCGATGTTGCGGGCACCGGTATCCGGCAGAAGGCAGGCGGCGACCAGCGCGTCATAAAGCGAGTCCTCAATTTCACATTGCAGGCCGTAATGCCGTAACAGGCGTCTGGCCACTTGATCGAGCTTGATCGCAACAATGCGCTTAAGCGCATCAGCTCCCAGTGGCCGGAAGATCAATGTCTGGAAACGCGCCAGCAACGCAGGCTGGAAATGCTCGCGTAATACCGGGCGCAATAGTTCATGCAGTGTCGCTTCCGAAGCGTCTGGCTGCTGCTCGATACAACCTTGCAGCAGGTCACTGCCCAGGTTGGAAGTCATCAGGATGACGGTGTTGCGAAAATCGATCTCCCTGCCTTCGCCATCGCGCATGAAGCCGCGGTCGAACACCTGATAAAACAGGTTGACCACATCACAGTGGGCCTTCTCGACTTCATCCAGCAACACGACGCTATAGGGGCGTTGACGCACGGCCTCGGTGAGTACACCCCCCTGGCCGTAACCCACATAGCCAGGCGGCGAGCCCTTGAGTTGGCTGACGGTATGCGCCTCCTGGTACTCAGACATGTTGAGCGTGATCAACGACTTTTCGCCACCAAACAGGCTGTGGGCCAATGCATGCGCCGTCTCCGTCTTGCCGATGCCACTGGTGCCCACCAACAGGAAGACGCCCATCGGTGCCTTGTCGTCAGTGAGGCCCGTTCGAGCGGCACGTAGCCGTTGGGCAAGTGCAAGCAGGGCTGGCTCTTGCCCGACAACACGCGCGGCCAACTGGTCCTCCAGGTTCAACAAGCTTGCATGTTCGTCCTTCAGCAAATTGCCGAGAGGCACGCCCGTCCAGTCTGCGATCACTTCGGCCACACTGCGGGTACATACGTCGAGCGACAGCAGTGGTCGACTCCCCTGCACGTAGCTGAGGTCTTGTTGAAGCTGAGTGCAGGCGGCTGTATCGACCTGCTCGGCCTGACGAGCATTGAGCAACTGGTGGGTGAGGTCGAGCTCTTGCTGGTACTGCAGCTCCAACGCGGACTGCTGACTTTCAAGTTGAACCAGTTGGGCCTTGATTTTCGCAAGGCGAGGCTCGCACGCGTCGCCGGTAAGCTGGGCATCCTCTTCGAGCGCCGTTCGCTCTGCGGTCAGCGCCGCCTTCTGAGACTTCAGAAGGACCAGAGCATGAGGCTCGCAATCCAAACTCATGCGAACACGCGCACAGGCAGTGTCGATCAGATCTACAGCTTTATCGGGCAAACGGCGCCCGGTCAGAAACCGCCTGGACAAGCTGACGGCTGCCTGCACTGCGGCGTCCTGAACGTGAACACCGTGGTAGCTGGCATAGCGGGCCTTGAGCCCTCGGAGCATCAAGCATGCAGTCGCATCATCCGGCTCATCGACCTTGATCATCTGGAAGCGCCGTTCGAGCGCCGCATCGCGCTCGAAGTACTGCTTGTATTCACTCCAGGTAGTGGCAGCGATGGTGCGCAGTTCCCCACGCGCCAAGGCGGGCTTCAACAGATTCGCGGCATCTGCCCCCCCTGCCTGGTTGCCAGCGCCGATCAAGGTATGTGCTTCGTCAATGAACAACAGCACCGGTGTCTCTGACCGCTGGACGGCATCGATGACGTTTTTCAGCCGTTGCTCGAACTCGCCTTTGACCCCTGCACCCGCCTGCAGCAACCCCAAATCCAGCGTACGGATGCTCACCGGTTTCAAACTGTCAGGGACGTCTCCGTTGGCGATGCGCAGAGCAAGCCCTTCGACCAAGGCTGTTTTTCCAACGCCTGGGTCGCCCACCAGAATAGGGTTGTTCTTGCGCCGACGGCTCAGTACATCGACCACCTGGCGGATTTCATCGTCACGGCCGAACACCGGGTCAATCTGCCCCGCTGCTGCCTTGGCGGTAACGTCATGGCTAAACTGGTCCAAGACAGCGACCAACGCTTCGTCATCCCTCAAGGCGACTGCTGCCTTGGCCTCTCCTGACACTTGTGGCTTGAACAGTGATGAATGCTCCGGTTGACGTTCTTCCGAATCGAATTCAAGCAGCGCTTCCATTTGCCTTAATTGCGTTGGGCCGATGCTCGATAGAGGCCAAGCGGCTGAACACCTGAGCAAGTTTGGCGTTTCAAATAACGCCCCCAGCAAGTGAAGGGATCGCAATTGCTCACAGTCGCGATCCAGCGACGCTAGCAACCAGGCATTGGTAATCAGCTGTTGCACCTCACCGCTCAACTGAGGTTTGCTGACTACGCTGCGCGGCAACAAATCGAAGTGCTCAAGCAACCCTTGCCATATGGCGTCCATATCCCAATCGTATCGGCGGGCGATAACCGCCAGATCACCTTGTCCCTGCTCAAAAAGCTTCAACAACCAATGTTCAATAGTGACATGACTATGCCCACGTGCCTGGCAAAGAGATGCCGCCGCCGTGAGTGCCTGAGCGCAATATGAGTTGAGGCGGCGAAGCAAGCGAGTAGGATCGTGTGCCATACAGGGCATCCTTGTCGTCAATGGTCAACGTGTCGCCACGCATTCGACCGTACCTGAATATATGAGGTGTATTTGGCTGAACGCCCGCGCACGGACGCTCAACCCAAGACACTGGAGGCCGTCAACCCACCAAGGCTGACAACCAAATTTCATCCAGCGGCGGCAGCACTAGGTCGTTCATTCCAGGAATCCGAATGAATGATGTTTCCGTCCTTGAATGCCCAAGTAATCTTTTCGTATCGCAGCTCGACCAATTCCAGATGGTTGTGTTTTTCTTTCGCTGGGTCTTTGACGTCGTGCATTTTTGGTGCGACTTTCACGACCTTGACGTTTTCCAACTTTGTGTTGAAATACTCAACTTCCTGCCCGGCATCGTTGATTTTGTACCATTTGAACTCGGCCACTTTAAGCGTCTGCCCGGTGGTCACGGCCTTGTAGAGATAGGGGGACGAAGCGTCTATCTCCTTAGTGAAAACAAAAGGCGTATGAATGCGCGTGCCGGTTAACTTTCCAGTATTGTTATCGGTAGGGATATACAGATCGTGGTCCTGACCGACAACTTCAATACTGCCCTCACGATCCTTCACGTCCACCGAACCTTTGATATCAGCACCACCATCGTCTTTCAGCCACAGATAAACAGGAATAGCCATGTAGAAGTTCCTCATTTCAAGTATTGGGCGTCGCGGAGTGCGACAGGGGTTGCAGACCCGAGGCCGTAGCCGAGGGCTGACAAGCCCCCACCTCCGGTACCAGGCGAATTTCAACTCGGCGATTGGCCGACCGTCCTTGTTCCGTATCATTGCTCGCGATGGGCTGGCTTGCCCCCAAGCCCTGCACTGCGAAGCAGTTGTCGGGGATGTCACCCATGTGGCGAATCCAGTCGTGCACCGCGGAAGCGCGCGCTCGCGACAAGCGCAGGTTCTGTTCGTCGCTACCTGTCGCATCCGTATGGCCCGTAATCACGATCAACCAGCCCGGCTGGGCCTTGATGCCCGCCAACGCATTTACCAGGAACTTGGTCGACGCTGGTTTCAACTGCGCGCTGCCGCTGCTGAAGAGCGACAGGCTGTCCAGGCGAATCGTGCGAGGCTTGTCCGGTACACCCCGGGGCATCGTCGGGATGCGGTGGCCGTTGATCGCAGCCAACAGTGGCAGTCGTAGTCTTTCGCCCTGATACAGCCCGATACCCAGCGACCACGGCTCACCTTGGCGATAGTAGTAATCCAAACGCTGCGCATCCTGGCGAAGCACAACCAATGCCTCCTCGCGCTGCGATATGTTGTGTGCCTCAGTACTGAGCGAAGCAGTGCTATAGCGTCGCAAGTCGTCGGTAACCTGACGTATCAGCAGTGTGTTCTGCCTGGCAGAGCTGATCAGGGCGATGGAGGCCGTCAATGCAAACAACCAGATCCCAATCAGCACTGCCCTGCTTCGCGGACTGTTCAGAGCCCTACCGGGCAGCAAGTTGAGCAAAGGGTCCGGAAACGGTAACGGCGCGTTTGCACGATCAGCCCCACTACAAATGAAGGAGAGCCCGGTATGCTCCTGCAACCAACGGCGCCACAGGTTGCCTTCTCGAGATCGCCCTGCCTCAGGTATGAGCGCAACCGCAACGGCGACAGCCGTTACCATCCTCTGACGGGGAACGCGTACGCTCATTTCCGGCGAGCACACTTCATTCAGCCAACCCACAGCAGCATTCAACTGCACCGTCGCTCGCATCCGCGCGGCTTCTTCCCCCTGATCTGTGTTCCTTCGCTGCCATTCGGAGAGAACCAGGCACTCCCCCGAATCTCGCACTCGCACACCCGACTCATCAGGCTCCCAACTGAACCAGGGGGAAGCTCCGGTTGCGCTCTGGAAATAGCCCACAATCAGCAGCGACAGCGGTGTGCCTCGCCTTCCCAACATCGCAATCTGGTTGCATACGCTGTGTAGCTGGTTCGCAAGCACTGCGCGATCAGTATGGGCTCTCGGGTTTACAACCCACATCACACTAAGCTGCCCGTCCCACTCTGGACGCTCCAACAACAGATCAGCGACCGTTGCGGGCAACTTCAGAAGGTCGGGTACTGGTACATAGCACCCCTGCGCTGTTACCCGAAGCATCAATGGCTCAGTAGGCGAGGTGTCAAACAGCTCAGCCAGGCAATCGCCGACCACCAGAACAACGGGATGACGGTAGGACGCGACAGGGAGGGTGACGCCACTAACCCGCTGCATCTCTGTACTTTTATCGCCAGCATGCTGGCTGCGGCGCCAATGCATCACCATCACGGCAATAACTACCAGAACAGCCACTGCCTGCCCCTCGATAGCCAACGGCAACGTGGCAATCAGCAGCAAGGACAAAGCACCGGCCCATAGCCAAAGCCCTTGCTTCTGTATCTGCGGCACGACGCTCACTCCTGCACCGGCAAGAGTGAGGCCACTGCCTGACCTAACGCGTGATCTAGCCACCACCAGGCACCCCCCAACAGGACTGCCGCCATCACGACGTGGAGCAAAGGCGACTGCAACCAACCCCACATCGGTATCCGTGGACCATTGCCTACCTGGATGACCAGCGACTGGCTTGTATCGAGAGGCGCCACCTGTGCGGATATTGCAGCCAACAACTGCTGCCGCTCCGGGTGATTGACCTCTCGGTAGCGCCCCAGGAAGCCAAGCATCAGCACCCGCTGGAAGACGGTGAACACGTAAGGGTGCGCAGCAGCTTCACGCAGCACAGTGCGCATATCTTCGTAGAGCGACTCACCTGCTTGATGGCTGCTGAAAAACTTTGCCTGCAGCGTTTCCATCGCCCAGTCCTCATGAGCCCGACCTTCGGCGCAAGCGAGAACCGTTTCATCCAGCAACGCACATTGCGCATGACTGATCAGGTCGATGCTACGACCATCCAGACCATCCTCATGAAGCGTGGCGCGTACATGCTCGACATCAGCAACGCAACGTGACCAGAGTTCCGGACTACTGTGCGCCTCGGTACCGTGTCGCAGTTCGACGACCAGCAGATAGGTGTCCTGCAGCAACGCATCGATATCCACCTTGGCTGGGGCGCTCTTCTGTGCCGTACGACTCATGAGCGAAGCACCGCGAATAGTTCAAGCTTGACCTCCTGAAACACACTCGGGACATAAAGCGCACAGACCCCGCCAGCCAACATGGCACGGCCCTTTTCATGACTGAGGTCGAGGGCAAAGTACTGATTCTCTAGGCGTAGCGGTATCGCTGCCGGGACGTGACCCAGAGGCTTCAGAGGAACGCCATCGAGTGCCGCATTTACAAGATGGTCCACATCGTCGGGGGAACCAATCTTGCACAGTCGCGGGAACTGGCTTTGCACCTGGACTGCTGGAAGCCGGCAGCGAACAGAAAGGTAGAAATCAGCTCCTTCAGGTTCGAGCAGGCGTGGATCACTTAGGGAAACCTGCCAACGGTTGGCACTACGCGCCTCCAGCACCAGCGCCAGAACGCGCGACGGCAGGCTTGCCTCCAGCAACGTGGAAAGGGTGCGCATCAACGGAGGGAAAACGGCCTCCAGGTCTTCATGCTGGTAGGCAGGGATATCCTCGATGCCATGGTCCAACGAGAAGGTGAGTAGACCACCCGCGAGCTTCACCAACTGCTGATATACCTGCTCGGGGTGCCGCGCAGGATGAGCTTTAAGGTCAGCCAACACAGGCTGATAGGTATTCAACGAATGGAGCAACCAGAACAACGTGACATCTGCCACAGCAAAGTCTGCCATGCGCTGGTTGCTCTCTCGGCGCATCCCCATCAACCGCTCACGTTTGGCTGACAGCTGAGTCAGCAAGTTGTCGAGTTGAAGCAATAAACCTGCATGCGCATCAAAGCTCAGCAGCGGCGGGATGTAGCTATCATCAATCTCCCACCCATCTGCGCCGGCGCGTACCAAGCGAGCCACCGGGCACGTGAGGTAATCTGAGTTATCGTCTTCATCCAGACGCAGGCTCAACGCATGTTCGAGTACGCTGATTGACTGCATTTCGTCTGAGTAGAGATCTTGGGTATCCCGCCAGACTTGGCGGTACCTGACGGGGCGCTCAGCTCTGCCGTCTTCGAACAGGCAGTTGTTACCATTGGCCTGTTCCAGCGGCAAAGCGAGCACGACCGTGGCAGTCTGGATATCACCGGGCAATACCCGAGACAGCTCAAGAGCACCAGGAAGTCGATCCAACCGATCTGTGTCAATCAAAGTACTATCGGGCAGGCACAACTGAAGCCGGGTGGCCACAAGTTTGCCCAACTGCAGTGCATCCGCATCAAACGCTACATGCTGGATACCCCAGGGATGGACCAAGACCCGAGAGGCGATACTTTGATTAGTCCAGGACTCGAAGCGGGCCTGCTGCTGAAACTGCTGAGCAGATAACACCACGCCGTGCGCCCACAAAGGCCGGTCGATTTTCACGTCATGTACTCCTGTGACCGCACTTAAGATTTCGCTTTTGGCATCTGCGAAACCAATGACAAGTTGATGTCCATACCCTCAACCTGGAAATGAGGCACAGCAAACAATTTGACCCTGAAGAAGCCTGGATTGTCGTCAATGTCTTCGACAACCACTTTTGCTTCCCTCAATGGATGAGAGGCCTGCAGGTCATCTCCTGGATCGGTCATTTCGGTGACCAGGCCGCTTATCCACCTATTGAGCTCCAACTCCAACAGGCGACGGTCTTTGGTTGTACCGATATTCTCCCGCTGGATCAGCTTCAAATAGTGCGCAATGCGAGAAAGCAGGAACACATAGGGCAACCGCGCGTTGATGCGACTATTCGCCGTTGCCTCTGCTGTATCATAAATAGCAGGCTTGTGGGCCGAGTTGGCCGAGAAGAAGCAAGCGTAGTCACGATTCTTATAGTAGGAGAGCGGAATCAAGCCCAAATTGGCGAACTCAAATTCGCGAGTTTCTGGAATCATCACTTCCGAAGGAATTTTGACTTGACTACCTGTCCCCATGTCGTACAAATGGATCGGCAGGTTAGTAACAGCTCCTCCCGACTGCGGGCCTCGAATTTGCACACACCAGCCATTGGCGATAAAGCTTTTAACCATGTTCGCCGCGAACGCGAATGTCGAGCTTACCCACAAATACTTGCTATGGTCCGGCCCCTTGACTCGCTCTACATAATTAAACAACCGAACCGGGTTGGTGTCGGGCCCGTAAGGTAGACGACCCAGGGTACAGGGCGTCGTTGCGCCCACGTAACGAGCGTCATCGCTCTGAGCAAAAGCGTGCCATTTGATGTACTCCGCACGATCCATGTAGTTGCCGATATCCTTGATAGCAGCCACTTCCTCCATGGTGTTCTTCCCGAAGAATGCAGGACCCACTGAGCACAAGAAGGGCATATGGGCTGCGGCAGCCACCTTCGAAATATTCCGCAACAGCGCTATATCTTGCGGCCCTCGCCCAAACTCGTAATTCGAAACCGCCGCCGCGATGGGCTCACCGCCAGGCGTGTCGTACTCCTGGGTATAGGTATGCAGATACATACCGCTTTGAGAGATCTCCGGTGCGTCTTCAAAGTCCTGCGCCAGATGCTCCTTACTGATATCCAGCAGTTCGATTCGGACGTTCTGACGAAAATCCGTCTGGTCAATCAACGATTTGGCGCCGCGCCAGATCGACTCGACCCGCTGAAAATCCGGATGATGCATTACCGCGTCCAACTGACTGCTGATCTGGGCGTCAATCGAGGCAATGTGTTCATCCAGCAACGCCCTGTCCAGCCGCTCCACCTTCGGGGAGACTTGCTTGAGCCTGTCCAGGAAAACGCTCACCGACGCAGTAACACGCTCATTAGCCGTTGCTTCTGACAAAGCATCCACACTTTGGAATGCCTCAATGCCTCCCATGCGGTCAAGCGGCTCGAGGTCAATTCTTTCAAATAGCGCGTGGTAGACACTTTGATTTTCTTCCACCGGCACGGTGGCGCCACGCGATTGCGCAGAAGATAGCTCTTCGGGCATTGGTTAGTTTCCTGTAAGTCGAGAAGATGGTTTTCTAGCGCTCGTGTTGAGGTGCAAGGGCCGCCAGTTCCTTACGCAACTCGTCACTCAGAGCCTCGTCTTTGAGTATCCGCTCCAATTCAGCGCGGAACGTTGCGTTATCCAAAAGATTGGCCTTCAACTCACGCAGTAGATTTCGCATCGCCAGCAAAGCGCGCAGTTGCGGTATCTGCCGTGCAACTTGTTCTGGCTCGAAGTCCTTCATGCGCTGAATACTCAGCTCGACAGGCGTCTCACCACCCTCGCCCGACAGCGTATCTTCAACAATAAGCTTGATACTCGGAGAGAGATCAGCCAACACACTGTCAAAATTATTCTTGTTGATATTTACCTTCGGCCGCTCTGATAGTGGACGCTGCTCCTTGCCATTGCTGTAGTCGCCCATCAACATGAGTTTGAGCGGAAGCTCCACCTTGCGTTGAGCACCGCCTGTATGCAAGTCGAGCTTGATATTGACCCTCGCCTTAGGCACTTCATTCTGAAAACTGTTTGACGCCATGATCCCTCCTGAAACAAGAGTACCGAGCAATACTCGCCCCGTAACGTAGACCCACATTGCCGGAGGTTGGAACCGGCTGCACACATGCATTAAGCTGAGCGCCCTTTCCGTGCGTGCCCATCAACAATGACGCACATCGTTATCTTTCGCCACCCCTCATCGAGAACTAGGAAACGTCCTACATGTTCTTTCAACTCGATACATTATTCAGGTGCTCTTTGCTCCTTGGGACATCGATCCCGCCGACAAAAAATGCATGAATACACTCGGTGTTTATTTCAATGTAACTTTCGCGTAGGACATGACTTACAAAATGCACTGAAAGCCAAACAAATGCTGCAAAGGCAGGACGTGCACAGTTCGCAAAAACAAGAACTACATGAACGTGTACATCGGCGAGATGGTAGAAGCGAAAAGCAACCTGCACAAAACCCTTCCAATGTGGATTCAGCAATGCTGCCGCGCGGAGGTCGAACGCTGGGCAACTGTATGATTCTGGTTGCTCCAGAGACAGTTCATGCCCAGCGCGCAACACCACCCTTCCCTCCAGCACCTCACCGGCCTGCGGTAGCGAGCAACGAAGGGCAACGCCGTCTACCCTGAATATGCGTTGCCCCTTGCCTCGCCCGCAGGCCCAACGCAACCGTTCGGTAACCGAACACTAGCCCTTCCCTTGAATTGACGCTGCTGCCTTCACTGCTCACCATGCACCGGCCTTGCGTGTCCCCCTGCCTGGGAATCGGTCACGTACTCGTAGCACCGCAGCTGAATACAATTTCAAGAATCGAGCAGTTTATGAACCACTCCAAGATCACCCCCGCCGCCCCCCGGATGCCCCAGGGTTCGATCGGCGACAAGCTTCGCGGCGCCTTCGGCGTCGGCAAGACCCGTTGGGGCATGCTCGCCCTGGTGTTCTTCGCCACCACCCTGAACTACATCGACCGTGCTGCGCTCGGCATCATGCAGCCCGTCCTGGCCAAGGAAATGAGCTGGACGGCGATGGACTACGCCAACATCAACTTCTGGTTCCAGGTCGGTTATGCGGTCGGCTTCCTGCTGCAGGGCCGGCTGATCGACAAGGTCGGGGTAAAACGCGCGTTCTTCTTCGCCGTGCTGCTGTGGAGCCTGGCTACCGGCGCTCACGGCCTGGCCACCTCTGCCGCTGGTTTCATGGTCTGCCGCTTCATCCTCGGCCTGACCGAGGCCGCCAACTACCCGGCCTGCGTGAAGACCGTACGCCTGTGGTTCCCGGCTGGCGAGCGGGCCATCGCCACCGGCCTGTTCAACGCCGGCACCAACGTCGGCGCCATGGTCACGCCGGCCCTGCTGCCGCTGATTCTGGCCGTGTGGGGCTGGCAGGCCGCATTCATCGCCATGGGCAGCCTGGGCCTGGTGTGGGTGGTGCTGTGGGTGCTGAAGTACTACAACCCTGAAGATCACCCGCGCGTGCGCCAGAGCGAGGTGGAGTACATCCAGCAGGATGACGAGCCCGAGCCAACCCGCGTGCCGTTCAGCCGCATCCTGCGCCTGCGTGGCACCTGGGCCTTCGCGGTGGCCTACGCGATTACCGCACCGGTGTTCTGGTTCTACCTGTACTGGCTGCCACCGTTCCTCAACCAGCAATACAGCCTGGGCATCAACGTGACCCAGATGGGTATCCCGCTGATCATCATCTGGCTGACGGCAGACTTCGGCAGCATCGGCGGCGGCATCCTGTCTTCCTGGCTGATCGGCCGTGGCGTGCGCGCTACCACGGCGCGGCTGGTGTCGATGCTGATCTTCGCCTGCACGATGGTCAGCGTCATCTTTGCCGCCAACGCCAGTGGCCTGTGGGTCGCGGTGGCGGCCATCTCGCTGGCGGTGGGCGCACACCAGGCATGGACGGCGAATATCTGGAGCCTGGTGATGGACTACACGCCCAAGCACCTGGTGAGTACCGTGTTCGGTTTCGGCAGCATGTGCGCTGCGATTGGCGGGATGTTCATGACGCAGATCGTCGGTAGCGTGCTGACCGCTACCAATAACAACTATGCCGTGTTGTTCACCATGATCCCGGCGATGTACTTCCTGGCGCTTGTGTGGATGTACTTCATGGCGCCACGCAAGATCGAGAGCGCCTGAACGCGCTAGCCACTTACCTCTACGGGGCCCTTGCGGGCCCTTTTTTTGGCCAGTCAGCAATCAGTAATTCTTGCCTGCCCGGCCTCATCGCCGGCAAGCCAGCTCCCACAGGTACAGCGTTGCTCTCGAGTTTGTCGCTGTACCTGTGGGAGCGGCCTTGTGTCGCGAAAGGGCTGCAAAGCAGCCCCAGCAATTTCAACTGTTGCGCATCAATCCTGGGGCCGCGTTGCGGCCCTTTCGCGACACAAGGCCGCTTGTGTCTTGATGAGGGATTAAAATCTGGAGTGAGAGCGGTGAATGACAAGCTGAATGCCGCAGGTGCCATG
>NZ_JBEPNE010000030.1:0-37430 GCF_040546125.1 Pseudomonas sp. UYEF17
GAAAGGGCCGCAAAGCGGCCCCGGCAATATGTGCTGCGCAGCTGAAATCGAGGGGCTGCTGCGCAGCCCGATCGCGACACAAGGCCGCTCCTACAAAGATCGCGTCGCAAGGCGAAAGCCTCAGGCCACATCCACCAGCACGATCTCGCTGTCCTCGATGGCGGTTACCCGCAGCACCTCCTCCTGCTCGATCGCCACGCCATCGCGCGCCTTGGCACGCAGCCCGTTGACCTCCACCAGCCCCTTGGCCGGCACCAGGTAACCCCGGCGTGCGGCATCGAAGCGGTACTCGGCAGTTTCGCCGGCCCGCAGGGTGGCAGCTACCAGACGCGCATCGGTGCGGATCTGCAGGCTGTCCTCATCGCCCGCACGGCCGCTGGCCAGGGTCACGAAGCCTTCGCCACGCTCACCTTTGGGGAACGGCCGGCTACCCCACTGCGGTGCTTCGCCAGTGCGCTCCGGCACGATCCAGATCTGGAAAATACGCGTGTCGACGTCTTCCAGGTTGTACTCGCTGTGCACGATGCCGGTACCGGCGCTCATCACCTGCACGTCCCCGGCTTCGGTACGGCCTTTGTTACCCAGGCTGTCCTGGTGGCTGATCGCGCCTTCACGCACATAGGTGATGATTTCCATGTCGCGGTGCGGGTGCGGCGGGAAGCCGCTGCCGGCAGCGATCAGGTCGTCGTTCCACACCCGCAGGTTGCCCCAGTGCATGCGCGCCGGGTCGTAGTACTCGGCAAACGAGAAATGATGGTGGGCGTCGAGCCAGCCGTGGTTGGCGTGGCCGAGGCTTTCGAACGGTCGCAGTTGCAGCATGGTCGTGCTCCTTGAATCAGTGGAATGAGGCCATGATGCGTCAAAGAAGCATCGAAAATAAGCGTAAATATCGGCTTAAAAGAATCAGTAAAATAGATTGATTGCGATGGAGTGTTTTATCCGCTTCATCGCCTAATCCACTGATCTGCAAGCATTCGCTGGCGATTTTTTGTCGATGCGGCGAACATGCCCGCTGATTTTGTTTTTCAACGGAGTGACCGTGGCCCACGAGCAACCCCAGGCCCCCGCCGACCTTACCCCTCCTGCCCAGCTGCCCTGGTTTCGCCGCCTGGCGGCCCGCCTGCTGGGGCGTGGCCTGACCCGCCTGCAGGCCCAGCACCGCGACTCCTGGTTCCTCGGCCACGCCAGCGGCCAGCGCAGTGGCCATGCCGATGGCGTGCGTGAAGGGTTCGAGCGCGGGCGGGTGGAAGGTTACGAGGCCGGGCGCCAGGTGCTGGTGATCCGCGATACCCGGCCCGACACCGCGGCGGTGCCAGGCCGGGATGACAACCTGTTCGATGACTGGCGCCTGCCCCTGACTGCCGAGCTGAAAAAGCGCTTCAAGGCCGATGTCGCCCAGCGCCTGCCAGCCGAGGCGCAACCCAGTGCCGCGCAATGGAAGCTGATATTCAGCGACACACCGTCCACCTGCGTGGTGGCAGGGGCCGGGGCGGGCAAGTCCACCTCGCTGGTGCTGCGCATCCTGCTGTTGCGCCACTACCTGGGCTACGAGCTGGATGCGATGACCGTGGTCACCTTCACCCGCGAGTCGCGCAAGGACTTCATCAAGCGCCTGCTGCAGGTGTTCGCTCTGTGGCAGATTAACCTGCAACCGCTGCAGGCTCGCGAGCTGGTGCGCACGTTCCATTCGCGCATCCTGCCGCTGGTGCGCAGCCTGCCGGGCTTTGGCCAGGTGCGCGCGTTCGAAACGCTGGGCAACGAGATGCCGGCCGGGCGTGAGGCCGAGGCCGAGAGCAACCCGTTCGACCTGCGCCTGAACGATGCCCAGCGCCAGCAATTGAACCAGTGCTACAGCACGCTGCTGGGCGAGAGCCCGCGTTTTGCCGAGCTGGTCGGCCTGTTGCGCAGCGAAGTCCTTCAGCTGAAGCCGCTGGACCCGAACAACCCCGATGTGCAGAAGCGCGCCCAGGTAACCCAGCTGGCTGCCCAGCGCGACGAAGAGCTGTGCGACGTGATCGAAGACCTGTGGTTCGCCGCCGGCGCCTGGCCGATCAAAGGCATCGAACCCTGCCGCGAAACCATCCAGATCCGTGGCAGCCGCTTCCATGTGCATGGCCGTCTGGCTGGCCAGGGGCCTTTGCTCGTGCTGGGCTTCGACCCGGCGGAAAGCGCGCAGTACCAGCGCCCCGGCGCCAAGCTGGCAGTGCGCGCCGAGTGGGCGGTCAAGCGCACCCTGTTGCAGGCCTTCTGCGACCAGCCGCTGATCTGGCTCGACAACTACGCCATGGCCCGGCGCCTGGCAGCCTCGCTGGCCGGTGATGCCGTGGCCGGCCCCGGCTTCGAATACAAGGTCAAGGGCGAACTGGCCCCGGCGCCGCTGCTCGATGCCTTTGTCGGTGCGGCGAACTTCATCGAGAACCTCGGCCTGGAAGTGAACACTGCCGTGGCGGCGATGAGCTTCCCGTCCGGCGACAGCGATGCGCTGTTCTTCGAGGCCCTGGCCCTGTACTGGAAGGCCCTGGAGGCCCACCTGCTGGACCAGTCGCCGCCGGTGATGAGCTACAACCGCATGTTCGCCCTGTTCGGCGAGAACAACCCGGAAAACCTGCAACTGCTGCCCGACCCGTTACTGCGGCCGCTGGCGCACCTGATGATCGACGAATTCCAGGATGTGTCACCGCAGATCGTCAGCTGGCTGCGCGCCAGCCTCGCCGAGATCCGTCGTCGCGGCCCGGCGATGCACACCGGGCGCCATGCCCAACATTCGTCGCTGCTGTGCGTGGGCGACGACTGGCAGTCGATCTACGGCTGGCGTGGCAGTTCGCCCAAGTACTTCATGGAATTCACCAAGGCCTTCCCGTCGCCGGCCAACACCCGGGTGATGCTGGTCGACAACTACCGTTGCCAGCAGCAGGTGATCGACGCGGCCGAGTATCTGGTCAAGGGCACCCCGGCGATTGCCGGCAAGAAAGCCAGGGCCAGTGGCCCGGCGGCCGAGTTGCCCGGCTCGCCGGTCAAGGTGTTCGACCGTGACGAGGCAGCCCTGGGTGAAACCCTGATCGAGCACTACCAGCGTGGCGAGACGGTGATGATGCTGTACCGCAAGGGCAGCGACAGGGCGCTGATGAACGAGCACCTGCAGGGCGTGCTGAACGCCGAGGCGGCGTTGCCGGCCGAGCAGCGCCGGCTGCGCCAGTTGACCTACCACAGTGCCAAGGGCTTGCAGGCCGATGCAGTGTTCATGCTGGGCGACTGCCAGTACCTGACCAGTTCGCCCTACAAGAACCAGGTGTATCGCCAGGCCGGGCTGGGCAAGGCCGGTGATGCCCAGCCGTTCGATACCGCGCAGAAGGAAGAGGTGCAGCGCCTGGCCTACGTGGCGGTAACCCGCGCGGTCAGGCACTGCTATTGGCATGTGGAGGCGGCCAACGCAGAGGCGGCGGCAGCGCCGCGTGCGTCGAGCCAGGTGGATGGGCGGCAGGCCTTCTTCGAAGACCTGCGTGGTCATTGATCAGCTTTCAGACATCGAGGATGTCTTCTTGCCGGGTAAGGCTCAGCAACAGCCCGGCTTCCACCTCCTCCTGTGCCTTGGTCAAGGCTTCCATAGCCTTGAAATACGCTTTCCCACTGAGCGGAACCCGACGCAGCGTGCCGTTTTCGTCCAGCGCAAGGGCAGGCATTTCCGGGGCCAATGCCCGTATTATCGACTTGTCCAGGTGCGTGATCGCCTCCTGGCTTTCATCCAGGCAATAAAAGAGGTAATCGAGGCCAGGGCGCCAGAAGTCGGTAATGGCCTCGAACTGACTGGCATATTTGCGCTTGAGGTAATCAACCCAGACCGGCCGTTCGCTTATCCACAGTTGTCGGGCAGTGTTGTCGGCATCGAGTTCGATCACGGCATCGCGCACGTTGTCGATGATCTGCTGGTTGATCTTGGCGAGGTCCCTATAGAGCATGCCGCTGCTGGGTTCTGGAAAATCGAGGTCTTCGCTCAACGACTGGCGCAATGCCAGGCGGACTTCAATATCGTCGACCAGGCCTGTGGTCAGGTCCGCATCGGGGAACGCCGCCGCGACATCCAGTACGTCACGGTCCGGTAACTGACCAGCATGTTCCTGCAGCGCCCGCTTGCGCAAACCGCGTTGCAGGCTGATGCGATCGGCCAGTTCGTTGACTTTCTCGCGACGGTACAGCTTGCGATAAAGGTCGAGTATCGGCTTTGCCGTGTCCTGTGCTTCCCCAGATACCTGGTGGATCAGCAACTCCACTTCCAGGGCGCTGAACGCATCGGCGCCAGCGTCACCGCAAGTGGGCGGGAAGATTTGCGCCACCTCGTTCAAACGCTCGCGCAACACCGTGTCCCCGTGGGCCTGCTCCAACAGTTCCCACACTCGGGCACGCAGGCTTCGCAGATCCCTTCGCGCTTCCACCGAGTCGGTCAGACGCTCCAACACCGCTTGCAGGTCGCCATTGTCGTTCTGATCGAACAGGTCGGACCACACCTGTACCTGATGATCGGTTGCGGAATCGCGCCAGAGCCGTTGCCACTCCTGCCTTTCGGGCGGGTGCTCGAAGATGTTGACGCCTCTTGCGCGCAGTTGCCTGGCCGGCTCGGCTTCCAGATTGTTGTAGTTGAAAAGCCAACGGCGATCGCGCACGCGCGCTGCGACGTCCCGCACATACGGACTGCGCAGGATGTTTACCAGGTCCGGAACATTGGGAATGTGGTTGGACGAGAGGTTCAGGTAACGTAACTGGTACTGTCGCTGGTTCATCAGGGTGCTCAGGCCAGGGGGAAAGGCATGCAGCTGAGTTCTGTCCAGATCCAGGTGCTGCAGCCGCGCCATGTAGCGCACATCAGGCGCGTGTTGCAGCGAGTTGAAGCTCAGGTCCAGTTGCTGCGGATGGATCATGTCCTGGAAGCGTGTGGCGAGGTTTTCATCAAGCGTGATGCGATTTCGACTCAGCTTCAGGATATTAAGCGGCTGATCGCAGAGGAAAGCCAATGTCGCTTGATCCAATGTAAGGTTGTTGCCGGTCAGGTTCAGTTCGCGCAAGCCTGGCATCGCTGCCAGCACTCGTTGTGCGGTGGGTGAGAGGGTAACAACGGTATTGTTGGTCAGGTCCAGTGTTTGCAGCTTGGGCACCGATTCGAGCGCTTCGAACAACGCTTGCGGGTTGATTGTCGCGATGTTGGTCACTCTCAGCACTTGCAGGTTGGGGAAGCATGACAGGAACGCCCTGTCCAGTCGTTGCAGTTGCAGATCGTTCAGCTTGAGTTCACGGATGTAGGGCAGGCTCGCTGTGATCGCTGGCAGCTCGGATATTTGTATCTTCTCCAGAACGAGCGTGCCCAGTTTGGCTGAACCCTCCCGCCGCCAGGCATCTTTGAGGCGTTTGGCGCATTTTTCTCGATCCTGGCGCCTGAAGATGTCGGGGGCGCTCTTGTACCAACCTTCCAGATTGCTATCCAGAGTTTGCCACTCCGTCTCCAGTTGCCGAATTGCCGAGCCCAGGTCACCGGTCCGGCTCAATTCGTCGCTCAGGGCGGTGATCTGTTTGCTATTCAGAGAAGGGAAAAGTCGATTGAGCCGACGTGCCGCGGCGGATGTGCTGATTGCTGCTGCTCCTCGACCACTGAGCGGGTAACCAATTTGCCCATGTGCCAGGCGCATGGGCGAGCGAAAGCCTGGCTTGATTGATTGCTGGCCAAGCAGCACGGCGCAGCCCGATCGGTCGGCGACGGCGCTGGCGAACAGCTCGGCTTCACTCGCCTGCGGCTGTTCGGCTACCAATGCATCGCGCAGCAGTTGGCTGTCGGCATTGGCCAGGTCTGCTCGGTACAGGCCGGTCAAGGCACGATCGAGGCGGGTACGGGCTTGCAGGTAGCGGGCTTCTTCAGCCACGCGCAAGGGCACGCGCCCGTTCTTCAGGCGTTCGCGTTCGGTGCTGTCGGCATGCGCGACGAGTTCTTCCAGGGCATTGTCAGGCAAGCCGGGGAACTGACGGCCCAAGGTCTGTGCTTCGTCGCCAAGCGGTGCGCGATGGCTTTCCAGCATGCTCGCGAAGACTTCGCGACGACGTGCTGTCAGGTGGTCGGCCAGTAGCTCGTTCAGGGCGCCCGGGCGCTGCTCTGCTGGCGTATCGGGTAGCAGCTGCTGTATGACATCTTCATCCATCCCCGCCAGGACAACCTTGCTCAGTTCGCCTTCGTCAAGCTCCCCGCGGCCGATCTCGATCTGCAGCGTGTCGGCTTTTGGCTGTGCACCGAAGTACACTGCTTCCCCCCATTTTTCGGCACCGGTGAAGACCTTCAGCCTGTAGTTCGCGGGCCAGCCAGGCAGCTGTACCAGTTCCGGCAGCGCGAAGTTCATATGCGCAGCCAAAGGCTGGCCATGACGTACCCGGGTGATGATGCCCTCCACGTCGTCAGCCAGTCGCAGGCGCAGCAAGGTATCGGCCAGCAGAGCCGGCGGCCGCGAGCCGGTGACCTGGCTGCGACGCAAGGTGTCTGCGTCGACTTCGGTAATGCGCAAGGCGGCAAGTTGCTCCGATGCATCCAGCCCCTGGCCGAACCGGCCCAGCCCCTCGAGCAGCTGTGCATCATCCCATTCGAGCGGGTTGTCGTGGGCCAACTGCCAACGCTGGTCGCCGAGGTAGCGCAAGGCCGGAGTGTAGGCATCGGGGGCGTCCGGGTGGCGCACATGCCACTGTCCGTCGGTTTCGAATACCTCATACAGTTTGCCTTGAAGCCAAACGTGGGTTTTGCCATCGATGATGTACAGCCCTTGGGCATTTTTCTGCACACCCACCGGCAACGAGCTCGAAGTGCTGTAAGGGCCCATGTCTGGGTGCCAAAGCCGTTCGCGGCCACCTTTCCAGACACTTTCCAGCGCATCGACGAACCCCGATGCCTTGAGCGCTTTGCTGCCGACGGCGAAACCGGCAATCACGGCGGCATTGATGGCCAGCGACTCGAGTTGTTGCAGCGCTTCCTGGGTATCGCCTTCTTCCCAGGCTTCGAACCCGGTGAACACCGAATCCATGAGGTCGTAGGCAAATACCCCAAGCATCGCGGCATCCAGCCCAGGCACGAAGAAGGCGGCCACGTTCAGTACGTTCATGCCTGCGTCCAGCCAGTGCTGCAGCCGTTCCTTGCGTGCCTTGGCGTCGGCATCGGCGGTCGGTACTGCAATTGCTCTGGCAGTTGCCTTGACGCGGCGCTTGTGGTCTCTGTAAAGCACCTGCCAGATAGGAAAGGCCAGGCGCGTTCGTTTGAAGTGCAGCTCAGGCTTGTTCTTGGGTTTGCGTGTGGAGGCGTCGTGCTCGAACAAGGCATTTTCGAGCTTGCGGCTGAGCTCGACCTGGTTGTCCTGGTCAGCGAAGCTGATCAAGTGCTGGCGAAACGTGGTTTGCACCAGGCGTTGACGCATGAGTGAGCCGGCTTTTTGCAAGGAAGCGAACTCCCTCACCGGGTGTTCGGAATCGTGGGGAATGTAGAGCATGCAGGGGTTGGTCTGGTCGGCTTCATCGGGGCCTATCAGCAGTACGCCATGAAGCGGGATGCCGAACAGGCTGAAGCGCCAGCAGCGAAGCTTGTGTTCGCCGTAACGCGGCGTGCTTTCGTTGTCGCATAGCTGTACCAGAGCATTGTGGCCTTTGAGCGTCAACAGGCCCTTGAGGTAGGCGATCATTGCCTCGGTTTTCAGTGCCTGCTGGCTTGCATCGATCCACTGCTGTTCGATCGCGGCCTTTCTGGGGCCTTCATAAATGCCCTGCAGGTGGTCTTGATACTGCTGGCCCAGGTTCAGGCTTCGGCAAAGGTCCACGAACGCTTCGGGCTCGAGCCCGGGAAGTGAGGCGACGTTGTCCGGGCCAAGGGTCAGGGTGTCGAACGGGCCCACTTCGTCGGGCCCTTCGAAATTGTGCAGTGCGGCCTCCAGCAGCGAGCGCTTCTGTGGCGGCCCTTCGGGGCGCTTGATGTACGTATCGTCACCGCCGAGTGAAAAATCGAGGCCTGGGACATTTTCCAGCATGGTGTACACCTTGAACGGCTGGTGCAGGTACTGGGCTTTGTCCACTTCGACATCCGGGCCCAACCGGCCCTCCAGCAAAGGCTTGCAGAATTCGCTGATCTGCCTGAAGTCATCGAGCAAGGCTTGCAGCGCTTTGAACCCGGCATTTCGGGCGCTGATCAGCTGTCGTAAACGCGCCTGGTCTTCATTGCTGGCTGCAGCGTACCAGGCGTAAGGCGAGCCGTTTTCGTCGAGGTAGTCCTTGCGCACGCTCTGCACGATGCGGCGGGTATGGTCGGGGTGCATCGTTCGGCACCAGGTAGGCAGGTTACGGACAATCTGGGCCTGATGGAAAGGCACGGGTGTGCTGGTCATGCTAAATACTCCGTGGTCAATGGAGGCGCCAGTCGACAGGTTTCGCCTCGGCATGCGGTGGTATTTAGTTGAATGCGCAGGTCGGTCCTGTGCACGACAGCGTCGGTAGGGGAGCAGCGCGGGCAGGGCTGTTGGGAGATGGTGGAGCAAGGCATGGGGTAGGCATGTCGTGTGGATGACGCCGGCGTGTGGGATATGGGCCAGCGTCATGTGATGCCTGGCCATGGGCCGGCGCTCTATCAGGGAGAACTACGATGCATTCGCTGTGCAGTCCCAAGGATCACCTGCTGGACCTCGACGGTATTGAAATAGCGGTACGCACCTGGGGGGCGGAGGACGGCATCCCGGTGCTGGCCCTGCATGGCTGGCTGGACAACGCCGCCTCGTTCGAGCGCCTGGCCCCGATGCTCGACGGCTGCTTCGTGGTCGCCCCCGACCTGGTCGGCCACGGCCGCTCGGACCATCGCCGCCACGACAGTGGCTACTACCTGTGGGAACATGCCGAGGACATGCTGGCGGTCGCCGACAGCCTGGGCCTGGCACAATTCCATGTGCTGGCCCATGGCATGGGCACCGGGGTGGCGTCGCTGCTGGCGGCCATGACCAGCGGTATTGCCAGCATGACCTTCCTCGACGGCATGGGCGCACCGTTCACGGTGGCCGAGGACGACCGCGTGCAGCACCTGGCCCGGGCCTACCGGCTCAAGCGCATGGTGCAGCGCAGCCAGTTGCAGGGTTTTGCCGAGCCGGACGTCGGCCGTTTCGAGGACCTGGACACGGCCCTGGCACGACGCCGCGAGCGCCTGGATACCGGGCTGTCGGAAGAGGCGGCACGGCTGCTGGCGCTGCGTGACCTGCTGCAACTGGGCGAGGGCTATTGCTGGCGCCACGACCCACGCCTGGTGCTGCCCGAACCCATGCCGCTGACCGAGCGCGAAGCCTGCGACTTGCTCAGCCAGATCCGTTGCCCGTTGTACCTGCTGTTCGGCCGCCAGGGGGCATTCACTGGTGAAGCCTTTACCCGGCGCCAGGCGGCCTTGCCCAGCCAGGCGAAGATCTCCTGGCATCCGGGCGGGCACCACTTCCACCTGGATGCGCCGGACCGGGCGCTGGTCGATCAACTGCTGCGCATCCTCGCCCGCCATGAAGGGGGTGTGCTGCAACGGTTGGTAAACGAGTAACTGGATATGGTCATGCCATGCGCACGTGGGCTATGGTGGTGAATCTCATCGGGCTTGCGTGATCCCTTGTGGGAGGTTGTCCAGCTCTTTGGGCTGCGCTGTCGCGCAGATAACTGAATTCGCAAGCGATCCTCGTACCCTGTGGGAGCGGCTTTAGCCGCGAAGAATCCAACGCGGTGCATGGCACCGGCTGCGCCGGTGTTCGCGGCTAAAGCCGCTCCCACAGGGTCCCTGCTAATTCAATGCGTTATGTGCAGTTCCATGAGAGCGGGCGAAGCCCGTGCCATTCACCGCAGCGCCTGATTCGCGGGCACGCCCGCTCCCACAGGAATCCAGCGGCCACAAGGAGCCTTGGCATGCGACCATTCGTCATCAAGCACATCGACCACCTCGTCCTGCGGGTCAGCGACCTGGAGCGCAGCGTCGCTTTCTACACCCAACTGCTCGGCTGCTCGGTCAGCCGCGTGCGCGAAGACCTGGGAATGGTCCACCTGGCCACGGGCACGGCGATGATCGACCTGGTGACCCTGGACGGTCCCCTGGGTAAGCCTGGTGGGGCGGCGCCGGGGACCGAGGGGCGCAACCTGCACCATTTCTGCCTGCGCATCGAGCCGTTCGACGAGGCTGCACTTACGGCCTACCTGCAAGCTGCGGGGGTTGAAGTCGAACCTGCCGAAAAACGCTATGGCGCCGAAGGCGAGGGGCTGTCGCTGTACTGCTACGACCCCGATGGCAACCAGGTCGAGCTGAAAGGGCCTGTACCGGCAACGGAGGCTCCATGAGCAACCTGCACACCCGCGAGCACTGGATCGACACCGCCCAAGGCAAGCTCTTCGCCCAGGAATGGGCGCCGCTGCAGGCGCAGGGCGCGCCGATCGTCCTGCTGCACGATTCGCTGGGTTGCGTTGCCTTGTGGCGCGAGTTCCCGGCGCAGCTTGCGCAAACCACCGGGCACCGGGTAATCGCCTACGATCGCCTGGGCTTTGGCCGCTCCGACGCCCACCCCGGCAGCTTGCGCGCCTGCTGCAAGGTTGTGGCCATGTGCCGCATCGGGAGCAGGCCGAGCGGGTACTGGCGGAAGTCCTGCAGTTCTTGCGCTGATCTTTCTCCCCAGGCTGACGCGGTCCCTGTAGGAGCGGCCTTGTGTCGCGAAAGGGCTGCAAAGCAGCCCCGACAATCTGTGCAGGTACGCTGAAATCCTGGGGCTGCTTCGCACCCCATTCGCGACACAAGGCCGCTCCTACACGGATCGCGCAAGGCTCAAGTGGATATCCCGGCAAAGCCTATTATGCTTCAGTTACCTTGCTGCGATCCGAGGCGGCCTGCCTCGTCGTGCTTCGCATATCCAAAGCAAGCCCCCCAGGGCCTGGGTGCGATGGTGAAAATGATATGAGGTGCCCCCGGCCTGCCTGACGACAAGACGGAGGCACCCCATGGCGGTTCTCGACACCACATCCACGGGCAGCGCGCCCCAACGCGGTATCACCCGGGAGGAGCGCAAGGTCATCTTCGCCTCATCCCTGGGCACGGTATTCGAATGGTACGACTTCTACCTGTACGGCTCCCTGGCGGCGATCATCGCCAAGCACTTCTTTGCCGGGGTCAATGAAACCACCTCGTTCATCTTCGCCTTGCTGGCCTTTGCCGCCGGCTTTGCCGTGCGGCCATTCGGCGCCATCGTGTTCGGCCGCCTGGGTGACATGATCGGGCGCAAGTACACCTTCCTCATCACCATCGTCATCATGGGCCTGTCCACCGCTGTGGTGGGCCTGCTACCCAGCTATGCCACGATCGGCGTGGCCGCGCCGATCATCCTCATCAGCCTGCGCCTGCTGCAGGGCCTGGCATTGGGTGGCGAGTACGGCGGCGCGGCCACCTACGTGGCCGAGCATGCACCCAAGGGCCGGCGCGGTTTCTTCACCGCCTGGATCCAGACCACGGCCACCCTGGGGCTGTTCCTCTCGCTGCTGGTGATCATGGCCTGCCGCACGGCCATGGGTAACGAGGTATTCGAGGCCTGGGGGTGGCGGGTGCCGTTCCTGCTGTCGATATTGCTGCTGGCGATTTCGGTGTACATCCGCATGCAGCTCAACGAGTCGCCGGTGTTCATGAAGATGAAGGCCGAGGGCAAGGCGTCCAAGGCGCCACTGACCGAATCGTTCGCCCGCTGGGACAACCTCAAGGTGGTGATCATGTCGCTGCTCGGCGGTACCGCCGGCCAGGCCGTGGTGTGGTACACCGGGCAGTTCTATGCGCTGTTCTTCCTGTTGCAGATGCTCAAGATCGAGCCGCAGACCGCCAACCTGCTGATTGCCGGTTCGCTGCTGATCGGCACACCGTTCTTCATTTTCTTCGGCAGCCTGTCCGACCGCATCGGCCGCAAGAAAATCATCATGGCCGGTTGCATCATCGCCGCGCTGACCTACTTCCCGATCTTCAAGGCACTGACCCAGTACGGTAACCCGGACGTGTTCGTCGCCCAGGAGCAGAACCCGGTAGTGGTGATGGCAGACCCTGCCCAGTGCGCGTTCCAGTTCGACCCGGTGGGCAAGGCCAAATTCACCAGCTCGTGCGATATCGCCAAGAGCCTGCTGGCCAAGCGGGCCATCCCCTATACCAACGAAGCGGCCGAGCCTGGCAACGTGGCGCAGATCCGCATTGGTGAACGGGTGCTGCCAAGCTTTGATGGCAGTGGCCTGGCGGCAGCGGACTTCAAGGCACAGAGCGACGCCTTTACCGCGACCTTGAGCGGAGCGTTGAAGGAAGCCGGCTACCCGGAAAAGGCCGACCCGGCGAAGATCCACTACCCGATGGTGCTGTTGCTGCTGACCATTCTGGTGATCTACGTGACCATGGTCTACGGGCCGATCGCGGCCTGGCTGGTGGAGCTGTTCCCGGCGCGTATCCGCTACACCTCGATGTCGCTGCCTTACCACATCGGCAACGGCTGGTTCGGCGGCTTCCTGCCGACCGTGGCGTTTGCCATGGTGGCGGCGACCGGGGATATCTATTACGGCTTGTGGTACCCGATCGTGATTGCGGTGATGACGGCGGTGCTGGGGATCTTCTTCCTGCCGGAGACCAAGGATCGCGATATCAACCACACTTGAAGGTTGAGGCAGCCTGTACCGGCCTCTTCGCGGGCTTGCCCGCTCCCACAGGGATACCACTGTGCCCTGTGGGAGCGGGTTCACCCGCGAAGAGGGCGGCACAGTCAACCTATCAGTCGAAATAGCCACGCAAGCCAAAGGCATACCCGGTATCCACCCCGGCAGCCTCGCCCCGGCTCCAGCGCTTCTTCAACACGAACTCGAACGCCGGCTCGTACAGCCCGTCCCGCACCAGCGCACCCGCCAGCACCTCCACGTCATACCAGCCATTGTCCAGCTCGATGATCGGCCGCCCCGGCACCTGGTAGCGCGCCATCAGGTCACCCAGTGTCTTGGGCGTGAAGTGCTGCAGGATGCGCCAGGTGTACAGCATCAGCGCACCGTGCTCGACCTGCAGCACATAGCCATTGCGGCGGTGCTTGAGGCGGCTGCCGGGTTCGCGCAGGGCAGGGGTGTGGTTGTCCAGGGTGAACAGGATGCGGTAGGGCAGGTTATCGACCCCGGCCAATGGCAGCACGATCCCTTCGCGCACGGCCTGGTCGCCGCTGTCGCCGTGGGTGAACGCATGGGCCAGGTCGTCGGGCAATTCATGTTGTTGCTTGAAGCGCTCGAGCAGCTGGATATCGCCGAGCAGAAAGTAGTCGACCAGGTCGTTGAGCACTTCGCTGAATTCGTGGCGCATCTGTTTTCCTTGTTGGTGCGCATGGGGGCAATGGCAAATGTAGCACTTCAGATTGGCTTCAGATTGCCCCCTGATACTGCCCCCGAGACCTGACTTGAAAGGGGGACAGCCATGACCCAGGCAGACAGCGCCAGCCTGTTTCCACTGGCTATCGGCAGCCACGGCGATCGCCTTGCCCACATGACACTGAAACACCCGGGGGAGCCGGGGCGCGACGAGCTGGAACAGTTCATTCACGCCCGCTTTGCCTGCGCGCACCACGCCGACGTGCAGCACTACCTGCCCGAACTGCTCGGCCTGCATGACAGCCACGGGCGCCTGATGGCCGCCGCCGGCATACGCCTGGCCAGCAGTGGCCCGACCTTCATCGAGCGTTACCTGGATGAACCGCTGGAAGTGGCCGTGACCCGGCTGTCGGCCAGCCCGGTCAGCCGTGCGCAGTTGGTCGAAGTGGGCAACCTGGCCGCGCTCAGCGCCGGCAGCGCGCGGATCATGATCATTGCCGTGACCTGGTTGCTGGCCGCCCGCGGCTTGCAGTGGGTGGCCTTCACCGGTGCCGCGACCCTGGTCAACAGCTTTCATCGCCTGGGCCTGGTGCCCACGGCGCTGGCCGTGGCCGACCCTGGCCGGCTGAACGGCGATGCCGACAGTTGGGGCAGTTACTACGCGCAGCACCCGCAAGTGTTCGTCGGCAACATCGGCTACGGCCATGCAGCCCTGGCCCGCGGCGGCGTTTTCGAGCGGCTGGGCTTGCCCGCGAGCGTGCAGGAGGCCGGCCATGCCGCGTGAATGCCAGCTGTTCAGGGAAGTGTTGCAATTGCACGCCCGTCACCGAGGGGCGCAACCGGCGTTGCTGGGCCTTGGCGGGCCGTTCACCTATCAACAATTGCTGGATGAGGTCGAGCAACGCCAGGCCTGGTTGAGCGCGCAGCCATCGGGCACCTTCGCCCTGGCCCTGGAAAACGGCCCCGAGGCGCTGTTCTGGGACCTGGCAGCGCTGTTCGCGGCGCGCCCCATCGTCATCCTGCCGGCGTTCTTCAGCAGCGCCCAACGCCGCCACTGCCTGGCACAGAGCGGGGCGGTGCTGGCGCTGGCCGACGAGGCCTTCGCTGACGACCTGCACGCCAGCGGCTTCATTGCCGGTGAGCGCTTCTGGAGCCGGCAGCCGCCAGCGGCCGTACCCTTGCCACCGGGTACCGCGAAGATTACTTACACCTCCGGTAGCACCGGTGCACCCAAGGGCGTATGCCTGAGCGCCGATGCCATGCTGCGGGTAGCGCGTGAACTGGAGGCCGCCAGCCAGCCCACGGCGCCAGGCAAGTACCTGGCGGTATTGCCCCTGGCGGTGCTGCTGGAGAACCTGGGCCTGTACGCGGCCCTGCTGGCCGGGGCGAGCATTGCCCTGTACCCGCAGGCGCAACTGGGCTTTCGCGGTGCCAGCCAGGTCGACTTCAAGCAATTGCTGGGCACCATCTCCTTGAGTGGGGCCGAAAGCCTGATCCTGGTGCCGCAACTGCTGCTCGGGCTGGTCACTGCCATCGAGCGCGGCCTGATGCGGGTCGGCCCGTTGCGCTTCGTGGCGGTGGGCGGCGCGCGGGTGGCGCCGAGCCTGCTGGCCCGGGCCGAGGGCGTCGGGCTGCCGGTGTTCGAGGGCTATGGCTTGTCCGAATGCGCCTCGGTGGTATGCCTCAATCGCCCCGGGGCGCACCGCCCGGGCAGTGTCGGGCGGCCGCTGCCGCATGTGCAGGTGCGCATTGCCGAAGACGGCGAAGTGCAGGTGGCCGGTTCGGCGTTGCTCGGCTACCTGGGCGAGCCACCGTTCAGCGAGCCGTGGTTGCCGACCGGTGACCTGGGCCACTTCGACAGCGACGGCTTCCTGTACCTGGCCGGGCGCAAGAAGCACCAGTACAGCACCAGCTTCGGGCGCAACGTCAACCCCGAGTGGGTCGAGGCCGAACTGACCCAGGGCGGGGTGATCGCCCAGGCATTCGTCCACGGCGAAGGCCTGGCACACAACTTGGCGCTGATCTGGCCGCTGGACCCGCAGGCTGACGACCACACCCTCGAACAGGCCATTCGTCAGGCCAATGCCGGCCTGCCGGACTATGCCCGGGTGCATGCCTGGCGGCGCCTGCCCGAACCCTTGAGTGCCGCCGGGCAAACCCTTGCCGCCAACGGCCGGCCACGCCGCGAACAGATCCTGCGGTGTTACCAGTCCTTGTTATCCGACCTTCAATGACCCACGAGGTTTGCCATGCTTTTCTTCGATACGCTGCAGCAGGAAACCGCCGACGAGCGTACGGCATTGTTCAGCGTCCCGGTCATCCGCGACGCGCTGGCCGGCAAGGCCAGCCTCGAGGCCTATGTGGCCTTTCTGACCCAGGCTTACCACCACGTGCGGCACACCGTACCCTTGATGATGGCCTGCGGGGCCCGTTTGCCCGCGCGGCTGGAGTGGCTGCGCGGCGCAGTGTGCGAGTACATCGAGGAGGAGTACGGCCATGAGCGCTGGATTCTCGATGACATCGCCGCCTGCGGTGGCGACCCCCAACAGGTGGCGGGCGGCCGCCCGGCATTGCCTATCGAGCTGATGGTGGCCTTTCTCTACGACCAGATTGCCCGTGGCAACCCGGTCGGGCTGTTCGGCATGGTCAACGTGCTCGAAGGCACCAGCATTGCCCTGGCCACCCAGGCTGCCGGTACCCTGCAGGGCAGCCTCGGCCTGCCGGACCAGGCGTTCAGCTACCTGAGTTCCCACGGCGCCCTGGACCAGGACCACATGGCCACCTACCGTGGCCTGATGAACCGCCTGGACCAGCCCGAGGACCAGCAGGCGGTAATCCACGCTGCCAAAGTGGTGTACCGCCTGTACACCGCCATGTTCGAAGGGCTGCCGCGTACCGCGCAGCAGGAGGTACAGCATGCGCTTGCCTGATTGCGTGGCGGTGCTCACCGGCGCCAGCGGTGGCATCGGCCTGGAGCTGGCAGACCAGCTTTGCAGCGCCGGGGCCCGCGTACTGGCGGTCAGCCGGCAGCAGGGCAAGCTGGCCGAACTGATGGTGCGCTACCCCGGGCAACTGCGTTGGCAGCAGGCCGACCTGCGCTGCGCCGAAGGCCGCCGTGACGTGCTGGAGGCGGCGCGGGCGATGGGCAGTTGCAACCTGTTGATCAACGCCGCCGGGGTCAACCGCTTCGCCTTGCTCGAACAGATGGACGAGGCCGCCCTGGACGAGTTGTTCGACCTCAACATCAAGGCCGCCGTGCAGCTCACCCGCCTGTGCCTGCCGCTGCTGCGCGCGCAGCCCAGTGCGCTGGTGGTGAACGTGGGGTCGATCTACGGCTCGATCGGCTACCCCGGCTATGCCACCTACTGCGCCAGCAAGTTTGCCTTGCGCGGGTTCTCCGAGGCATTGCGCCGCGAGCTTGCCGACACCTCGGTGAACGTGCTGTATGCCGCACCGCGCACCACCCGCACGACGATGAACAGCAGCGCCGCGCAGGCCCTGAACCAGGCGTTGAAGGTAGGCGTCGATGACCCGCAGGATGTCGCCCGGGCAGTGCTCGACGCGGTGCAGGCTGAGCGCAGCGAACTGTACCTGGGCTGGCCGGAAAAGCTGTTCGTGCGCCTTAACGGCATGCTGCCGGGCGTGGTCGACCGCGCCCTGCGCAAGCAACTGCCGCTGATCCGCCGCTACAGCACCTGGCACAGCAAGGAGTCGAGCAAATGAAACGACTGATACTGGCCGGCCTGCTGGCCATCGCCCCGTTCACCTGGGCCCTCGACCAGAACGGTACCCAGCAACTCAATGCCATCCAGCAGCGCTGGGCGGTTATTCGCTACAACCTGCCCGAAGCCCAGCGTGCCGGGGCGTTCGAGGCCCTGGCGGTACAGTCGGCGGCGTTGGTGCGCCAGCACCCGGGCTCGGCCGAGCCACTGATCTGGGACGGCATCGTCAACAGCAGCTGGGCCGGTGCCACCGGCGGGTTGGGTGCGTTGGGCAAGGTCAAGGCCGCCCGCGCCAGCCTGGAAAAGGCCCTGGCCATGGACCCCAAGGCCCTGCAGGGCTCGGCCTACACCAGCCTGGGCGCGCTGTACGACCAAGTGCCCGGCTGGCCGCTGAGCTTCGGCGACCAGGCCAAGGCCGAGGCCATGCTGCGCCAGGCACTGGCGATCAACCCCGACGGTATCGACAGCAACTACTTCTGGGCTGACCACCTGTACCGGCAGAACCGCTACGACGAAGCCCGCGCTGCCCTGCAAAAGGCGTTGCAGGCACCGCCCCGGCCCGGGCGGGAGCTGGCCGACCAGGGCCGGCGTGGTGAAATCGATGCTTTACTCAAAGCGATCAAGGACAAACAGGATTAAGCATGCGCCTGCTGCTGGTAGAAGACGATGCCGCGTTGGGGGAGGGGATCTGTGACGGCCTGCGCCGCGAGGGCTATACCCTCGACTGGTTGCAGGATGGCGCCAGCGCGTTGCATGCCCTGTGCCACGAGGAGTTCGACCTGGCCATTCTCGACCTGGGCTTGCCGCGCCTCGATGGCATCGAGTTGTTGCGGCGCCTGCGTGCGGCCGGGAAGAGCCTGCCGGTGCTGGTGCTGACCGCCCGCGACGCCACCGAGGACCGCATCGCCGGGCTGGACGCCGGCGCCGACGACTACCTGGTCAAACCCTTCGACCTCAACGAACTCAAGGCCCGCTTGCGGGCCTTGCTGCGGCGCAGCAGTGGCCGTGCGCGGGTGTTGATCGAACACGCCGGGGTGTGCCTGGACCCGGTCAGCCAACAGGTGCACTACCAGGGCCAGCCGGTGGTGCTCACGCCCAAGGAATACCTGCTGTTGCACGAATTGCTGGCCCAGCCGGGCAAGGTGTTCACCCGCGAACGCTTGACCCAGTTGCTGTATGGCTGGGATGAAGAGCCGGAGAGCAATACCCTGGAAGTGAACATCTACCACCTGCGCAAGAAGCTGTTCAACGGCCTGATCCGCACTGTGCGCGGAATCGGCTACCTGGTGGAACGCAAGACATGAGCTCGCTGCGCCAACGCACCCTGTGGCGGGTGATGCTGCTTTTGCTGGTGGGCAGCGGGTTGCTGGCGCTGTACAACTACCACGACAGCCGCCACGAAATTAACGAGGTGTACGACGCCCACCTGGCGCAGAACGCCCGGCTGCTGCAGGGCATCATGAGCCTGCCGGTGCAGGAGCAGAGCCGTGACGAGTTGTACCGTGCCTTCGACGAGGCCTTGAGCAAGGCCGGGCACCACAAGGTGGGGCACCGCTACGAGAGCAAGCTGGCCTTCCAGGTGTGGGCCGACGACAACGGGCTGCTGGTGCACACGCCCAGCGCCCCGCAGCTGGGGCAGGCGCCGCGGGTGCCAGGGTTTGCCGACGTGGTGGTGGACGGGCGCCGTTGGCGCAGTTTCGTCTTGCCGGTGCCGGAAAAACACTGGGTGATCTGGGTGGGCGAGCGCAACGACGTGCGCGACGACCTGATCGAACGCATCGTGCGGCACACACTGTTGCCATTCCTGTTCGGCAGCCTGGCCCTGGCCTTGCTGGTGTGGGCGGCCATTGGCTGGGGGCTGCGGCCGCTGCAGAACATGGCCAGGGTGATCCGCGCCCGCCACGCCGAGTCGCTCGAGCCGTTGCAGCTGGTGCCGTTGCCGAAGGAGCTGGAACCGATGCAGGCGGCGATCAACCGCCTGCTCGGGCAGATCGATGACCTGCTGCGCCGCGAGCACCGTTTCATCGCCGACGCTGCCCACGAGATGCGCACGCCCTTGGCCATCCTGCGCCTGCATGCGCAGAACGCCCTCAATGCAGACAGCGCTGCCGAGCGTGACAAAGCCCTGCAGTTCCTGATGGGCGGTGTCGACCGCCTTGCCCGGGTGGTCAACCAGCTGTTGACCCTGGCCCGCCTGGAGCCGCGGCCAGGCCGGCGTGACTGGCCGCGGGTGGACCTGGAGGGCGTGGTGGCCGAGACCCTGGCCGAGCTGACCCCATGGATTCTGGAGCGCGGGCTGGAGCCTTCGCTGGACATCGCCGCCGGCGACTACCATTTGCACACCGACGCTGGCGCGTTGGGTATCGCCTTGCAGAACCTGGTGGCCAATGCCGTGGACCATTCGCCGGCAGGCGGTCGGGTCACCGTGACACTGCAGCGCGAAGGCCAGGCCTTGCTGGTCAGTGTCGACGACGAAGGGCCGGGCATCGCCGAAGTCGACCAGCAGCGGGTGTTCGAGCGCTTCTACAGCAAGGGCTCGACCAATGGCGCCGGGCTGGGGTTGTCGATCGTCAGCACCATCATGACCCGCCTGGGTGGCAGCGTGCAGTTGCGCAACCAGGCGCCACACGGGTTGCGCGCGACTTTGCGCCTGCCCGTGGAGCCCTGAACGTTGCTAGTGTTTCTGGGCGATCTGGATCAGGTTGCCGCAAGTGTCATCGAACACCGCTACGGTGACCGGCCCCATGGCAGTAGGCGGTTGGGTGAATTGCACGCCCGCTGCGCACAGTCGGGTATATTCGGCCTGGATGTCCCGCACGCCGAACGAGGTGGCGGGGATACGGTCCTGCTTGAGCGCGGCCTTGTAGACCTTGGCGGCCGGGTGCGCGTCGGGCTCGAGCAGCAGCTCGACGCCGTTGGGGTCGTTGGGGGAGGTGAGGGTCAGCCAGCGGTGTCGGCCCAGGGGGATGTCGTGCTTGGGCTCGAAACCGAGTACGTAGTGGTAGAAAGCCAGGGCTTTGGCCTGGTCGTCGACGAGGATGCTGGTGACCACGATCTTCATGAACGCACGCCCTATGCCTGGAACCGTTGAGTATCAGTAAAGACAATCAGGGGCATTTGGCCAAGGCTCCGGGTTCACCCGCGAACAACGCAACGCGATCCGACAGCATTTCTCTTCACGGTCAAGGTTCCAGATGGGTTGGTGGCAATGGGGGTTGTAGCGTTGATCGGGCAATACCACCCAAACCAAGGAGTGAACCCCATGCAAGAAGAACCCATGAACGAGCCAGACGACACTCTCGACCACGAACAGCTGGAAAATGCAGAACCGCAGGTATTGTCCCGGCGCAAGCGCGGTATAGGGCCAGTAGTCGGCATGCCCTGCAGGCCAGGGTACAAACTGATTGGTGATGACTGTGTAATCGCCAATATCGATTTCGAGTGAAGCAAAGGGGGGCGCCCCGCGCCCCTCGTAAAAACCTGCTCAAGCCATAGGTAAATCCTTCATCACCCGGCCCCCACCCAGCCGCTGCCAGGGGTAAAGTGACAGGCATGATCCCAGCGCGCCCAGACCGGCGTCAGAGAGGTGCCCGTGGCGGCCTACACATTGCGACAACTCAAGTACTTCGTCACCACCGTCGAGGCCGGCAGCGTGGCCGAGGCTTCACGCCAGCTGTACATTGCCCAGCCGTCCATCTCCACGGCCATCAAGAGCCTGGAGGAAAGCTTCGGCGTGCAGCTGTTCATCCGTCACCACGCCCAGGGCGTGTCACTGACGCCCAGCGGCAAGCGCTTCTATGCCAAGACCAAGTCGCTGCTGCAGATGGCCCACGAATTCGAGCAGAACGCCCTGGCCGACAACGACACCGTGGCCGGGCAAATCGACATCGGCTGCTTCGAGACCGTGGCACCGCTGTACCTGCCGCGGCTGATCGCCGGCTTTCGCCAGCGTTACCCGGGGGTGGATATCCGCCTGCGCGACGGCGAGCAGCAGGACCTGATCCAGGGCCTGACCGCGGGTACCTTCGACCTGGCGTTCCTCTACGACCATGATCTGGACGGCACCATCGAGGCCGAGCCGCTGATGCCGCCGCAGAAACCCTATGTGCTGCTGCCCGAAAACCACCGCTTCGCCGGCCAGGCCCAGGTGTCGCTGCGTGACCTGTGCCCGGAGCCGATGATCCTGCTGGACGTTGCCCCCAGCCGTACCTACTTCGTCAGCCTGTTCAACGAAATGGGCCTCACGCCCAACATCGTCTTCAGCTCGCCTTCGATCGAGATGGTGCGCGGCATGGTCGGGCAGGGCTTCGGTTTTTCGCTGCTGGTGACGCGGCCGCACTCGGAGTACACCTACGACGGGCAACGCCTGGCCATGCTGGATATCGCCGAGCCAGTGGCGCTGTCAGGGCTGGCGGCGGCCTGGTTGAAGCGGGTGCAACTGACCAAGCCGGCGCAGTTGTTCGTGGAGTTCTGCCGGGAGCAGTTGGCGCAGTTCTGAAACGGGCACGCCGTGCAGGAGCATGGCGTGCCCGTTGGTCAGGGGTTGACCTGATAGCCGCGCCCTTGCAGGCACCCGGCATAGGCACTGGCATGAGCCTGGGCTTTCGCTTCGTCCTGGCCGCGCCGGTCCTGACGGCGGTCCTGACGCTGGCGCATGCCACCGACCGCAGCGCCGGCGGCGGCCACTTCGCCGGCGCGGTTCTGCCGGTATTGCTCCTTGGCATCGTCACCGACCCGGTCATACAGCTCGTCGTGCTGGTTGCCGCGCACCTGCGCGCCTGCCGCACCGGCAACCGCGCCGGCGGCGGCACCGCGTACCCGGCCACCGACATGGGGGTCGCTGGAGGTCGCGGCACTGTTCGCGGCATTGGTCGCGACGGTATTGCAATCATTGATATCCAGTTGCATCTGCTGGCTGCTCTGGCCCTTGAGCGGCACCACCGACTGCGCCTGGGTTGCCGATGCCGCGCACAGCAGCACCAGCAGGCAACTCCACGTCATCGTACGCATGGCAAACCTCCAGCGGGTGGGGATCCCGTCTCACAGAATAGTTCGCCTTTGCTGCCGATGATGGCAGTTTTGCCGGGATGGTCTAAACCGGATATCAAACGTGGTTCGCCTGCGTATCACGGCGTGAATCCGGGCTACCTGTGGAAACCCCATGAGCCAGACCCAGCACCTGATCATCTGTGAGTACTGTGACACGGTGTACCACCGTGCGCCGCTGTTCAAGCACCAGCGCGCCGTATGCCCGCGCTGTGGCGGCGTGCTGTACCGGCACACCTCGCTGACCGTGCAGCAGCGGCTTGCCCTGAGCGTGACGGGTGGCATCCTGCTGGTGTTCGCCAATTTCTACCCGGTGATGACCATCGGCATGCAAGGGCTCACCCATTCCGCGACATTATGGGATTCGGTGCAGATCCTCAGCCACGGCAGTATCACCTTCATCGCCCTGGTCATGGCCTTGTCGATCATCTTTGCGCCGGTGCTGCAGATTACCCTGTTGTGCTGGCTATTGAGTTTCGCCCTGGCCGGCCAGCGCGCCCCCGGCTTTGCCCTGTGCATGCGCAGCCTGGAGAGCCTGCGGCCGTGGAGCATGCTGGAGGTGTGCCTGCTGGGGGCGATGGTGGCGGTGATCAAGCTGGCGGGGTTGCTCGATGTGATACCCGGCATCGGCCTGCTGGCCCTGGCCGCCCTGAGCATGCTGATCATCCATGTCGCCGGCAAGGACATCCGCGACCTTTGGGAGCAGGTATGAATACCCCGGCCAATGCCGACGACCTGGGCCTGTGCCTGTGCCATGGCTGCGGCCAGGCCTGCGAACTGGGTAGCGGCAAGCACACCTGCGAGCGCTGTGGTGCCGCCATCCATCGGCGCAAGGCCAATGCCATCAGCCGCGGCTGGGCGTTTCTGCTGGCGGCGCTGGTTTTCTACATCCCCGCCAATCTGCTGCCGGTGATGCACACCGAAATGCTCGGCAGTGGCAGCGCAAGCACCATTGGCGGTGGTGTGCTGGAGTTCTGGGAGGCAGGGGCCTGGGACATCGCACTGATCATCTTCATCGCCAGCGTGGGCGTGCCGGCCATCAAGTTCTTCTCGCTCGGCCTGTTGCTGTTCACCGCCCAGCGCGGTTCTACCTGGGCCTGCCGACAGCGCTCGCAGCTGTACCGTTTCGTCGAGCTGATCGGCTACTGGTCGATGCTCGATGTGATGGTGGTGGCGCTGGTGGCGGCGCTGGTGCAACTGCGCGGGCTGGGCACCATCGAGCCGCGGGTGGGCATCCTGTTTTTCGGCATGGTGGTGGTACTGACCATGTTTTCTGCGATGAGCTTCGATCCACGCCTGATCTGGGATAGCCGTGCCAACGAGGGAGGCCGCATTGATGGTGCAACAGACTGACAAGCGCGAGGGCGCGGGGCAGGTTGAAGTGCACACCCGGCGCTGGAGTGTGTCGCTGGTATGGATCGTGCCGATACTGGCGATCCTGATCGGCGCTTCGCTGGTGGTGCGCAACTGGATGCAGCAGGGCCCGGTCATCGCCATTTCCTTCCACACCGGGGAAGGGCTGGTGGCGCACAAGACCCAGGTCAAGTACCGCAGCGTGGTGATCGGCGAAGTCACCACGGTGGACCTGGCCGACGACAAGAAGAGCGTGGTTGCCAAGGTTCAGCTGTCCAACGACGCCCGCGCGTTCGCTACCCAGGGGGCGCGCTTCTGGGTGGTGCGGCCACGCATTGGCGTGGGCGGCGTGTCCGGTGTGGACACGCTGCTGTCGGGCAGTTTCATCGGGGCGGATTCCGGCGAATCGAAAGTGCCGGAGAAGTCCTTTGTCGGCCTGGAGCTGCCACCGCCGATCACCTACGACGAAAAGGGCAAGCGCTTTGTGCTCACCGCCAGTGACTTGGGGTCGCTGGATATTGGCTCGTCGATCTACTACCGCAAGATCCCGGTGGGCGAGGTGGTGTCCTTTGCCCTGCAGGGCGATGGCAAGGGCGTGGAGATCGGCGTGTTCGTGCAGGCCCCCTACGACAGCTTCGTCACCGCCGATACCCGCTTCTGGAACGCCAGTGGCGTCGACATGCAGATCGGTGCCAACGGCCTGAAGATCGATACCGAATCACTGTCGTCGATCCTGGTGGGCGGGCTGGCCTTTGGCTCGCCCGACTTCGCCCCGCAAGCCGAGCCCGCTGCCGACCAGGCGCGCTTCCAGCTGTTTGCCGACCGCGACACCGCCCTGGCACCGCCCAGTGGCCAGGCGCAGTACCTGCAATTGCGCTTCGACCAGGCCATGCGCGGCCTGTCGGTGGGAGCGCCGGTGGAGTTCAAGGGGGTGGAGTTTGGCCGGGTCACTTCGGTCAAGCTCGACTACGATGCCACCCGGCAGACCTTCCCGGTGGTGGTCGATGCGGTGATCTACCCCCAGCGGCTGGGGCCGGTGCACCGCAAGATGCTGTCCGTGTTCAAGCATGCCGAAGGCGACATGGACGGCGCGCGCCGGCTGATCGGCACCTTCGTCGAGCACGGGCTGCGGGCCCAGGCGCGCAGCGGCAACCTGATCACCGGGCAGATGTTCATTTCCCTGGACTTCTACCCCGATGCCCCCAAGGTGGCCTTCGACAAGACCGCAGACCCTATCACCATCCCCACCTTGCCCGGCAGCCTGGAGCAGTTGCAGGAACAGCTGCAGCGGGTGGTGGAGCGCATCAGCAAACTGCCGCTGGAGAGCATCGCCAACAACCTGGACGGCAGCCTGCGAGAGTTGCGCGCCAGCCTCAAGCAGTTCAATGGCCAGACGCTGCCGGACGTGAAGGTGGCGCTGGACGAAGTGCACAAGACCCTGCGCACCGCCAATTCGGCCATTTCCGAAGACTCGCCGCAGCGCGAGCGGATGGGCGAAACCCTGGACGAACTGGAGCGCATGTCGCGTTCGCTGCGTGACCTTGCCGATTACCTGGGCCGGCACCCCGAGTCGCTGATACGCGGCCGGCCGAAAGCGGCCGCTGCCGCCGACCTTGAACCCTGAGGAGACAGCCGATGCATCGACTGCGCAATGTGTGTGGCGCCGGCCTGCTGGCCGTGCTGTGGGGCTGCAGCAGTACCCCGAACAACTATCACACGCTGGTACCGAGCGAGCCGGTGCGCGACGGTGGCCAGCGCATCCAGGTGGCGAGGGTGGCCGTGCCGCCGCAGGTGGACCGCCCGCAGTTGGTGGTGCGGCAAGGGCAGAGCGGCCTGGCCATCCTCGAGACGGAGTGGTGGGGGGCCAACCTGGTGGATGAGTTCCGCAGCGCCTTGCAGGACCAGTTGGGCGGGCCGGTGGGTGGCGGCAAGGCGTTGCTGCGGGTGGACGTGCAGCGCTTCGATAGCGTGCCGGGGCGCTATGCCTCGCTGGAGGCGGTATGGCGCCTGACGCGCTCGGGTGCGGCCGAACTGACCTGCCGTACCTCGCTGCAGACGCCCGCGGACAACAGCATCGCCAGCCTGGTCAATGCCCACCAGGCCAACCTGCGCAAACTGGCCGAGGCGGTGCGGGGGAGTGCCCGGCAGGGCAGCTGTTCTACATCTGCCTGAGCATCTCGCCGACCGTTGTAGGAGCGGCCTTGTGTCGCGATAGGGCCGCAAAGCGGCCCCAGCAATTGTTGCTGTAACGCTGAAAGCCGGGGGCCGCTTCGCGGCCCTATCGCGACACAAGGCCGCTCCTACACAGAGCGCGCTTCTGCGAATTTCCTTCATACATTTGTACAGGCCAGCGCCTGCGCACCTGTTTTTTTGCGATAGGCCATGCTCTGGCCCCTGCATACCCTTGCGAAGCGGCAATGTTGATTACTAATAATAAAAGGAGACAACCAATGCCGATTCAGTCGGAGCATGACCCGCGTCTCAAGCGTGCCCTCAAGACCCGGCACATCAGCATGCTGGCCCTGGGCGGTGTGATCGGGGCCGGTCTGTTCGTAGGGTCCAGCGCGGTTATCGCATCAACCGGCCCGGGTGCCTTCATCACCTATGCCATCACCGGCCTGATCGTCGCGCTGGTGATGCGCATGCTCGGCGAAATGGCCGCCGCGCAGCCGGCCAAAGGTTCGTTCGTCGACTACGCCCGGTTGGCCTTCGGGCGCCCGGCCGGGTACATGACCGGTTGGCTGTACTGGTACTTCTGGGTGATCGTGGTCGGCTTCGAGGCCGTGGTCGGCGGGCAGATCATCAATGCCTGGCTGCCCGATATCCCGGTGTGGGCCATTGCCCTTGGCCTGATGGTCGGCATGACCTTGCTCAACCTGATGTCGGTGCACTCGTTTGGCGAGGCCGAATACTGGTTCGCCGGCATCAAGGTCGCGGCCATCGTGGTGTTTCTGGTCGTGGCCGGGTTGTACGTGTTCAACCTGTGGCCCGGCTCCAGCGCCAGTTTTGCCAACCTCACCCAGCATGGCGGCTTCCTTCCCCATGGGGTAGGCGCGTTGTTCACCGGGGTAGTGGTGGTGATCTTCTCCATGACCGGTGTGGAAGTCGCCACCCTGGCGGCGGCCGAATCGGAAGACCCGTCGCGCAACATCCGCAAGGCGGTGAACACGGTGATGCTACGCATCCTGGTGTTCTTCGTGCTGGCGACGTTCTTCATCGTGGTGGCACAGCCATGGACCTCGATCACCCCCGGCAAGTCGCCGTTCGTGACCACCCTGGAGCATATCGGCATTCCCGGCGCAGGCGACATGCTCACCGTGGTCATCCTGGTGGCGGTGCTGTCGGTACTCAATGCCGGGCTGTATACCTCGTCGCGGTTGCTCTACGTGCTGGCCTCCAACGGTGAGGCGCCACGCTGGGTGGCCAAGGTCAGCGGCAATGGCGTACCCGTACGCGGGGTGATTGCCTCGACCCTGGTGGGCTATGGCTGCGTGGTGATTGCGGCGCTGTGGCCGGATACCGTGTTCCAGTTCCTGATCAACTCGTCCGGCACGGTGTTCCTGTTCGTCTACCTGGTGATCTGCCTGTCGCAGCTCCGGCTGCGGCGCAAATGGGTGGCGGAAGGTACGCTGAAGTTCGCCATGTGGGGGCATCCGTGGTTGCCGTTGCTGGTGACCGGGTCGATCGTGGCGGTGCTGGTGAGCATGGCCTTCGACCCGAGCATGCGGGTGAGCCTGGGGCAATGCGTGGTTGCGATTGTGTTGATTGCGGTTTCGTATGTGATGGTGCGGGGGCCGCGGGGGCAGCAGCCTGGTGCAGAGGTTGGGTTGAATTAAGGTGTATCTGGGGCCGCGTTGCAGCCCATCGCGACACAAGGCCGCTCCTACAGAAGGACCGCGCAGTCCTGTGGGAGCGGCCTTGTGTCGCGACAGGGGCGCAAAGCGCCCCCAAGGGCCTAGACCAGATGCTCGAACAGGTCGGTATTCTTCCCCGCCTGAATCGCAATCCAGAACCGCGCAATCCCGCCGGTAGTGGTCGGCTTGATCCCGGTAAGCTGCTCCACCAGCTTCAGCCGGTACACCAGCGTCTGCCGGTGAATCCCCAAATCATACGCCGTGGCCTTCCAGTTGCCGTCGTTGTGCAGGAAGGTGACCAACGTCTGCAGCAGCGCCGCACCCTGGGTGCGGTCATGCTCGATCAGCGGCCCCAGGTAACGCCCCACCAGCGCCCGCGCCTCGGCCAGCGACTTGGGCGCCATGATCAGGCCGGTTTCCGCCTCGCCATAACGCAGCTGCTGCGCGCCACTTTCCTCGGCCTGGGTCAGCGCCAGGCGGGCTTGGCGCACGCTCTCGCGAAAGCCGGTGGCCGCCGCGATCGGCCCGCTGATACCAATTACCGTACCCTCACCGAGGTTGTGGCACAGCGCCGTCAGGATTGGCGCGTCGTCACGGCTGATCGCCAGCAGCAGGCCTTTGTCGTCGAGCAGTAGCGGCGTGGAGTGATGCAGGGCAGGGGCCTGGTGGATGTCGGCGCTGCTCCATGGGCCGTGGCTACCCGGCCTGATCGCCAGGCTCACCAGGGTGCCGACCAGGCCACGGCGCTCCAGCATCGGCCGCGCCAGGCTGAACTCCGTCTCGCTGTCGAGCAGGCTGCGCAACAGCGCTGCGCCTTCTTCGCGCTGCTGGTCGCGGTGGATCATCAGGCGTTCCAGTTCCACCCCCAGCAAGCCGACCAGCGAGCGCACCAGGATGGCGTCATCCTGAGTGCGGGTGCCTTTGCGCGCCATCAGCAGGTTGGCGCGGGCGCGGCCCGGCGGGTTTCGACCACGGTGGTGCCGCTGGGGGCATCCTCGATGGCCAGGTCGAGGCCGAGGGTGTCGGCCAGGATCGCCAGGCGCCCAGCCATGTCGGGGGCTTTGCGCAAGGCGTCGGCGTAGGTCTGGAACAGCCGCTCGCTGGCGTTGAAACGCTCGCGCTGGGCCTGCAGCACGCTCTCGATCACGTAGTGCGACAGCTTGACGAACTCCAGTTCGAAGCTGCCATGCAGCACCGGGAACAACAGGCGGTCGGCGGCGGCCAGCAGTTCGCCGGACAGCGCCGGCGCATCGGCCCGCGGCGCCACCACCAAGGCACTGGGGTTGCTCTGCACCAGTTGCTCCAGCCAGCTCACCTGGTCTGCCGGGGCGCTGGGCAGGCCGACGCCGGTGGTCATCACCAGGTCGCCTGGCGATACCCAGCGCCAGGGGTCTGGCAAGTCGACGGTGTGGGCCCAGGTGATCAGCCTGCCGGTGCCGGCCGCGCCAGCCACGGCCTGCAACTTGAGCAGTTCGATATCGATCAGGTCCTGCACCGTGAGCATGGGCATCTCTCATACCAAAGATGCGCCAAGCATGGCGTTTTACGCTGGGGCGGTAAACCTTTGTTCGCGGTGCAGCCGCTCTTACAGGACAGTGCGCATCTTTGTGGGAGCGGCCTTGTGTCGCGAAAGGGGCGCAAAGCGCCCCCGGCAATCCCTACCGCGCAACACTCAGTTCAGGTTCTTGCCACTACTGGCCGTCTCCCGCACCCGCTCGGCCTTGTCCAGCGGCAGGTGGTCGAACTCGCGCAGTCCATCCTTGCGGTACGGGTCGCCAATCCAGCGTGGTGCCACCACGAACTGCGGGCTCACCAGGCTCTTGGCCGGTTCGTAACGGTCATAGCTCAGCCCGGCCAGGTCGGACAGGGTATGGATCAGGTGCGAGCTGCTGTAGGGCCGGTCGGCCATCGCCTGCAGGTCGCGCGGGTGCTCGGCCTGCCAGCTGGGCGAAGTCCACAGCAAGAACGGGATGGTGTACATCGGTCGGGTCGGCGCGCCTTCGTTGCGCCCCAGGCGGTCGTGGTTGCCAGAGCTGTACACATCTTCGCCATGGTCGGACAGGTACAGCAGGAAACCATTGGAGGTACTGGCCGAGTAACGCTTGATCAGGCTCGACACCACGTAGTCGTTGTAGCGCACCGCGTTATCGTAGAAGTTGTAGGTTTCCACCTGGTCATCGGTCAGCTTGCCGGGCACCCCCTGGCGGTCGTTGAAGTGCGCGTAGTCGTTCGGGTAGCGGTAGCGATAGTCCATGTGCGTACCCAGCAGGTGCACGATGATGAACTTGTTCGGCGCCGGGTCCTGCAGGGCCTTCTCGAACGGCGTCAGCACCACGTCGTCGTACTGGCTGGCATTCTGGTTGCGCTGGTTGTTCAGGTACACCGGCGCGTCCGTCTGCTGCGAGAAGGTGGTCAGCATGGTGTTGCGCTTGGTCATGGTCTGCTGGTTGGTGATCCAGAAGGTCTTGTAGCCGGCCTGTTTCATCAGGTTGATCAGCGACGGGTCGGTGAGGAAGCGGTCCGGGTTCTGCTCGTCGCCGAAGGTGAGGATCTGCTGCATCACTTCGATGGTGTACGGGCGTGGCGACACCACATTGCGGAACACCGTCAGGCTCTTGTCGCTGGCGGCCAGCGCATCGAGGTTGGGCGTGGTGTCGCGGTTGTAGCCGTACAGGTGCATGTGCTCGCGGGTGGTGGATTCGCCCAGCACCAGCACCAGCGTGCGCGGCGCTGCCCCGCTGCTGTCACGCAGGTTTTGCAGGGGCGGCAGCGCGGCGTTCTTGGCCAGCAGCTCCTGCATGTTGTCCAGCTGCTGGCGGTACTGGCGGTAGCCGACCAGCAGTTGCCAGGGCACGGCGGGTTCCATGCGCTGCTGCACCTTTTCCGCCGCGTCGGCGAAGCTGCGTTCCTGGGTGACCATCTGCTTGTAGAACGGGTACACCAGGTTGGCCAGCAGCAACAGGGCGACCACCGGCAGGCGGCTGCGCAGCGGCAGGCTGACCGGGCGTACGCGCTTCCACAGCAGCACCGCCACCAGCGTGTACAGCAGCAGTGCCAGGCCCAGCCAGGCGCTGAAGTACTGGCTGAAGTACTCACCGGCCTCGGCGGTGTTGGACTCGAACATCACGAAGATGACGCTTTGCGAGAACTCCTGGCGATAGATGCCGAAGTAGCTCAGACCCACCAGCGAAGCAGCCCACAACACCAGGCCGATGACCGCTGCCGTGGCGCGAGTGAAGCGCGGCAGCAGCAGTACCGGGGCCAGCCACAGGCTGCTGAGGAAGAATGCATCGCGAAAACCGGCAAAGCCGGTGGTACCACTGAACAGCAGCAACGCCTGGGTCACGCCCGAGAAGTACCAGAAGAACAGCAAAAGCCAGCCCAGGCCGGCCCAGTCCACGCGCTTGGGCGAGGAGGGGGATGGAGTGTGTGACACGTATGCCTCGTCGTACTTGGCGGCCAGCGGATGTGCCCGTGGCCGGAAAGGGCGTGACGCTAATCTGCCGAGCGTGAAAATAACGTCAACGAGACGCTGGCCCAGGCAAGGTATGATGTGTTCAGCCAAACCAGACTGACAGGTCGAGTGAGAATGAACCGTCGCAAGAAGATCAAGCAGCTACTGCAGGCGCATGCCAAGAAGGCCAGCGCCAAGCTGGCGCCGCGCAAGCCCAAGTACATTTGCAAGGCCGACCGTTTGAAGATGGAGGCCGAGGCTGCAGCGGATACCCCCACCTGACTGACTGGCGCGGACCTTGTAGGAGCGGCCTTGTGTCGCGATCGGGCCGCTTAGCGGCCCCACGATTTCAGCATTGAAGCAGATATCGCCGGGGCCGCTCTGCGGCCCGATCGCGACACAAGGCCGCTCCTACAGGGGGCGCGTTGGCTGCTTGCGGTCAACGGCGATAGTAGCGGTGGTCATCATTGTAGCGGTGGTGCATGGCCCGCTCATGGCGGTGCTCCCAGTCGCGTCGCCGTTCCCAGTCGCGTCGGCGTTCCCAGTCTCGCCGGCGCTCCCAATCACGGCGGGCCTGCTCGCGGCGCCACTGTTCGCGGCGCCAGTCGCTGCGGTGGTCATGCCAGCGGTCGTCATCGTGGGCCAGCAGTGTGGCTGGCTGTTCATCGGCCACACTGGCCACCCTGGACCAGGGGTTGCCGGCAGGCTGCAACGGTGATTGAACCACCGGGGCTGCCACTACGGGCGCCTTCATTTGTGTTGCCGATGCCGTGCCCATCGCCGCGAACGAGAACAGGCCGAGCAGCATCAACCTTGCGACATGTATTTTCATGAGCGAAGCCAACCTCTGATAACAATTGAGCCATCTGGCCAGCAGGTGTCGGCGAAGCTTGTCTCGCGTTTCGCTACCTTTCTGTGCCTCCCACATAGACCGGTAAACGGGAAAAAGTTCGCAGCGGCAACAACTTGTAGAACTTCTGCGCTTCAAAACAGATAGTCGGTTGGCGCGCCCCCCTGTGGGAGCGGCTTCAGCCGCGAACACCGGCGAAGCCGGTGCCATGTACCGTTAGCCCAGGGCGGCCGCCTGCTGCAGGTTCAGCGAACGGGTTTCCGGGGCCAGGGCCCAGGACAGCAGCAGCCCGAAGAAAGTGATGGCAGCGGCCACGTACATGGTTTGCGCAATACCCAGCACGTCTAACGAAACCGGCACCAGGTAGGTACCCACTGCCGCGCCGATGCGCGAGACGGAGGTGCCCATGCCGACCGCGAAGGCGCGGATTTCCGTGGGGAAGATTTCGTTCGGGTAGACCAGCGTCAGCACCTGCGCACCACCAATGAACAACGCATACAGGGCGAAGAACACCAGGATCCAGATACCCGCGCTGCTATGGAACGCGCCCAGGCACAGCAAGGCCAGCCCCGACACCAGGAAGCTGTAGAGCAACAGGTTGCGGCGGCCGATGACGTTGATCAGGCGGGTGGCGACCATGCAGCCGACCACGAAGAACAGCGTGATCAGTACCGAACCGATCGAGGCGCTGTCACCTTTCACATTCAGCGCCGCCAGCACCTTGGGCGCAAACGCATAGACCGAGAACAGCGGGATGATGCAGCAGGTCCAGAACACGATGACGAACAGCATGCGCTTGCCGTAACCGGCATACAGCAGGCTCCAGATGTTCACTTTGTGCTCGGTGCCCTGCTCGGGCAGGTTGCGCAGGGAGAAGTCATTGCCATATACCGCCTTGATCACCTGTTCTGCCTCGGCGCTGCGGCCTTTGCTCAGCAGCCAACGCGGTGATTCGGGGGTGCCGATACGTACCATGAAAAGGGCCAGGCCAATGGTCGCGGAGCTGGCCAGTACCAGGCGCCAGGCGTCCTCGGCACCGGTGCGCAGCAGCAGTTCGCCGACGATGTAGGCAGCCGCCGCACCGGCAAACCAGAGGATGGTGAGCATGGCCAGGCGTGGGCCGCGGTACTTGCGGGGCATGAACTCGACCAGCAGCGAGGTGGCAACCGGGTATTCGATGCCGACCGCAATGCCGATGACCAGCCGCAGCAGGAAGATGGCCAAGGCCGAGTCGGCCCAGAACTGCCCGAGCGAGGCGACGATGAACAAGGTTGGCCCGACGAAGAACAGGCGCTTGCGGCCAAGGCGGTCGGTCAGCCAGCCGCCGAGGAAGCCGCCAAAGAAAATGCCGATCAGCGCCGAGGCGGCGATCAGGCCTTCCCAGAAGCTGTTCAGTGACAACGCAGTGCTGATGTGCGCCAGGGCGACGCCGATAATGCTCAAGACATAGCCATCGACGAACGAGCCACCGCCAGAGCGCAGCGTGAGAAGTTTGTGGAACCTGTTCAGCGGTACATCTTCGACTGAGATATTTGGACTTGTCATTCTTGTCTCCCGATATGGTTTTTCGAGTAAAAGGGCAGCGCGGCCTCCAAGGCGGGGCCGTGAAGCCATCTCGAAAATTCAGTGATCGATGGCTATACGATTGTTTTTATTGTCAGTGCCGGGGGCGGCCTGTTCAGAAACCTTCCTTGCGCGCTCCTTGTATTTCAAATTTCATAGCGCACTTCTTTTGAAGGTGGGTGGCCGAAGAACGCACTGTAGGACCTGCTGAAGTGGGTGCACGACACAAAGCCGCAGGCGATTGACACATCGAAGATCGATGCATTGGAGTTCTGGATCAGGCGCCGCGCTTCGGTAATGCGCAACTGGAAGTAGTATTTCTGCGGGGTGGTGTCGAGCTGGTCCTTGAACAGGCGCTGCACCTGGCGTACGGACAAACCGACAGCCTGGGACAACTGGCCGGGTGACAGCGGCTCCTCGAGGTTGGCCTCCATCAGCTTGATGATTTCGCGCAGGGGTCGGCTGACCTTGGGCTGCAGGGGCTTTTGCACGCTGCGGAACTTGCTTTGGTCGTGGTCCAGCGTGTCGAGCACCGCATCGGCGAGCGCGTGGCTGCAGCCAATGTTCAGCCACTGCAGCATCATTTCGAAGGCGCCCGCCGGCGAGGCGGCGGTCAGCCGGTCGCGGTCGAGCACCAGGGCATCGTGGGTGACCAATGCGTGCGGCACCCGCTCGGCCAGGGCAATGCGCTGCTCGGGGTGGATGGCGCAGCGGTAGCCGTCGAGCAGGCCGGCGCTGCCCAGGTACCAGGCGCCGTTCCACAAGCCGCCCAGCACCACCGGGAACCTGGCCAGCCGCTTCAGCAGGGCGGTCAGCCAGCCGGGTACCGTGCGCGCGGCCCGCAAGCCACCGCAGACCACCATGATGTCCAGGTCGCACAGGCGCACATCGGTCAGCGGCGTGTCTGGGCGAATGGGGATGGCCAGGTCGCTCATCACTTCGTTGTGGTTGTGGCTGAAGGTATGCACCCTGATCGAGCCAGGAGCGATCAGGTTGGCGGTGACCAGCACATCCAGCGCCTGGGTGAAACTGGGCAGGGAAAAGTTCTCCAGCAGCAGAAAACCGACCCGCGACGGCTTTGGGCGCGTGGTGGGTTGTGCCATGAACCCCAGGTTGCGCTCTTTGAAGGTGTGGCTGAATGTTCTTGTAGTTATTGTCATGTGTCACCCAGATGCCGAGGTCCGAGGTTCGGCTGACTAATAGAGTGAAAGCCATTCCAGGCGGGTGGATCTGGCATACAGGTCGGCGACTAATGTATGGGTGCAGCAAGGATGAAGTCCAACGACATTTTGTGCGGTTTCTTTGATAACCCAGTGTTATTGGTGAATTCGGCGATTCTTCGCATAACCCAAGGTTATGCGTAAAGTAATTTAAGTGCCGATGTGTTTTTTTACCCGCTGTGTACGATTCAAGTGTCCTGTACCCGGAATGAGGAGAACACACCAGGATGTCACAGCGGCAAGTTGATCCCGATACCCTGTTACTTCGCATGCCTTCATTACGTGCTGTCAAAGCGTTTGTCGCGGCAGCCAAGTACCAGAGTTTCACCCGGGCCGCAGAGGCGCTGTGTGTGTCGCAGGCGGCGATCAGCCGGCAGATTCGTGAATTGGAAACTTACCTGAGCGCGCAGTTGTTCGAACGTGTGGGCCGTGCGGTTGAGCTTACCCCGGCAGGTTCGGTGTTTTTCGAGGCGTCGCAGTTGTCGTTCGTCAATATTGCCCAGGCGGCGGAGCGGATACGCCATACACCGCTGGAAAAGCACGTGCTGACGATTTGTTGCTCCCCGGCGTTTTCCGCGTTCTGGTTGTCGCATCACATCAACGAGTTTCGCGCCAACAACCCGGATATCGAGCTCAACCTGATCACCACGCAAAACTTTCTGACGCGGGAGCCCGGTGTGGAGCCGGATGTGATCATCTCCAAGTTTGCCAATGTGGGTGATGCCTACACCATCTACCCGCTGTGCCATGACGTGATTTACCCGGTGTGCACGCCGCAGTACCTCGCGCGTCACCCCGAGATCGGCTCGCTGCAAGGCCTGTGCAACAGCGCGCTGCTGGACTTGAGCCCGTACGGCCGGGCTGGTGTGGCCGAGCATGTGGACTGGAGTGTGTGGCTGGCATTCCACAACGTGGACATCGATGAGCGTGGCGCCGACAGCCCGCCACTGTTCCACGCCAATGACTACAGCCTGATCATCAACATGGTGCTGGCCCACCAAGGGGTTGCCCTGGGCTGGAACCAGCTGGTGGCCAGCCTGGTCGAGCAGGGCCGGTTGACCAGGCCGGTGCGTGAACAAGTCACATTGCGCAACAGCCTGCATTACTTGGCCTGCAAGGAAAATACCGATTACGACGCCTGCGGGCGGGTACGCGACTGGGTGCTGTCAAAGTTTACCTGGTGGAAAGTCTGAAGCCGTCAATGCATAACAACGCATTATGAATTGTGCTTTGAAAATGTCGTTTGAAGTGGGCAGGGCTGAAGTTTAACTTGCGAGAAAGTTTCAGTTGGCTGGTTACAAGAATAATGGTTCGGTAATTGTCAGCGGTTGTCGTGAACACCGTGTGGCTGGAGGATAATAATGAATAGCAATGAATCCGTCATTGGCCTGATCAAACAGCGCAAGCCGCGGCATGTATTGCCGCGGGAACTGTATCTGGACCCGGAAGTGTATCGTCAGGACCTTGAGCATATCTGGCACAAGGACTGGGTCTTCGCCGGCCACACATTCGAGATTCCCAAGGCCGGCCAGTATTTCACCCTGCAGATCGGCGACTACCCGGTGGCTGTCGTGCGTGGCAAGGATGGCGAAGTGCGCGCGTTCCACAATGCCTGCCGCCACCGCGGTGCCAAGGTGTGCGAACACGCTGCGGGTAAAGTCGCCAAGCTGGTGTGCCCTTACCACAAGTGGACATTCGAGCTGGATGGCAACCTGATCTATGCCGGCAACATGGGCGCGGATTTCGACAAGTCGCAATACAACCTCAAGCCGGTGCATGTGGAGGTCGTCCACACCTACATCTACGTGTGCGTGGCGCAACAGGCGCCGGACTTCAGCAGCTTCCGCGCGGCGGTCAGCCCCTTCATCGCCCCGCACGGCCTGGAAAACTGCAAGGTCGCCTTCGAGTCCAACCTGATCGAGAAGGGCAACTGGAAGCTGGTGTTCGAAAACAACCGCGAGTGCTACCACTGCGACGGCACCCACCCCGAGTTGCTCAACTCGTTCGTCGAGAACCTGTCGGTGGCCGGTGTGGGCGGTGACGACGACCCGGAACTGGTGGCCCACTGGACCCGCTGCGAAACGGCGGGCATGCCCAGCCGCCTGGTCATGGACCCACTGGGGCGCTTCCGCATGACCCGCATCCCGCTCTCGGCCGGCGCCGTCAGCTACACCATGGACGGCAAGCCCGCCGTCAACGGGCGGTTGGACAGCAGTGGCGAGGCGGATATCGGTGCTTTGCTGTACTTCAACTATCCCTCTACCTGGAACCATTTCCTTGGCGACCACGCGCTGAGTTTCCGCGTGCTGCCGATTGGCCCGGGGGAAACCTTGGTGACTACCAAGTGGCTGGTGCCGGAGTCGGCGGTGGAAGGGGTCGACTATGACCTCGACCGGTTGACCAAGGTATGGCTGGCGACCAACGACCAGGACCGCCGCTTGGTGGAAGGGACCCATGCGGGCGTTTCTTCGCCCAGCTATGAACCCGGGCCGTTCTCGGAGAATGCCGAGAACGGGGTGTGCCAGTTCGATGACTGGTACTGCGCGACCATGCTCGAGCGGCTGAGTGGGCGTGTGCCGTTGAAATCGGTCGGCTGAGCATCGTGATGGATGGCACCGGCTTTGCCGGTGTTCGCGGCTAAAGCCGCTCCCACAGGTACGGCGTGAGCCCGAAGCCTGCGCCGTACCTGTGGGAGCGGGCATGCCCGCGAAACAAGCGGCGCGGTGGATGGCACCGGCTTTGCCGGTGTTCGCGGCCATGGCCGCTCCCACAGGTACAGCGTGATCCCGAAGCCTGCGCGTACCTGTGGGAGCGGGTTCACCCGCGAAGCAAGCGGCGCGGTGGATGGCACCGGCTGCGCCGGTGTTCGCGGCCACGGCCGCTCCTACAGGTACAGCGTGAGCCCGAAGCCTGCGCCGTACCTGTGGGAGCGGGTTCACCCGCGAAGCAGACTGCGCGGTGGATGGCACCGGCTTTGCCGGTGTTCGCGGCCACGGCCGC
>NZ_JBEPNE010000031.1:0-33097 GCF_040546125.1 Pseudomonas sp. UYEF17
TGCTTTTTCATGGTCTCGCCCTCGCTGCCGTTGGCTTCTTAGAACGCCACCGTGGCACTGTGATGCCTCGGCGGGGGCGAGTCCATCGATTACAGAGGGCAGTCACAGGCCTCAGACCGGCAGTGCCATGTAGAACTGGGTCCCCTGCCCCGGTCGGGAAAACACGCCCATGCGCCCGCCGTGCAACTGCACGATTTCTTTGCACAATGCCAGCCCCAGCCCCGCGCCGCCTTTCTTGCGCCCTACCTGCACGAAGGGCTCGAAGATGCGCCCCTGTTGCCCATAGGCAATGCCCTCTCCGTTGTCCTCGACACTGATGATCACCCGCTCCGCATGCCGTCGTGCATGCAAGCGGATACGCCCGCCGCTGGCGGTATGGCGGATGGCGTTGTGCAACAGGTTGTCCAGCACCCGGTCGAGTTGGGAGACGTCGGCCTGGATACGCGGCAGCGGCGGCTCCAGCTCCGTGATCAGCTCGATCTGCTTGTTTACCGCCGGCTCGGCAAAGCGCTGTTGTGCACGCTCCAGCAATTCGTCGATGGCGCAGGGAGCCAGCTCGAGCTTCTGCATCCCGCTCTGGTAGCGGCTGAAGTTGAGCAGATCGTTGATCAACTGGGTCAGGCGCTGCATTTCCTCGCCGATGGTTTCCAGCAGGTCATGTTCGCGCGCCTCGGGCGGAAACTTGAGCCGCTCGCGCAACAGGCCGAAGGCCATGTGCATGCCGGTCACCGGGGTGCGCAGTTCGTGGGAAGCACGCAGCACGAATTCGCTGCGCACGCGTTCGAAGGCTCGCTGCTCGGTTACATCGTGCAGCACCATCACCGCGCCCAGGATCGGCCCTTGCGGGTGGCTGACCGGAGTCAGGCTGTAGGAGAGCAGGCGCGTTTCGTCATCGACCTCCATGTTCAGGTCGTCCGGCTGGCGGTCGAGGTTGCCGCCGCGCAGTACCTGGCGTAGCTGCTGCTCCAGCTCCGGGCGCTGCAGGGCTTCGGCCAGGCTGCTGCCCACGCGGCTATCGGTCCAGCCCAGCTGGCGCTGCGCCACCGGGTTGAGGTGCTCCAGCCGGCCTTGGCGGTCGATGATCAGCAGGCCATCGTCAATGCTGTCCAGCACCGCCTGCAAGCGTTGCTGGCCGGCCAGCAGTTCATCGACGTTGGTGGCCTGGTGCTTGCGCAAGGCATCGGCCATCAGGCCGAAGCGGCGGGTCAGCTGGTTCAGTTCGGTGGCTTGGGTGACCGGCAGGGTTACGTCGAAATTACCCTTGCCGAGTTGGTCGGCCGCTATGGCCAAGGCTTCGATCGGCTGGCCGAAGCGCCGGGCAATGTTGTGCGCGGTGATGAAGCCCAGTACCAGCACCACCAAGCCCATCAGGCCAAGTACGCCGCTGACCAGCAAGGCGTGGTCGCGGGTGTGCTCCTCGCTGCGGGTGATGTGCTCCAAGGCCTGCTTGTGGGAATCGATCAGGTCGGTGCGGACCTGGTTGAACGCGGCCCCCAGTGGTTGTTCAACCCCCATGCTGCGCGAAGGCGCCGGGCTGTCGCGGTAGGCCTGGAGGAAAGCCTGGTAATTGCTGCTGGCCTTGCTGAAGCCGGTGCGCTCGCCACCTTGGTCCAGCCCTTGGTTGAGCAGGGTCTGGAAGTTGTCCTGCAGCAGCCGCAGGTTTTCCGGGGCGGTCTCGTCATCGAGCATCAGGGTCAACTGTTCGCCAAGGTTCTGGCGCAACTTCAGCCCAATTTCCAGGGCGTGGGTGGTATCGCGCACCAGTCGCTGTTGCACCGTGGCCATTTGCAGCACGCTGACCAAGCCCAGCAGCAGCCCGAGCAGGGCCACGGTGACCAGCGCCGAAATGCTGAGGAAAAGCCGCGTGCGCAGCTTCATGGGCGGCCACCTCATAGGTTGTACTGCTTGCGCTTGCGGTACAGGGTGGAGGCATCGATCCCCAGGGTCTTGGCGGCTTGGTCCAGGGTGTCGCTTGCGGCCAGCACCGCACCGATGTGGGCGCGTTCCAGCTCATCCAGGCTCAGCGCGGCGCCAACCCGCGGGGCATTGCCTGCGGGCTGCTCGCCCATGCCCAGGTGGCTGATTTCCACGCGTTCCTGCGGGCAGATGATGCTGGCCCGCTCCACCACGTTGCGTAATTCGCGAATGTTGCCGGGCCAGCGGTAGTTGAGCAGGGCCGTACGGGCTTCGTCACTGAAGCCCCGGGCAGGCCGGGAGTATTCCTTGACGAAGCGGGCGAGAAAGCGGTCGGCCAAGGTCAGGATGTCTTCACTGCGCTCGCGCAGGGGCGGCAGGTGCAGGGTGATGACGTTCAGGCGATACAGCAGGTCTTCGCGGAAGCGGCTTTCACGCACCATCTCTTCGAGGTTGAGGTTGGTGGCGGCGAGAATCCGCACATCGGCGCGACGGGTGACCGGGTCGCCGACGCGCTCGTATTCCTTGTCCTGGATGAAGCGCAGCAGTTTGGGCTGCAAGGTCAGTGGGAAATCGCCGATCTCGTCGAGGAACAGCGTGCCCCCATCAGCCTGGTTGACTCGCCCCAGGGTGCTTTCGCTGGCACCGGTGAAGGCGCCGCGGGTGTGACCGAATAGCTCGCTTTCCATCAGCTCGGCGTTCAGTGACGGGCAGTTGATGGTCACGCAGGATTTGCGCGCGCGCTTGCTCCAGCCGTGGATGGCCCGGGCCAGCTCACCTTTACCTGTGCCCGACTCGCCAAGGATGAGGATGTTGGCGTCGGTGGTAGCGACCTGGCGGGCGGTTTCCAGTACCGCCATCATGGCCGGGCTGTGCGAGTCGAGGCCGTCCTTGGGTTTGCGCACTTCACCTTCCAGGGCCTCCAGGCGCGCGGAAAGCTGGCGCACTTCCAACTGCTTGGAGGTAGCCAGGCGCAGCTGGTCGGGGCTGCACGGTTTGACCAGGTAATCGGCGGCGCCGGCCTGGATCGCGTCTACCGCCGTATCGATCGCCGAGTGTGCGGTGACGATCACTACCCGCATCCAGGGGGCCTGGATACGCATCTGCGCCAGCACATCGAGGCCGTTGTCCTCGCCCAGGCGCAAATCGAGGAAGCACAGGTCGAATACCTGGCGCTGCAGCAGGGCTTCGGCCTGAGCAGCGCTGTTGGCCGTTGCCACGCTATAGCCCTCGTCCTCCAGGCAGTAGCGGAAGGTGCGCAGGATCGCGGACTCGTCATCCACCAGCAGAATGCGGCCTTGGTTGTCCTGGGCTGACTCCATGTGCTGCGCTCCTTTAGGAAAGATCTTCATTTAGTGTGGGAAAAATCGGGCAAGTTGCATGGTCCATTGTGAAGGAACCTGTCCTTTGCATGCTAGCCAATGGCCAATCAACGCCTGGAAGGCCGCGATATCCCGATGATTTCCTTAGAGGTCCGCGGTGGCACATTGGTTGCGAGGATTTTTAGCTTTTGCTCTACAAAAGGAGGCACTGCCATGTCCTTTTCCATTCGCACCGCCGTGTTGGCAACCACCCTGCTGCCGATGTTCACCCCGGCATTCGCCGGCCCGGTGCAGGACGCCCGCCTGGAGGGGGCCCTGCAAACTGCCCTGTCGCTGAACCGCATGCTCGACCCGTTCCGTATCCAGGTCGAGGTGGACGGCAAGCAGGCGCGGCTTTCCGGTGAGGTGGAGAACGACGTCGAACGCCAGCTGGCCGAGCATGTGGCGCTGGCTACCCGTGGCATCGAGCAAGTCGACAACCAGCTGCGGGTCAATGCCCAGCTGGTGGAGCGCCCGCTGGCGCTGCGTGCCTATGCCCAGCGCCTGGAGGATGCCACCCTGGCCGCGGTGATCCGTGCGCGGCTGCTATGGAGCCGTACCACCGAGAAGGCGTCTATAGATGTACAGAGCAGCGAAGGTGTGGTGACCCTGCGCGGCAAGGTCGACAGTGCCGAGGCCAAGGAGCTGGCCGGCGTGGTGGCGCGTACCACCGAGGGTGTGCACCTGGTCAACAACCTGGTCAGCCTCGATAGCGCCGCCATGGCCAAGGCCAGGGAAACCCCGGTGGGGACGCCGGCTGGGCCGCAACCGAGCGACAGCTGGATCATCGACAAGATCCAGAACAGCTACCGCTTCAGCCGTAACCTCGATGGCCTGAACCTGAAAGTGGCCAGCGAGGAGGGTTTGGTGCGGCTTTCGGGCGAGGTGGTCAGCAGCGAGCAGAAAACCATTGCTGTGGAAATCGCCCGGCAGATCATCGGCGTGCGCGGGGTGGATGCCGACCTGCTCAAGGTGGCGACCAAGGTCGAGGGCTGATCGTGCAATTCGCACGACGGTCCGGGCGGCATCGTGCAGGATACGTCCTTGCCGGTTTTGCAGGATTCACATAACTATATGATTTAAATGAATTTTATTTGATTTGTAAGGCTGGCATGCAGGCTGCAATTACCTGTTCAGGTTTGAACAAGAATTACAGCAGGAGGAGCCGGCATGACCCGCCAATCCGTCAACCGCTTGCAGAGCGCTGCACTGCCCCTGAGCCAGGTGCTTTCACTCGGCCTGGCGCTGTTGCTGACCTTGGCCGCTGGCCTCTTCTATTACAGCTGGCAGACCGCGCGCCTGACCGAGCAAGTGGCGGCGCAGACCGCCCTGTTGACGCAGATTCAGGCAACCCGTGCCAATACCTTGATCAAGGCCGCCGACCCGCTTCCAACTGGCCAGGCCACCGCGTCACCGGCCACCCTGGAAAGGCTCGTACCCCAGGACCGCTGGGTGTTCTGACCGCTGGCCGTAACGATTTCAAAAAAGAAAGGAGAACCACCATGCTGAGTTGGGCTATCACTTTCCTCATCATCGCCATTGTCGCCGCCGTACTGGGCTTCGGTGGTATCGCGGGCGCTGCCACCGGTATCGCGAAGATTCTGTTCATTGTCTTCCTGGTGCTGTTCGTAGCCTCCTTCTTCTTTGGACGTGGACGAGGTTGAAGATGGGCAGGAAGCGTTGGACATCCCTGGCTGCCGCCCTGTTACTGGGCGGCAGTGCGGCGGCGATGGCGGCCAATGACGGCCAGGTCCGGGTCGACCAGCTGCTCGGCTCGGACCCGGAGTACCGGGAAACCTGGCAGGACACGATTGAAGGCGAGGAACGTCTGCCTGATTGGGTGGTCAATCTGACCGGCAGTGCCCAGCAGCAGATGTCTGCCGTTACCGAAGACGGCGACAAGTACCTGGTCGGCCCATTGTGCGAACGCCAGGACAACTGCACCTACAAGCGCCTGATCGTGGCGTTCAGCTGGGACAAGGACGATGCCTACGGGATGCTCGTGGAGGTACCCGAAGGTTTGCCGAGCGACAAGTCGCCCACCCGTCACGCGCAGTACCGCTGGCTGGGTAAGCCGGACGACGGCATGCAGGCGATGCTGCAGGAGCAGCTCAAGCGTGACCCGAACTGGTACTGAGCATTTGCACCCGGTACGGAGGAAAGGTCATGCACTGTCACGAAATAGAAGCTGAACCTTTCTATATTTTCAGCCTTCTATGATGCGCCGCCCCGAGGAGGGGCTGCACATGACCAAGGGGCCGGGCTGTTCTGATTGTTGCAGGATCGGAGTGGCCTAGGGGTACAGGGAGTGCCTCCAGCAATGGGCCGGGTCAGGAAAGGCGGAATCGGAAGTTTCAGGTCGGCGATGCCATAGGGGCATCTGACCAGACCTGACTTCCGAGGAGCCATGTAGGAAACGTCTCTTCCCTGCGCGATTTTCTCTTCGAGACACATTTTGTCTCGACCGTACATCAATTTTTTTTCGATCAGCCTGGCGCTTGTTCAAGTGACATTTCGGCCATTCGGATTGTCGAACAAGCCATCGCCCCTGTCCTTTTTACCCTGCCAAATCTGCCTAAATATGGCGGTTTGGTCTTGTTCGGGATTCCGAACGTTGTAAATCAAGCACTTGCGAACCTCCCGTTGTGGTCAAAAATGTTATGCATAAACGGCATGGGGTATGCGCTTCCGGCATTAGATTTCCCCCTTTGCCATCGCAATAGTTGCCGCCTTTTTCGCCGGCCCGAGCGCCCTGTCGCTCGCCTGCGGTGTCCTTACATGAAGGTGCCGGACGGAAGCATCTGCTGCTCGTGACCTAGCCAACGGCTCTGTTACGCGCGTTTCCGTTGGGTGCCCATGACCACTAGAACAAAGGGTAAAGACATGAAGAAGGCAAAACTGAGCCTCGCCTGGCAGATCGTCATCGGTCTGGTCCTGGGTGTTGCAATCGGCGCGCTACTGAATCATTTCAGTGCAGAAAAGGCATGGTGGATCAGCAACGTCCTCCAGCCCGCTGGTGACATCTTCATTCGCCTGATCAAGATGATCGTCGTCCCGATCGTGATTTCGTCGCTGATCGTGGGTATCGCCGGGGTTGGCGACGCGAAGAAACTGGGCAGCATCGGCCTGAAGACCATCATCTACTTCGAAGTGGTGACCACCATCGCCATCGTCGTGGGCCTGGTGTTGGCCAACCTGTTCCACCCGGGCGCCGGCATCGACATGAGCACCCTGGGTACCGTGGACATCTCCAAGTACCAGGCTACCGCGGCCGAAGTGCAGCATGAGCACGCGTTCATCGAAACCCTGCTGAACCTGATCCCGTCGAACATCTTCGCAGCGCTGATGCGTGGCGAAATGCTGCCGATCATCTTCTTCTCGGTGATGTTCGGCCTGGGCCTGTCGAGCCTGCAGGCAGAGCTGCGCGACCCGCTGGTGCGTACCTTCCAGGCGGTTTCCGAGACCATGTTCAAGGTCACCCACATGATCATGAACTACGCCCCTATCGGCGTGTTCGCCCTGATCGCCGTGACCGTCGCCAACTTCGGTTTCAGCTCGCTGCTGCCGCTGGCCAAGCTGGTGCTGCTGGTGTACTTCGCCATCGCCTTCTTCGCCTTCATGGTGCTGGGCCTGGTTGCCCGCCTGTTCGGTTTCTCGGTGATCAAGATCATGCGCATCATGAAAGATGAGCTGATCCTCGCCTACTCCACCTCCAGCTCGGAGACCGTGCTGCCGCGCGTGATCGAGAAGATGGAGAAGTACGGTGCACCGAAGTCGATCTGCTCGTTCGTGGTACCGACCGGCTACTCGTTCAACCTCGACGGCTCGACCCTGTACCAGAGCATCGCGGCCATCTTCATTGCCCAGCTGTATGGTATCGACCTGTCCTGGAGCCAGCAGCTGCTGCTGGTGCTGACCCTGATGGTCACTTCCAAGGGTATCGCTGGCGTACCGGGTGTTTCCTTCGTGGTGCTGCTGGCCACCCTGGGCAGCGTGGGCATCCCGCTGGAAGGCCTGGCCTTCATCGCCGGTGTCGACCGCATCATGGACATGGCCCGTACCGCCTTGAACGTTGTGGGTAACGCCCTGGCAGCCCTGGTCATCGCTCGCTGGGAGGGTATGTACGACGCCGCCAAGGGCGAGAAGTACTACGCCTCGCTGATGGCCGGCAAGCAGGAAGCGGCCATGGTTGGCGAAGCTGCCAAGCGCTGAGCCTGATGAGCTGAACAAAAAGCCCCGACCTGTCGGGGCTTTTTGTTGCCTGTGAGATCTTGGGGCCGCTTTGCGGCCCCTTTCGCGACGCAAGGCCGCTCCCACAATGGCCGGCGTACACCGACCTCTGTGGGAGCGGCCTTGTGTCGCGATACGAGGGCGCAGCCCTCGCCTGCGGTCTCCAGCCTTACGCCCCGATACGCTATCATTCGGGCATTTTTCAGGGGGAACACACGGATGCTCAACGGCCTTTGGCTTGGCTTTTTCCTGGTGGCGGCAGTGTCCGCCCTGGCCCAATGGCTGGTAGGCGGCAACGCCGGCATCTTCGCGGCGATGGTCGAGAGCATCTTTGCCATGGCCAAGCTGTCGGTCGAGGTGATGGTGCTGCTGTTCGGCACGCTGACCCTGTGGCTGGGCTTTCTCAAGATCGCCGAGAAGGCTGGCATCGTCGAGTGGCTGGCCAAGGTGCTCGGCCCGCTGTTTGCCCGGCTGATGCCGGAAGTTCCGCCCGGCCACCCGGCCCTGGGCCTGATCACCATGAACTTCGCCGCCAACGGCCTGGGCCTGGACAACGCCGCCACGCCGATCGGCCTGAAGGCCATGCGCGCACTGCAGGAGCTGAACCCCAGCAGCACCACGGCGAGCAACGCGCAGATCCTGTTCCTGGTGCTCAACGCCTCGTCGCTGACGCTGCTGCCGGTGACCATCTTCATGTACCGGGCCCAGCAAGGCGCGGCGGACCCGACCATGGTGTTCCTGCCCATCCTGTTGGCCACCAGCGTCTCGACCCTGGTCGGCCTGCTGTCGGTGGCGGTGATGCAGCGCCTGCGCCTGTGGGACCCGGTAGTTCTCGCCTACCTGATCCCCGGTGCATTGCTGCTGGGCGGCTTCATGGCCTTTCTCGGCACCCTCTCGGCAGCCGCGCTGGCCAGCCTGTCGTCGATCCTGGGCAACCTCACGTTGTTTGGCGTGATCATCCTGTTCCTGGTGATCGGCGCCTTGAAGCGGGTGAAGGTGTATGAAGCCTTTGTCGAAGGCGCCAAGGAAGGCTTCGATGTGGCCAAGGGCCTGTTGCCTTACCTGGTGGCGATGCTGGTGGCGGTGGGTGTATTGCGGGCCTCAGGCGCCCTGGAGCTGGCCTTGGACGGCATTCGCCATGCGGTGACCTGGCTGGGCCTGGACACCCGCTTCGTCGAAGGCCTGCCCACGGCACTGGTCAAGCCGTTCTCCGGCAGTGCGGCGCGGGCGATGCTGATCGAGACCATGCAGACCCACGGTGTGGACAGCTTCCCGGCGCTGGTAGCGGCGACGATTCAGGGGAGTACCGAAACCACCTTCTACGTGCTGGCGGTTTACTTTGGTGCGGTGGGTATCCAGCGCGTGCGCCATGCCGTCGGTTGCGCATTGCTGGCGGAGTTGTCCGGTGTGATCGCGGCGATCTTCGTCTGCTACTGGTTCTTCGCCTGACGCGGACCGTTGTGGGAGCGGCCTTGCGTCGCGAAAGGGCCGCACAGCGGCCCCAGGATTTCGGCGCTCATGCAAGAATGCCCGGGGCCGCTTCGCGGCCCTTTCGCGACACAAGGCCGCTCCCACAAAAAGCAGGCAGGGTTCAGTGAGCAGGAACGCTGGCTGCTTGCGCAATGGTCCAACTCACCACCTGCCCGGTCAGCTGGTCGCAGGCCTTCCCGAAGCCGGCAACCACCGCTGACACCTGCTTGTCGGCCAGCGGCTGGCGGATTTCGAAGCGTTTGCTGGCCAGAATGCGTTGGCTGCGGCCCTGAACCAGACGTGCGTCATAGCGGATCACCACCTCCACCGCCCCACCCGCGCGGTATTCGGTCTGGAACGCCTGCAGCTCGCCAGCCAGCTCGTAGTCGGCCTGCAGGTTGCTATCGTCGGCGCTAAGGCGCTGTACCTGGCCGTCACGCTGGAAACCGTCGAGCAGGCGGTTGCGCAGCAGCACCGGTACTGCGTCGCTCCAGCGCGCGCCTTTGTAGCTGCTGACCACATCGCCCTGGGGAATTACGGCAATCCGCGGCCCGGCCAACACTTCGCTGGCCAGCGGCTTGTTCAGGCGTAATGACCAGTCCAGCGCCGGCGCCGTCCGGCCGGGCTGGTTCACCGGCAGACGGTACAGGTCGACGGGCTCGCTCTGCGGCAGGATCGAGCAGGCACTGGCCAGGCTCAGTGCGGCCGCCAGGGCCAGCAGGCGCAGCGACGGTTTCATGGTTGGAACTCCTTGTTGTTGTCGCGGCCGAGCAGGTAGCCGCTAGGGTCGGCCTCCAGTTGCCGGGAAATGCCTTTGAGTGCGTTGAGGGTTTCGCGCAGCTCGCGAATCGCCGGGGTCAGCTGGTTCAGGCCCTGGGCACCGTCGCCGATGGCTTCGCGGTTGTCCTCGAGCAGGCGGTTGATGGTGGCGGTGCTCTCGGCCAGTGACTGCATGGCCTGCTCGGCGCTGCCGATTGCCTGCTTGCCTTCGCTGCCCAGCAGGCCGTTGGCATTGCGCATCAGTGCCTGGGTTTCGGCCAGGGTGGCGCTGGCCTGCTTGCCCACCTGCACCAGTTGTTCGATGGCCTGGGTGATGCTGCCGTGCTGGCCAGCGAAGGCGCCGGTGGTCTTGTCGAGGTTGGACAGGGTGTTGCTGAGGTGGTCGATGTTGTCCTCGGAAAACATCTGGTTGGCGTTGTGCAGCAGCAGGTTGATGTTGGTCACCAGGTCGCTGCTGTCATTGAGCAGGCGCGAGATTGGCGAGGGCGATGCGATGATCACCGGCAGCTTGCCGTCCTTGCCTTTCAGCTCGGGGCTTTGTGGGGTGCCCCCGCTGAGCTGGATGAACGAGTTGCCGGTCACGCCGGCCAGGGTCAGCTTGGCCTGGGTGTCTTCCTTCACCGGGGTGTCAGCGCTCAGGCGCACCCGTGCCAGTACCCGGCGCGGGTCTTTCGGGTCCAGGCGCAGGGTGGACACGTCGCCTACCTTGATGCCGTTGTACTGCACCGGGCTGCCACGGGACAGGCCGGAGACGGCTTCGTTGAATACCACTTCGTAGTCCTTGAAGGCGTCGTCGACACTGGACTTGGCCAGCCACAGGCCGAACAGCATGGCACCGGCCACCACCAGGACGGTGACCAGGCCGATAAGAACGTGATGGGCTCGGGTTTCCATTGCTCAGCGCTCCTGCCCGGCACGGGTGGCGGCCTGCTCGGCTGCGCGCCCGCGTGGGCCATGAAAGTATTCTTGAATCCAGGCGTCGTTGGTCTGCTCGACCTCGGCCAGTGGGCCGGCCACCAGGACCTTCTTCTGCGACAGCACGGCGATGCGGTCGGTAATGGTGTACAGGGTGTCGAGGTCGTGGGTGATGAGGAACACCGACAGGCCCAGGGCGTCACGCAGGGTCAGGATCAACTGGTCGAAGGCGGCGGCGCCGATCGGGTCCAGGCCAGCGGTGGGTTCGTCGAGGAACAGGATGTCCGGGTCAAGTGCCAGGGCACGGGCCAGCGCGGCGCGCTTGATCATGCCCCCCGACAGCGAGGCCGGGTACTTGTCGGCGGCCGAGATCGGCAGCCCGGCCAGGGCCAGCTTCACTCCGGCCAGGTGCTCGGCATCGGCGCGGGACAGCCCGGCGTGCTCGATCAGCGGCAACGCCACGTTTTCGGTGACGGTCAGCGAAGAGAACAGCGCGCCCTTCTGGAACAGCACGCCGAAGCGCCGCTCGACCAGTGAGCGCTGCTCTTCGCGCAGGCCGGCCAGGTCCTGGCCGAACACCTTGATCTGCCCTTCGTCGGGCCGCCGCAGGCCGACGATGCTGCGCAGCAGCACCGACTTGCCGCTGCCCGAGCCGCCGACCACGGCGAGGATCTCGCCGCGATACAGGTCGAGGTCGAGGTTTTCGTGCACGCTCTGGCGGCCGAAGCGGTTGCAGATGCCGCGGGCCTCGATCACGCGTTCCTGGCCACTCACCAGCCCATCTCCATGAAGAACAGTGCGGCCACCGCATCCAGCACGATGACCACGAATATCGACTGCACCACCGCCGAGGTAGTGTGTGCGCCCACCGATTCGGCGCTACCGCTGACCTTGAAGCCTTCCAGGCAGCCGATGGCGGCGATCAGGAAGGCGAAGAACGGTGCCTTGGCCAGGCCGACCAGGAAGTGCTGTACGCCGATGTCGCTTTGCAGCAGCGACAGGAACATGGCTGGCGAGATGTCCAGTGACAGCGCGCACACCACCGCACCGCCGACGATGCCGCAGATCATCGCGATGAAGGTCAGCAAGGGCAGCGAAATCAACAGCGCCAGTACGCGCGGTACCACCAGCATCTCCATGGGGTTCAGGCCAAGGGTGCGGATGGCATCGATTTCCTCGTTGGCCTTCATCGAGCCGATCTGCGCGGTGAACGCGCTGGCGGTGCGGCCGGCCATGAGGATAGCGGTGAGCAGCACGGCGAACTCGCGCAGGAACGAGAATGCCACCAGGTCGACGGTGAAGATGGTCGCACCGAAATCGGCCAGCACCGTGGCGCCGAGGAAGGCCACCACCGCGCCCACCAGGAAGGTCAGCAGGGCGACGATGGGCGCGGCGTCCAGGCCGGTCTGTTCGATGTGCGCCACGACCGGGGTGAAGCGCCAACGATGAGGTTGCAGGGCGCGGCGCAGCAGGGTTTCGAGGATGAGGCCAACGAAGCCGAGCACCTGCATGGTGTCTTGCCACAAGGTACCGACGGCGCAGCCGATGCGTTCCAGCAGCAACAGCAGCACGTTACGCTCGGGCTCCTTGACCGGGATGCAGTAGTCCTGCACCGAGCAGTAGACGTTCTTGAGCAGGGCGCGGCTGGCTTCGGGCAGGCCGTGGGTGCAGCGCGACAGGCGCTCGGAGCCGAGCAGTTCGGCCAGCAGCGAGGCACCGGCGGTATCCAGGCGGCCCAGTTGGCTGAGGTCGGCGACGGTATCGGCAGCGTATTGGGCGCGCAGGTGCTCGCTCTCACGCTTGAGGCTGGCGTAGTGCGCCAGGGTCCAGTCACCGGTAATGCGCAGGCAGGCTGGTTGGCTACTGGTGTCCAGGGTGGCGCTGGGGGTGGTCATCGGCTCCATGCTACTGACTCGGCGCTAAGGCTTAGGGCCTGATCATAGCGCAGCGTGCATGGGCTGTTTGGTGATTATGTGCTGTGCGCGTATCTGCAGCAGGGACCTGTAGGAGCAGCCTTGTGCTGCGAAGGGGCCGCAAGCGCCGACTGGAATGGTCTGGCTGTACCGGCCCTTTCGCAGCACAAGGCTGCTCCTACACAGGGATTGCGCAAGGCAGGGATAACTACCCAGCCGGCGCGTCATCGACCACCTTGAAGCGCAGCACGCCGATGACCTGCCCATCTTCGGTCAGTACCCTCACCTGCCACTTGCCCACCGGGTTCGGCGGGAAGTTCTGCTTGTGGGTCCAGGCCCGGTAGCCTTCCTTGCGCCCGCCGTGGATGTCCAAGGCAATGCGGTCGACTTCCTGGCCGTCCTTTTGCCACACATGGTAGATCCGCTCGTTCAGGCCGCGTGGCGCGTTGATCGCGGTGTAGGCGTACAGGCCGCTGCTACGGATGCGGCTGGCGGCAATTTCGTGCAGCGAATCGCCCGGCTGGCGGTTCAGCACTTCGGTGCTGACCGCCACTTCGGTCATCCACAGGGTCGCTGGCGGCACCCAGGAACGCAGCAGCCAGCCCCCGCCGCCGACCGACAGGGTGACCAGCACCAGGGCCACGGCGCGGCGCCAGTTGTTGATCGGGAAGCTGCTGGCCAGGCTGGGGAACGACAGGGCCATGGCTGCAATCAGGGCCAGCTTGAAGCTTTGCGCTGTGGTCAGGTGCAGGATGATCGGCAGCGCGGTCAGCAGGGCGGCGAACAGGGTCAGGGTATGCAGCGCCAGGAACAGCCAGCGCCGCGGTGCCAGCCACTTGTAGTACAGCGGGTCGATGATCGAAATCAGCCCAGCGGCACCGAGCAGGCCGGTGAACACCAGTTGGCCGCTGTTCCAGGTGGTGGTGATGAAGAAGAACGGCAGTACGAAGAACAGTGATTCCTGGTGGATCATCTGCGTCGCGTAGCGCAGCAATGGCTGCGGTATTTCGCGGTTGAAGGTGCGCGCGAACAGGCCGGTGAGGGTGTTTTCCAGCATCAGCCAGAGCCAGCTGACCAGCATGAGCACAGCTACCCAGCTGGCCAGGCCAGCCTGACGATCGACCAAGATGAAACTGCCGATGCCGGAGAGGAAACCACCGAGCGCGATGATGCCGGGGTAGCGTTTGAGCAGTTCGATGATGCGCTGGACGATGTGGGGGATTTGGGGCATTGGGGGCTACAACAGAAAGGATATGGTGGCTGTGCCGGCCTCTTCGCGGGTGAACCCGCTCCTACAGGGACCGCGTTGCGATACCCTTGAAGGGGCCGGTACTGGCAAAAGGATACCGTCGTTTCACTGCTCGCGTGTAGCACCGCTCGGTTTTTCCGGACCATGCCGACGCCAGCGCAACAGCCCCGCTGCCAGGATCAGCCCCAACAGCAAGGCAACCAGCCCGTAGAGCTCATCATAGCCAAGCAATGGTTTCTCGATACGCACATAGCCATCTTCCTTGAGCAGTTCCTTCAGCGCCTCGTTGGCCTGCGCCAGGCTGACCTGGCGCAGCTTGCGCACCGGGTTGACGAAACGCCCGTCGCTATAGTCGTTCAGCGCGCCCCAGTAGTAGTCGGCCAAGGCACTGTTGCCCTGGGTGCTCCAGCTTTCCTTGGCGACGCTGGCGTACTTGATGCGCTCGAAGGTATCCGGGTCGAGGCCTTCCTTGCGCAGGTGGTCGAACAATTTCTGCATCACCTCGACCGCCTGGTCGATATCATCGCGCTCCAGGTCGGCATTGAGGCTTAGCAGGCCGGTGTCGCCGAAGCTTTCGCGTTTTGCCGAAGGGCCGTAGGACAACCCGTTGCGCAGGCGCAGCTGGTCGTACAGCGCCCAGTCCAGGTAGTGCGACAGCAGGTCGAGGGTGGCCTGGTGGTCGTTGTCCAGCACCGGCTCGACGAACAGCCAGTGCAGCTTGACGCTGTCGCCCAGCCAGCCGCGGGTCAGGTCGCGGCGCTGTGCAGCTTGCTGGCCAATGCTTTCCAGGGTGCGGCGCTCCTCCGGCTCGGTGGCGGGCAGTTCGCCAAAGGTGCGCTCCAGGTAGGCCGGCAGCAGGCGGTCGAGGCCGCCGACCACGATCAGGGTCATGTTGTTAGCCGCGTACCAGCGGTCACGCAAGGTGTTCACCTGCTCCAGGGTCATGTCGTCAAGGTTGGAGCGCTCCGGGCATTTCAGGCCCAGCTCGGTGGCCAGCTGGTCACTGGCGGGGTGGCCGATGTCCTGCCGGTCGAGCCAGCGCTGCAGGTGGCCATAGTGGCCGCCATCCTCGCGCTCGATGATGCGCTTGGCGGTGGCCAGGGCCTTGGCATCGATGCGGGTGTCGTGGATCACCGCCAGCAGCAGGTCGAGGATTTTGCGCTGATTGCGCGCCGGGGCTTCGATGACGAAGGTGGTGTCGGCGCTGCTGGTGTAGGCATTCCACTCGCCGCCCAGCGATTGCAGGCGCTCTTCCAGGCCGCCCTCGCCGGTTTCGTCGATGCCGCTGAACAGCAGGTGTTCGAGCAGGTGCGGCAGCTCTTTCTGCTCGCAATTGAAGTCATCCAGGCCGACGCCGACCACCAGGCGAATCGCCACATGGTCACGTTCATAACCGTTTTTCAGGATGACCTGCAGGCCGTTGGGCAACAGGTAACCTTCAACCCGCGAGCGGTCGAGGGCGAATGAGGGCAGGCTGCAGATCAGCAGGCAAACGAACATCAGGCAACGCATGGGCGAGCTTGGGTCCTCAGGTAGGCGAAATCACGGCAGACGGGCTTCGTCCGGCACGCTGTCGAGCATCAGCCCGCCCGTGTCCGAGCCGCCCAGTACCACATAGGCACTGCTACAGAACAAAGAGTTCAACCGTTTCATGTCGGCGATCAGCTCCAAGTGTAGCGAACTGGTCTCGATACTTTGCACTACCTTGCGCTGCAAGCGGCTGACATGGGCGTGGGCAAGGCGCCGTTCCTGGGCGCGAAAACGGCGTTTTTCCCGCAGCAGCAAGCGGGCGCTTTCCGGGTCGGCACTGAGGAACACCGACAAGCCCAGGCGCAGGTTGGCCAGCAGCTGTTCCTGCAAGCCGGTCAGCTCTTCCAGGCCCACCTGGGAGAACTCCCGGCGTTGGCTGGTTTTCTGCTGTTGGACCTTGCGCAGCATGCGCTCGATCAGGTCGCAGGCCAGCTTGAGGTTGATCGCCAGTTCGATGATTTCTGCCCAGCGGCGGTTGTCTTGTTCGCTGAGGTCTTCACGCGACATCTGCGCCAGATACAGCTTGATCGCACTGTACAAGGCTTCGGCGTCCTCGCCGAGGGCGCGAACCTGCTGCGGCAAGGCGGCCTGGGTACCGCGCAGGGCACCGAGCATGGCTTCGAGCAGGCTGTCGACGATATCGCCCAGGCGCAGGGTTTCGCGGGAGGCGTTGGCCAGGGCCAGGCTGGGTGTTTCCAGCGCCGAGGTGTCGAGATGGCGCGGGCGAATCTGGCCGTTGCCGTTTTCCCGTTCGGGCAGCAGGGTGTTGCACAGCCGGCCCATGGGTTTGACCGTGGGCAGCATGATCAGGCAACGCAGCGTGTTGTAGAGCAGGTGGAAGCCGATGACCAGCTCCTGTGGGCTGAAGCTCAGTGAGTCCATCCAGCCCACCAGCGGGTGCAACACGGGGATGATCAGCAGCAGACCGATCAGCTTGTACAGCAGGCTGCCCAAAGCCACCCGGCGTCCGGCGGCGTTTTGCATGCTGGTGCTGATGAAGGCCAGCAGCCCGCTACCGATGTTGGCGCCCACCACCAGGCCGATGGCCACCGGCAGGCTGATCACTTCGGCACCGGCCAGCGTTGCGGTGAGCAGCACGGCCGCCAGGCTGGAATAGGAAATCATGGCGAACAGAGCGCCGACCAAGGCGTCGAGCATGATGTCACCGGTCAGCGAGGCGAACAGCACCTTCACGCCTTGGGCGTGGGTAATCGGCGTAGCTGCCTGCACGATCAGCTCCAATGCCAGGATGATCAGGCCAAGCCCGATGCCTACCCTGCCCAGCTGGCCGGCCCTCGTCTGTTTGCGTGAGAGGAAGAAGATAACACCCAGGAAGATCAGCAGCGGCGACAGCCAGGACAGGTCCAGGGTCAGCACCCGGGCCATCAGCGCGGTACCCACGTCGGCGCCGAGCATGATTGCCAAGGCCGGGGTCATGGCCATCAGGCCCTGGCCGACGAACGAGGTGACGAGCATGGCGGTGGCGTTGCTGCTTTGCACCATGGCCGTGACCAGAATGCCGGCGACGAACGCCAGCGGGCGTTTGCTCATGTTGTGGCTGATGATGCGCCGCAGGCTCGAGCCGAATACCCGAAGGATGCCGGTACGCACGATGTGGGTGCCCCAGACCAGAAGCGTAACGGCCGAGAGCAGGTTGAGCAGGGTCAGCATGGCGACGGCCCCCTGTTGCATTGGCCCAGAGGGCCAAGAGACGAAGCGTGAGCGTTTGAAGAATTTTCAGTGCTCACTCAAAGCTTTAGTTGTTTTGCGGAGCTGTCGCCAGCTTCGCATGGCTGCCATTTATTTGAAACACACTGGAAATGAATGATTGCCTGTGCCGGCCTCTTCGCGGGCACGCCCGCTCCCACAGATACCACACCACCCTCAGGGCCTGTGATATCCCTGTGGGAGCGGGCGTGCCCGCGAAGAGGCCAGTACAGCAAATGGCAGAATTCAGTAATCCGGGCATGAAAAAGGGCCCAGCGAAGGGCCCTTTGTGTCCTGCACTTCCTGATCTTATTGACCCGGAATGTCCTTGCGCAGTTTCACCGGTTCATGGTCTTTGCCGTTCTTGCGGGCCAAGGCAGTGCGCATGCGGATGTTGATGGCTTCCACCGCCAGCGAGAACGCCATGGCGAAGTAGACGTAGCCCTTTGGTACATGCACGTCGAAAGCTTCGGCGATCAGCACGGTACCGACCACGATCAGGAACGACAGTGCGAGCATCTTCAGCGACGGGTGCTTGTCGATGAAGTCGCTGATGGTGCCGGCGCACAGCATCATCACCAGCACGGCGACGATGATCGCGGCGATCATCACCGGTACGTGGGACACCATGCCCACCGCAGTGATCACCGAGTCCAGCGAGAACACGATGTCGATGATGGCGATCTGGATGATGGTGTAGAAGAACTTGCCACCCGCGCCTTTCGGCTCTTCCGGGTTCTCGTCTTCGCCTTCCAGGCCGTGGTAGATCTCTTGCGAGCTTTTCCACAGCAGGAACAGGCCACCAAAGAACAGGATCAGGTCTCGGCCGGAGATGCCCTGGCCCAGGACCACGAACAGGTCGGCGGTAAGGCGCATGACCCAGGTGATCGACAGCAGCAGCATGATACGGGTGACCATGGCCAGGGCCAGACCGAAGATCCGGGTGCGCGGCTGCATGTGCTTGGGCATGCGGCTGACCAGAATCGAGATCATGATGATGTTGTCGATACCGAGGACGATCTCAAGCGCGGTAAGGGTGAAAAAGGCAACCCAGATTTCCGGGCTGGTCAGCCATTCCATGTGTTTTCCTTCGAACGGTAAAGGCGACGCGCCCGGATCAGGGCGCGTCGCGTTAGGGAAATACGCGTTTATTAAAGACTACTGAACAGCGGGAAAATGCCCATCAGCAGCGCGGCGAGCATTATGCACAGGCACACCAGCACTGCCCACTTCAAGGTGAAGCGCTGATGATCGCCGAACTCGATGCCGGCCAGGGCCACCAGCAGGTAGGTGGAGGGTACCAAGGGGCTGAGCAGGTGTACCGGCTGCCCGACGATCGACGCACGGGCCATTTCCACCGGGCTGATGCCGTAGTGGCTGGCAGCTTCGGCCAGCACCGGGAGCACGCCGTAGTAGAACGCGTCGTTGGACATGAAGAAGGTGAACGGCATGCTCACGATCGCGGTGATCACCGCCAGGTATGGGCCCAGCGCCTCGGGGATGACCGACAGCAGGCTCTTGGACATGGCGTCGACCATACCGGTGCCCGACAGGATGCCGGTGAAGATGCCGGCGGCAAAGATCAGCCCGGTGACCGCCAGCACGCTGCCGGCGTGGGCGGCGATGCGGTCTTTCTGCTGCTGCAGGCACGGGTAGTTGACGATCATGGCGATGCTGAAGGCGATCATGAACAGTACTGGCAGCGGCAGCACGCCGGCAATCAGCGCGACCATCAGGGCAGCGGTCAGGGCGCCGTTGAAGTACAGCAGTTTTGGCCGGCGCGCGTCCGGGTACTGCGAAACAGTGATTTCGCTGTGGTCGATGTCGTCGGTGGGCAGGTGCAACTCGCCCAGGCGGGCACGTTCGCGCTTGCCGTACATGTAGGCGATGGCCAGGATCGCCAGCACGCCGAACAGCATGGCCGGGATCATCGGCACGAAGATGTCCGACGGGTCCACGTGCAGGGCGCTGGCGGCGCGGGCGGTCGGGCCACCCCAGGGGGTCATGTTCATCACCCCGCCGGCGAGAATGATCAGGCCGGCCATGATCCGCGGGCTCATGCCCAGGCGGCTGTACATCGGCAGCATGGCGGCGCAGCAGATCATGTAGGTGGTGGCGCCGTCACCGTCGAGCGAGACCACCAGGGCCAGTACTGCGGTGCCGACGGAGACTTTCAGCGGGTCACCCTTGACCAGCTTGAGGATCTTGCGCACGGCCGGGTCGAACAGGCCGGAGTCGATCATCAGGGCGAAATAGAGGATGGCGAACATCAGCATCACGCCGGTAGGTGCGAGCTTGCTGATGCCCTCGAGCATCATCGGGCCAATCTTGGCGGAAAAACCGCCGAACAGGGCGAACAGGATCGGTACCAGGATCAGCGCGATCAAGGCCGACAGGCGCTTGGTCATGATCAGGTACATGAAGGTGATGACCATGGCAAAGCCGAGGAAGGTCAGCATGGCAATACTCCAGGCGTGGCGCGGCGAAAGGAACGTCGATTCGGGCGGATCAGCGCGTTTGGCGCTGTGCTGGGAGCATGCGGAGGGGGGCTACGGAAAGTCGGGCACAGGAATACATCAGAATCACCATTGTTGTTGTTGATTGGGCCGGGCGCGGTGGATACCGGGTGCCCTGGCTGACCGGTCTTGTGCCGGTAGTGGGGGCTATCCTATGAGGGCAAGCTTTCAGCCAGCTTTCGCCGAAGCAAAGGCGACGAGAGGTAGGTGATGCAGGATGTGACCGAGGGTGGCTGCCATTGTGGCGCCTTACGTTATCGGTTGGAGGGCGACCTGACGGACATTGCCCATTGCCATTGCTCGATCTGCCGGCGGGTCAGCGGCGGGCTGGTGGTGACCTGGCTCACCGTGCCCCGCTCGGGGTTCCGGTGGCTTGCGGGCGAGCCGAACTGCTATGTGGCGCCGGCCAGTTGCAGCCGGTACTTCTGCGGACATTGCGGGGCGCATGTGGCGTTGGTGACTACACATAGCCCGGAGACGGTGGATGTGACGGTGGCGACGCTGGACCACCCGGAACGCGTCAGGGCCAACCGGCATATCTGGGTGGGTAGCCGGTTGCCTTGGTTGCATCTGGACGAGGATTTGCCTTCGGAGGCGGAGGAGAACCTGTAAGAGATTGTGTTGGTGCTGCTGGCCCTATCGCCGGCAAGCCAGCTCCCACAGGTACCCCACCACCTTCAGACCTGTGGGGATCTTGTGGGAGCTGGCTTGCCGGCGATAGGGCCGGTACAGCCGTACTTACAACTGCAGGCCACCTGCAGCCTTGTGCAATGCCCGCAGATGCTCGCCCACCTGCTTCACATTGGCTTCCACCGCCGCAATCTCCCTGGCCCGCGACGGCTCCAGCAGCGCCCTCACCTCTTTGTCCAGGCTCGTGCTCAAGCGCAGCAATTGCGCTTGCCGCTCGCTGCTGACTTGCTCCAGGTGCTTGCGCTCCTGCGGCTGCGGCAGCCCGTAGCCCTTGCTATCGAGCAATTCTGCCGGGCGGCTGAGGAAGCCACTGTTGGCAAGCATCTGCCTGAGGGTCGCATCGGCCTTGCTGACGCTGCCATCGTTCAGCGCGGCGGCGTTAAGGTAGCGCTGCTTGACTTCGTCCTGGGCCAGCAGCAGTTGCCGGCGCAAGCTGGCCTGTTCAAGCAGCAGCAAGGCGGCGCTGGTGCGCAGGTCGGCCTGGGCGAACCAGCCCCGCCGTTGCTCGGCGTCCAGGGCCAGCCAGTCCTCGACCTTGTCCTGCTTGATTGGCAACTGCTTCTTCAACACCTCGAACATGGCCTGGTAACGGTCGCGGTAGGAGTCGAAGCGATAACCCAGGCGCAGCGCCTCGCGGGGGTCGTCGAGCACGCTGGTGTCGGCCAGCCCCCTGCCCTTGAGCACAGCCAGCAAGCCATTGGGCATGATGCTGTCGAGGTCGTTCAGGCGTGGGTTGGCGGTGCCGCTGCGCAGCAGCTTCAACGACTCTACTGCGCAGTTGTTGGACAGGAACCAGTAGTTGCCATCGTAGCTCCAGTGCATTTCGGCGGCCTGACGCACCAGGTTCTCGATCTCGTCGCGGTCGAGCCGCAAGGGCACCGAGGCCAGGCTGCGCAGTTCGGTCTTGGTGTACTCGTCGATCACCTGGCCCAGCGGCAGCACGAACAGGCGCGAGGGGTAGGCACCGACCAGGCCGTCCCAGCTGGAAAGCTGCACATCGTTGACGAAGGCGCGGTACGACAGCACCAGGCTCTGGTCGAGGTCCAGGCGGCAGTCCGGCCCGCGTGGGCGGCCCGGCTTGCAGATCACCAGGCGCAGCATGCTGTGGCCCCAGCGGCTGACCAGGTTCTGGTTGGCTTCGGCCAGCAGGTAGTCCACCTCATAGACCCGCTCGGGGTCGATTTCGCCCAGCGGTTGGCGGGCGAAGTCGCTGCCGGCATTGATGAACGGCAGGCCCTTGGCGCAGCTGTCCTGCTGCGGTGCCCAGCCGAAGTGTTCGCGCAGGTACTGGTTCAGCGCCGGACGGCGGCAGCCGTAGCTCGGGTCGAGGAGGAAGTACTCCATGTTGACCGCGATGTACTCCTTGGGGCTGCTCAGTTCATAGCTGTCGGGGCTGCGCACGAACTGGCCGTTGTGCTGCTCGCGCTCGCCGCGTCGGCCCACGTACTGCTGCCAGCCGGCCAGGTCGAGCAGGCGCGGGTCGTCGCTGAGGGTGAAGCGGCGCTCGGCCTGGCCACGGCATGCTTCGGGCAGGCCGACCTTGCCCAACGTACCTTGCTGGCGCTTGCAACGGGCGATCAGCGCGTTCTCGGCGCTGGGCCACAGCCGGGCGCGGTCGTAGATATGGGTGAGTTCGTGCAGCACGGTGGCCAGCAGTTCTTCTCGCACCGTGCCATGCGGGCGGTTGGTGCGCTCGGTGGCAGCACTGCCATCGGTGAGGCTGGGCAGCAGGCGGCGATTGAGTTCGAGGGTAGATACCAGCGATGCCTGGCCATAGGCGTCGGCCTGCATGTTGTCGCTCCAGCTGACCCGCACCCGGCGATTCAGCTGTTGCTTGAAGCGAGGGGGCAGCTTGCCCATGGCTTCGTCGAGCAGAGCCTGAGTGGCTTGGGCCTGCTGCGAGTCAAGGCCGGACGCCTGCAGCTCGAGCTGCAGGTCGGCCAGGGCGGGCGTGCCGAGCAGCGTCAGGGCGCAGCCGAGCAGCCAGGCGCGCACGCGGTTCACAGCGCGAGGATGGCTTCAGCCAGTACCTGGTCGCTGGCGTCGCGCGCTTGCGGCACGCGCTCGCGCAGGGTGTTGAAGGCGGCCTCGAGCTGGGCGCCGCGGATGTCACCGTTGCTGGCGACAAAGCTGGCGGCGTCGTCATGGGCTTCGCGCACCACTTTGGAATCGCGGATCGAGGTGGTGGTGTCAGAGGTGAAATCGATCGAACGGCCAAAGGCTCGCACGATGATATTGCTGGTGGCCACCAGGGTCTGTGCCTGGGCCAGGTCGGCCAGCAGCAGCATGCCGAGGGTAGCGGCAATCAGCGGTTTACGCATGGAGCATCTCCGAAAAATACAGGGAGTCAGATGTAATTATTGGACGAGAATTGCCTGCGCCAGTTCCAGATCGCCGACGGTATGCCGTGCGCAATTGTGGCGTAGTGATTCCAGTGCTGCCTCCAGCCGCGCACCGCGGATCTGGCCGTCGCTGGCGACGAAGGCCGCAGCATCGTCCTGGGCCTGGCGGACCAGTTTGCGGTCGAACGGTGCGGTGGTGACCTGGCTGGTGACATAGCCGGTGATGACCAGGCTTTGCGTAGTGGTATCCATGGCATGGGCGCTGGCCATGCCAACAACGGAGAACAGCAACGGCAACAGATAACGCATGGGCTCTACAACAGCTGGAAACGTGGGTGGCAATGGTGAGTACGGCTGTGCTGGTGGTGACCAGCACAGCTGAACGGCTCAGCCGGGGTCAGAGCGCCAGGATGGCCTGGGCCAGTTGCGCGTCGCTGGCCTGCAGGGCTGGCATCTGCGAGCGGATGTGCAGGAAAGCGCTTTCCAGCTTGGCACCGCGGATGTCGCCCTGGCTGCCAACGAAGCTGGCGGCGTCGTCTCGGGCGGCCTGGACGATCTTGTCGTCACGGAACGAGGAGGAAATATCGGAAGTGGCATCGGTGGACGCGGCCACTGCGCCAACGACGGCATCGGTGGTGACAACGAAGCTGGTGGCGTTTGCGGTGCCGGCCAGGCTCAGCATCAGGGCGGCGCCAATCAGGTATTTACGGGACATGATCGTGGACTCCTGGACTAGGGTCGGGTGGTTCTGCTTTATCGGACGCTCGCACAGCTCGTCGCGGTACTTTTTCAACAGTGCGTTCTACCAGACTGTTACGGCAAGCGTATCACGCGCCGGTGTTTCTGGATGTTAATGAACGGTGTGCCAATAAACTGTTATGGTTAGTTTTTGGATTTTCTAAACTGTACAGGTTTGCTTGCAAAAGGCTCTACCATGCCGCCTGCAAACAAAAAACCCGTCGCAGTCACCTGCAACGGGTTTCGGGAATTCGCGGTGCCGGCCGAAGCCGGCAAGCCGGAGCTTAGCGCCAGAAAGGCTTGCTCAGCTCTTCGTAACGCTGCGACTCGCTGATACCGGCGTCGGCCAGCAGGCGGGCGTCCAGGCGAGCCAGTTGACGGCGGCTGGCCATGCGGCGCTGCCACAGCAGCAGGGTGGACAGAGCGCGCAGAGGCAGCGAAGCGTTGGATTGTTGGGCGTTGCTTTCAAAAACCAGACCGGAACTGAGGGTACGTTCCATGATGTTTCATCCTTCCGCTTATGGCGGGATTAGGTAGTGATTTAACTGATGCCAATGATCCTCCTCTGTCGTCCATAACAGTAGATACAGTTCGGTTGAAAGACGATGGTCCAGTTAACTGTGTAACCCTACTGTTGCACTCGAAACTTGCGTAACTGTACTGGTGCGCACTTAATTGGTGCACTTTGATTTGATGAAGAGGATTTCTCAGCCGGGGAGGCGCAAAAACACCAGTACAGTAGTACAGATTCTGTTGCAGATTGCGGCGGGAGTGTATCGATGAAAGGGTTTGACTGTTATGGCCCCTTCGCGGGCTTGCCCGCTCCCACAGGTAAAGTGCTGCCCTTGAGGGTTGCACATGACCTGTGGGAGCGGGCAAGCCCGCGAAGAGGCCGGAACAGCGGAAGCAGGGCCGCCGTTCCGTACCACATCTGTATCAGCTAGCCAGCATGCGCCCGGTTTCTTCCAGGTTCTCATGCCAGCTCAGGGCTTCGCGCAGGATGTGCGGGGTGTGGCCGCCACGCTGGCAGGCGCGATCGAAGTAGTCGTTCAGCGCTGCGCGGTAGTCCGGGTGCACACAGTTGTCGATGATCGCCCGGGCGCGCTCACGTGGCGCCAGGCCACGCAGGTCGGCCAGGCCTTGCTCGGTGACCAGGATGTCAACGTCGTGCTCGGTATGGTCGACATGGCTGACCATCGGCACCACGCTGGAAATCGCGCCACCCTTGGCAATCGACTTGGTGACGAACACGGCCAGGTGGGCGTTACGGGCGAAGTCACCCGAGCCGCCGATGCCGTTCATCATCTTGGTGCCGCAGACATGGGTGGAGTTGACGTTGCCGTAGATGTCGAACTCCAGCGCGGTATTGATACCGATGATGCCCAGGCGACGGACCACTTCCGGGTGGTTGGAAATTTCTTGCGGGCGCAGAACCAGTTTGTCCTTGTAACGCTCCAGGTTGCCGAACACGTCGGCGTTGCGGCGGGTCGACAAGGTGATCGAGCTGCCCGAGGCGAAGCTCAGCTTGCCGGCGTCGATCAGGTCGAAGGTCGAATCCTGCAGTACTTCGGAGTACATGGTCAGGTCTTCGAACGGCGACTCGATCAGGCCGCACATCACTGCGTTGGCGATGCTGCCGATACCGGCCTGCAGCGGGCCAAGCTTGTTGGTCATGCGGCCAGCTTCGACTTCTTTCTTGAGGAAGTTGATCAGGTGGTCGGCGATGCCCTGGGTTTCGTCATCCGGCGGCAATACCGTGGACGGCGAGTCCGGCTGGTCGCTGATGACGATGCCGACGATCTTGGCCGGGTCGATCGGGATGGCGGTGCTGCCAATACGGTCGTCGACCTTGACCAGCGGGATTGGCGTGCGGGTCGGGCGGTAGGTCGGGATATAGATGTCGTGCAGGCCTTCGAGGTTGGTGTTGTGCGAGAGGTTGATCTCGACAATCACCTGTTTGGCGAAGATCGCGAAGCTGGCCGAGTTGCCCACCGAGGTGGTTGGCACGATGTGGCCCTGCTCGGTGATGGCCACGGCTTCGATGACCGCGATGTCCGGCAGCTTCAGCTGCTGGTTGCGCAGCTGCTCGACGGTTTCCGACAGGTGCTGGTCGATGAACATCACCTGGCCGTCGTTGATGGCCTTGCGCAGGGTGCTGTCGACCTGGAACGGCATGCGGCGAGCCAGCACGCCGGCCTCGGTCAGTTGCTTGTCCAGGTCGTTGCCCAGGCTGGCGCCGGTCATCAGGCTGATTTTCAGTGGCGACTGCTTGGCACGTTCGGCCAGTGCATGTGGTACGGCCTTGGCTTCGCCGGCGCGGGTGAAACCGCTCATGCCGACGGTCATGCCGTCCTCGATCAGACCAGCGGCATCAGCCGCACTCATTACCTTGCTGTGCAGGGAGGACAAGCGGATACGATCACGGTACATGGATTGTTATCTCGGGCTACTGAAACTACTGCAGCGCAGTCTAGAGACTTCGCCCCTTGCCGTCCCACGACCATGGTCGTATGAGAAGCCTTGGAATAGAGCCGTTGATCCGGATCAATAAAAGAAAAGCCCCGGCAGATTCTGACCGGGGCTTCCTTTATATCAGCTGGTTTGCAGCGGCCGTTGTCACTCCACCGCCTTGACCATGTCTTCGATGACCTTCTTGGCGTCGCCGAACACCATCATGGTCTTGTCGAGATAGAACAGTTCGTTGTCCAGGCCGGCATAGCCGCTGGCCATGGAGCGCTTGTTGACGATGATGGTCTTGGCCTTGAACGCTTCGAGGATCGGCATGCCGGCGATCGGCGACTTGGGATCGTTCTTCGCCGCCGGGTTGACCACGTCGTTGGCGCCCAGCACCAGCACCACATCGGCCTGGCCGAACTCGGCGTTGATGTCTTCCATCTCGAATACCTGGTCGTATGGCACTTCGGCCTCGGCCAACAGCACGTTCATGTGCCCGGGCATACGGCCCGCCACCGGGTGGATCGCGTACTTCACGGTCACGCCGTTGTGGCTCAGCTTCTCGGTCAGCTCCTTCAGCGCGTGCTGGGCGCGAGCCACCGCCAGACCGTAACCCGGGACGATGATCACGCTGTCGGCGTTGCTGAGCAGGAAGGTGGCATCGTCGGCAGAGCCGGACTTCACCGGGCGCTGCTCTTTGGAGCCTTGCGCCGCGCCGGCATCGGTATCACCACCGAAGCCACCGAGGATGACGTTGAAGAACGAACGGTTCATTGCCTTGCACATGATGTACGAGAGAATGGCACCGGACGAGCCGACAAGGGACCCTGCAATGATCAGCATCGAGTTGTTCAGCGAGAAGCCGATACCGGCCGCTGCCCAGCCCGAATAGCTGTTGAGCATCGACACCACCACCGGCATGTCGGCGCCCCCGATCGGAATAATGATCAGCACGCCCATGATGAAGGCCAAGACCAGCATCAGGGTGAAGGCACTGTAGTGGCCAGTGAAGGTGAACAGCAGGCCCAGGGCAATGGTGGTCAGGCCGAGGATCAGGTTCAGCTTGTGCTGGCCGGCGAACTGTACCGGTGCGCCCTGGAACAGGCGGAACTTGTACTTGCCCGACAGCTTACCGAAGGCGATCACCGAGCCGGAGAAGGTAATGGCACCGATGGCTGCGCCGAGGAACAGTTCCAGGCGGTTGCCGGTGGGGATCGGGTCGCTCATGGCGGCAACGATGCCCATCGATTGCGGTTCCAGCACCGCGGCGATGGCGATGAACACCGCTGCCAGGCCGATCATGCTGTGCATGAAGGCGACCAGTTCCGGCATCTTGGTCATCTCGACGCGCTTGGCCATGATCGAACCGGCGGTGCCGCCGACCAGCAGGCCAACGAGGACGTAGCCGATGCCAGCGGTAGCAAGCTCGGCCCCGAGCTTATATATGAGGCCGACCGTAGTGACGATGGCGATCCCCATGCCGATCATGCCGAACAGGTTGCCGCGCCGCGAGGTAGTCGGGTGCGACAGGCCCTTGAGCGCCTGGATGAAGCACACCGAGGCGACGAGGTAGAGGAGCGTTACCAGATTCATGCTCATGCTTACTTCTGCGCCTCGTTCTTGGTTTTCTTCTTGAACATCTCAAGCATGCGACGGGTGACCAGGAAGCCACCGAACACGTTGACCGCGGCCAGGGCCACCGCCAGGGTGCCCATCAGCTTGCCGGCCGGGGTCACCGTCAGGGCGGCGGCCAGCATGGCGCCGACGATGACGATCGCGGAGATGGCGTTGGTCACGGCCATCAGCGGCGTGTGCAGCGCCGGGGTGACGTTCCACACCACGTGGTAGCCCACATAAATGGCCAGCACGAAGATGATCAGGTTGTAGATGCCATGGGAAATCAGCATGTCTTCCATTGTCGTGCTCCTTAGCCGTTCTTGCGGACGACCTGACCATCACGGCACATCAGGCAGGCCGCGACGATGTCGTCTTCGAGGTTGATGACCAGCGCGCCGTCCTTGTCGAACAGCAGCTTCATGAAGTCCAGCAGGTTGCGTGCATACAGTGCCGAGGCATCGGCGCCCACCTGGGCCGGCAGGTTGGTCGGGCCGACGATGATCACCCCGTTCTCCTGTACCACCTGGTCGGCGACAGTCAGTGGGCAGTTGCCGCCTTGGGCTGCTGCGAGGTCGATGACCACCGAGCCGGGCTTCATCTGCGCGACGGTTTCGGCGCTGAGCAGGGTCGGCGCCTTGCGCCCCGGGATAAGCGCAGTGGTAATGACGATATCCGCCTGCTTGGCGCGCTCGTGCACGGCCTGGGCCTGGCGTTGCATCCAGCTGGCCGGCATCGGCCGGGCGTAACCGCCGACACCTTCGGCGCACTCGCGCTCTTCATCGGTTTCGTAGGGTACGTCGATGAACTTGGCGCCCAGCGACTCGATCTGCTCCTTCACGGCCGGGCGTACGTCGGACGCCTCGATCACTGCGCCCAGGCGCTTGGCCGTGGCAATGGCCTGCAGGCCGGCAACGCCCGCGCCCAGGATCAGCACGCGCGCGGCCTTGACGGTACCGGCGGCGGTCATGAGCATGGGCATGAAGCGTGGGTAGTGATGGGCAGCCAGCAACACCGCCTTGTAACCGGCGATGTTGGCCTGCGACGACAGCACGTCCAGGCTCTGCGCCCGCGAGGTGCGCGGCGCGGCTTCCAGGGCGAACGCGGTAATGCCGCGCTCGGCCATCTTGCCGATCAGCTCGCTGTTGAAGGGGTTGAGCATGCCCACCAGGAGGCTGCCACTGTTGATCAGGGCCAGTTCCTGGTCGTTGGGGGCGACCACTTTGAGCACCAATTGGGCGCCGTAGGCATCGGCTGCACTCCCCAGGGAAGCACCCACGGCCTCATAGGCACTGTCCGGAATGCTGGCATTGAGCCCTGCCCCCCGTTGGACGGTGACCTGATGGCCCTGGCCAATCAGTTTCTTGATGGTTTCCGGGGTCGCAGCGACCCTTGTCTCACCGGTCTGCGTCTCGAGAGGAACACCAATGTGCACGACTATTTCTCCTGCGGTGACCTTTTGTCTTTTTAAAAGCCAGCGTACTTCGGATGGTGCGCTGGGGCGGCTGTGGAGCGCCGACCCGCCGAATCCCGGGCGGGCGAAGCATTTTGCAGACGAAGCCAGAGGCCTTCAACCGGTTCTGGAGCGAAACGAAGTCAAAACTACAAGTCACCCTGTGACCGTATGTCGCAACGGTCAGGCTGCAGCCTGTCAAACATAGGCTATTGGCAGATTAGGAGAAAAAAACAAAAATTTTGCGGTCAATTCGCTTACGGCTTGGTGAATGTCGCAAAATAACCCGCAAAGCCGCGCCGTAAGCAGGGTTAAAGCGGATTTTTGCACCCTGCATAACAGTTTATGTAGATGCGACAAATACATATATCTGTAGGTGTTAAAAATAATTGACTACGGAGTCAATTTATCGCGCTTGCTCACGTCTTGGCCGTGTACGCCTGGGCCTGGCTTACCAGCCAGTCACGGAAGGCGCGCAGCGAAGCCGACTCCACCTTGCGCTCCGGAATCATCAGATAGTAGGCCTTGTCACTACTCAGGGCATGCCTGTTAGCGACCACCAACCTACCCTCCTCCAACTCGCGTTGGATCAGGAACGGTGGAATCAGGGCGATGCCCATCTCATGCATGGCCGCCTGGGCGAGCATCGAGAATAGTTCATAGCGCGGGCCTGTCATGTCGCGTTCCACATTCATGCCGACGCTGCCGAACCATTGCCGCCAGGCATAGGGGCGCGTGCTCTGCTGCAGCAGTGGCAGTTGGGCAATACGCTGCGCGTCGAGTGTGCCCTGCCCGTCCAGCAGCGCCGGGCTGCACACCGGTACCGGGTTTTCCCCCATCAGCCGGTGCGACTGGGTGCCGGACCAGTCAGCATCGCCGAAGTAGATGGCAGCATCGAAGGTGGTGTCGGCAAACAGGAATGGCCGGGTGCGGTTGGTGAGGTTGACCGTGACCTCCGGGTGGCGCTGCTGGAAGTCCTTGAGTCGCGGTAGCAGCCATTGGGTGCCGAAGGTGGGCACCACGGCCAGCTCGATCACGTTGGCGCCCTGTTGGCGCATTACCGACAAGGTGTCGCGCTCTACCGCGTCCAGTTGAGCGGCCACCTGGCGGCTGTAGGAAAGGCCGGCTTCGGTCAGTTTCACGCCGCGGCGCGAACGGCGGAACAGTTCCACATTGAGGAAGGCTTCCAGGCCGCCTATCTGCCGACAGACGGCACCCTGTGTCAGGGCGAGTTCCTGGGCGGCCTTGGTAAAGCTCTCGTTGCGCGCCGCCGCCTCGAAGCAAACCAGGGCGGCGGTACTGGGGATCTTGCGGCGCATGTACGTCAACCTCACTCGTAAGTCTGTCAATATGGCGTTTTGCCGATTTACGAAGTGACAAATTATCACTAATTGGTGCGCAATCCTCGTTTGTCCCGGCGGCCGATCAGGCCTAGGCTCAAAGGCACAAGAAACTGCCCCCTATTTCGAGGATTTCGCTCATGGCCGGTAAAGCAAGCTTCAACTGGATCGACCCGCTGCTGCTCGATCAGCAGCTCACTGAAGAAGAGCGCATGGTGCGTGACAGCGCTTATCAGTTCGCCCAGGACAAGCTGGCCCCGCGTGTGCTGGAGGCCTTCCGCCATGAACAGACCGACCCGGCGATCTTCCGTGAAATGGGTGAGGTCGGGTTGCTGGGCGCCACCATTCCCGAGCAATACGGTGGCAGTGGCCTGAACTATGTGTGCTACGGCCTGATTGCTCGCGAGGTAGAGCGCATCGACTCGGGTTACCGTTCGATGATGAGCGTGCAGTCGTCGCTGGTGATGGTGCCAATCAACGAGTTCGGTACCGAGGCACAAAAGCAGAAATACCTGCCCAAGCTGGCCAGCGGCGAGTGGATCGGTTGCTTCGGCCTGACCGAGCCCAACCATGGTTCCGACCCGGGTTCGATGATCACCCGTGCCCGGAAGGTCGACGGCGGCTACCGCCTGACCGGCAGCAAGATGTGGATCACCAACAGCCCTATCGCCGATGTATTCGTGGTCTGGGCCAAGGACGATGCGGGTGATATCCGCGGCTTTGTTCTGGAAAAGGGTTGGCAAGGCCTCAGCGCGCCGGCGATTCACGGCAAGGTTGGCCTGCGCGCCTCGATCACTGGCGAAATCGTCATGGACAACGTGTTCGTGCCGGAGGAAAACATCTTCCCGAATGTGCGCGGCCTCAAAGGCCCGTTCACCTGCCTGAACTCCGCCCGCTATGGCATCTCGTGGGGTGCGCTGGGCGCTGCGGAAGCCTGCTGGCACACCGCGCGTCAGTACACCCTGGACCGTCAGCAATTCGGTCGCCCGTTGGCTGCCAACCAGTTGATCCAGAAGAAGCTGGCCGACATGCAGACTGAAATCACCCTGGCGCTGCAGGGCTGCCTGCGCCTGGGGCGGATGAAGGACGAAGGCACGGCTGCAGTGGAGATCACGTCGATCATGAAGCGCAACTCCTGTGGCAAGGCGCTGGATATTGCCCGCATGGCGCGCGACATGCTGGGTGGCAATGGCATTTCCGATGAGTTCGGCGTGGCTCGTCACCTGGTCAACCTGGAGGTGGTCAACACCTATGAAGGTACTCACGATGTGCATGCACTGATCCTGGGGCGTGCGCAGACCGGCATCCAGGCCTTCTATTGATAAGGAGCCAGCCCATGGGCGCGCTATCACATCTGCGGGTGCTGGACCTTTCTCGCGTGTTGGCCGGCCCATGGTCTGGCCAGATTCTCGCTGACCTTGGTGCTGATGTGATCAAGGTCGAGCGCCCTGGCAGTGGTGACGATACCCGCTCGTGGGGGCCGCCCTTCCTCAAGGATCCCGAGGGTGAGAACACCAGTGAGGCGGCCTATTACCTGTCGGCCAACCGCAACAAGCGCTCGGTTACCATCGACTTCACCCAGGCCGAGGGGCAGCGACTGGTACGTGAGTTGGCGGCGAAGTCCGATATCGTCATCGAAAACTTCAAGGTAGGTGGGTTGGCTGCCTACGGCCTGGACTACCAGAGCCTGAAGGCGATCAACCCGCGGCTTATCTATTGTTCCATCACCGGGTTCGGCCAGACCGGGCCTTATGCAAGGCGCGCGGGTTATGACTTCATGATCCAGGGGTTGGGCGGGCTGATGAGCCTGACCGGCCGCCCGGAAGGTGAAGAAGGTGCGGGGCCGGTCAAGGTAGGGGTGGCGCTGACCGACATCCTTACCGGGTTGTATTCCACGGTGGCGATCCTCGCTGCCCTCGCCCATCGAGAGCAGACCGGAGTGGGCCAGCATGTCGACATGGCGTTGCTCGATGTGCAGGTGGCCTGCCTGGCGAACCAGGCGATGAACTACCTGACCACGGGCAACCCGCCTCGTCGCCTGGGTAATGCGCACCCTAATATCGTGCCTTATCAGGATTTTCCAACGGCGGATGGCGACTTCATCCTTACCGTGGGCAACGATAGCCAGTTCCGCAAGTTCGCCGAGGTGGCCGGGCAGCCGCAGTGGGCGGACGACCCGCGTTTCGTTACCAACAAGCTGCGGGTTGCCAACCGGGCCGAGCTGATTCCTCTGATTCGCCAGGCCACGGTGTTCAAGACCACAGCGCAGTGGGTGAGTCAGTTGGAGGCTGCAGGGGTGCCGTGCGGGCCTATCAATGACCTGGCGCAGATGTTCCAGGACCCGCAGGTGCTGGCGCGCGGATTGGCGGTGAGCATTCCGCATCCGTTGGCGGGGAGTGTGCCGCAGGTGGCGAGCCCGATACGGTTGTCGGAGACGCCGGTTGAGTACCGTCGGGCGCCGCCGTTGCTGGGTGAACATACCGAGGTGGTGCTGGAGGATGTATTGGGGCTGGATGCCGGTGAGGTGCAGCGGCTGCGCAGTACCGGTGTGCTTTAAGGGCGTTTGGCCTTGGTGAAAAGCGGGGAGGCCGTCAGGCCTCCCCGCTTAGCTTTTCAGCGATATCAAGGTTTCTTGAAATTAAGGGTTGACGCGGTTTCGAATCCCCTTATAATGCGCCCCACTTCTGACGTGGTCGAAGCGCAAAACTTGTTGAAAATCAATTAGTTAAGCGGTTCAGGTAGTATCAGGAGTGCTTCGGTCGAATGATCGGCAGCGGTTGAAATGGTGGTTGACAGCGCTTCTAAACGCTGTATGATTCGCCTCCCGCTACGAGAGATCGCAGCGAGTCAAGTGTTTGAAGCTAAACGAGTTTCTCGCAAA
>NZ_JBEPNE010000032.1:0-27251 GCF_040546125.1 Pseudomonas sp. UYEF17
GCACGGGCTTCGCCCGTGTTCGCGGGACAAGCCCGCTCCCACAGGTGACGCGCTAGATTTTAGAAATTGAGCAAGACAGTTGCTCCCACAGGGATCGCGCCACCTTTTGAAATTTGAGCAAAACAGTTGCTCCCAGGTGGCGCCATGTTCCAGGCTTGCGCAGTACGTGTGGGAGCGGGCTTGCCCGCGAACACGGGCGATAGCCCGTGCCATGCGCCGCGTTCTATCAATCAGATTCTGGCCAGTACTGCCATGGCCTTCTCCAGCGCCATGCGCGCACGCTGTTCGCCGCTCATGCCCTGTTCCAGCAACTGCCGCGTGGGGATCTCCAGGCTCAACGGCACACTTGGCGGCAAGCCGCGCAGCAGGCCGACCAGATCGGCATCGCCCTCGCCTGGGAAGCGCCGCTCGTTGCGTGCCTGGCGCAAGATCTCGTCCATGTCGGCCGGCACCGGGCCGGCAACATCGCACAGCTGGGCATAACGCATGCGCTGCGGCGCCAGTTGTGCCAGATCGTCCAGCGAAGAGCCGGAGCGGTTGAAGTGGAAGGCATCCACCAGCACACAGCCATTGGCGCGGTCGGCGTTGGCCACCACCCGCATGGCCTGGCGCAGGTCACGCACATCAGTCCAAGGCATGAACTCCAGATGCGGATGAATGCCATACCCCGCCGCCAGGTCACACAACGCAGCAAAGCGCTCGGTCAGCCGCGCTTCATCCGGGTCGTTGCCAGCCACCAGCAGCTCCGTGCCGCCCAGCTCGGCGCCCACCGCCAGGATCGGCTCGAAATCGGCTACACAGGTTTCCGGCTTCAGCCTCAGGATCTCGAGGTCGAGCACCTTGATGCCCGTGTCGCGCAGGCGCGCCTGGGTCTGCCGGCGCAGGCCGGTGTCGGCCACCAGCGGGAAATGCTGTTCCTGCTCGGTGGCGGGCACCAGGCGCAGGCCAACGTGGCTGTAACCGGCACGGGCGGCTGCCTCGACCATGTCCGGCGGGGACAGCTCGAGTACCGTCAGGGCCGCCAGGGAGAAAATTCGTTCAGTCATTATCGTCACCAGACAAGTCAAGCGATGTGCTCGGGCGCACAGGCCCGGCCAGTTTCCGCTGCCTGGCGGATCGCCTCGATCAGCGCCAGGGTACGGCCACCATCGGCGGCATCGATCAGCGGCGCCTGTTCACCCCGGGCAACCCGCACGAAGTGTTGCAGTTGCAAGGTCAATGCCTCGCCGGCGGGGATGCTTTCCTCGCTCTGCAACAACGGCGTGTGCCAGCCCGACCCGACCTCGGCGTAGTGCCAGCGCTTGAGTTGCGGAATGCTCAGCGCCCCCTGGGTGCCGGCCAGCAGGTAGCACGGCTGGCCATCCTGGCGCGGGTAGACCGGGCTTTCGCCGGAGTCCAGCTCCCAGCTCCACGGCGCGGCCACCGCGTCGGAGCCAGTCAGGCTGCCCAATGCGCCATTGGCGAACTGCAGTAGCACCGCGGCGCTGTCTTCGTTGGCAAAACCGCGCACATCGTTGCGGGTGAATGCCTGCACCTGCACCACCTCGCCGCACAGGTGGCGCAGCAGGTCGAGGTCATGGATCAGGTTGGTCAGCAAGAAGCCAGCGCCCGGCTCGCGGCGCCAGGGGGTTTCGAAATAGCTGTCGGGCTTTTGCAATTGCCACAGTGCGGTGACGTTGATCAGCCGGCCCAGCTTGCCGTCGGCAATCACCTGGTGAGCCTTGGCGATCAGCGGGTTGTGCCGGCGGTGATGGCCGACCAGCACAGGCACATTGTGGCGGCGCGAGGCTTCCACCAGCGCGCGGACTTCATCCAGGTGCACGCCCACCGGTTTTTCGACCAGCACCGGTACACCGGCCTCGACGCAGTCCAGGGCGGTGGCGACATGCAGGTTGTTCGGGTTGGCGACGATCACTGCCTCGGGGCGCGCGTGCTCCAGCATCTGGCGGTGGTCGGCAAAACAGGGCACGCCGCATTCGGCAGCAAAGGCCTCGGCCTGCGGGCCCGGGTCGGCCACAGCGCATAGCTGGGCCTGCGGCACATTTAGCAAATGCTGGTAATGCTGGCGGCCCATGCTGCCGGCGCCGATCAAGGCAATACGAAGGGGTGCGTTCAACAGCCTGTCCTCTTGTCATTGTTGTCACGCAGATTCCGGAATCCAATTCCACAATCCACATTAAACAATTTAGAACCAGGTTCAGCTTTTCAGAAGAAGCTGTAGAACAGAGTGTGCGGTAATCGACCGGAAATGCACCTTCAGGCGAACAACTCACTGGCCCGGCTGGCCGCCGACAGTTCCTCTGCCGCCGCCAGCAACAGCGGCGCCAGTTCTGCCAGGCGGCTTTGCGCCAGGCGCGCACTGGGCCCGGCGATGCTAAGCACACCGATCACCTCGTCACTTTGCGGGCGGCGCACCACTGCAGCCAGGGCCGAGGTGCCGATGGCCGAGGTTTCCTCGACCCAGGCATAACCGCGCTCGCGGGCGCGGCGCAGGTAGGTGAGCAACTCGTCGGTGGAGCGCGGCGCATTCGGGCCGAACTGCGCCGGGTCGGCAATGCCCTGGCGCAATACCATCTGCAGCGCCTGCTCATCGTCCAGGCTGGCCAGCCAGGCATGCCCGGACGCGGTATAGAACAGCGGTGCGTCGCGGCCCATGTCCGGGTCGTAGCGCAGCCCGGAGCGGGCGCCCTGGGACTTGGCGATCCAGGTCTGGCGGGCACCGTCTATCACGCCAAGGCGCACCAGTTCGCCGCTGTCCTGGGCCAGGCGGTCGAGAATCGGCTGGATGATGTCAGCACCGCTGCTGGCAAGGTAACGGAAGCCCAGCGCCACCAGCTTGGCCGACAGCTGGTAGCGGCTGTTGTCCCGGTTCTGCCGCACATAGCCCAGCCGCACCAGCTCGGTGAGCATGCGATGGGTGGCGCTCTTGGGGATGTCCAGGCGCTCGGCCAGGGTTTGCAACGGCAGCCCCTGCGGTTCACCGGTAAGGCTTTCTACAAGACTGAAGGCGCGTTCGATCTGACTACCAGCCATGACACAGGTCCCTGAAATTTTTGCGAATTCTAGAAGATGATTCCATACCGCCGATAGCCGCTGCAGCCAGCGCGACACGAACTGTCCGGTTATCGCCCATTACTTGCCCGGCAGGGCCGCCACACCCTTGCGGGCCGGTTCGCTGCCAATAAGAATGTGGAACCTTGTTCCAATAACAACACAGGAATCCCGCAATGCCTTCCGCTCCCTACGAAACCGAATGCGATGTACTGGTCATAGGTTCTGGTGCCGCCGGGCTGGCTGCGGCCGTGACGGCTGCCTGGCATGGGCAGAAGGTGATCGTGGTGGAGAAGGAGCCAGTGTTCGGCGGCGCCACCGCCTGGTCCGGCGGCTGGGCCTGGGTCCCGCGCAACCCGCTGGCACGCCGGGCCGGCATCGAGGAAGACATCGAGCAGCCGCGTACCTACCTGCGCAATGAACTGGGGGCGTATTACAACGCCGAACGCGTCGACGCCTTCCTCGAAGCCTGCCCGCACATGGTGGCGTTTTTCGAAAAGCACACAGCGCTGCAGTTTGCCGACGGCAACGGCATCCCCGACATGCATGGCGACACACCGGGCGCGGCCCAGGGCGGGCACCAGGTGATTGCCGCGCCCTATGACGCCCGCGAGGTGGGTGCGCTGCTGCCACGCCTGCGCAAGACCATGCGCGAAACCTCATTCATGGGCATGCCGATAATGGCGGGTGCCGACCTTGCCGCGTTCCTCAACATGACCCGCTCGCCCAAGGCCTTGCTGCACGTGTGCAAACGCTTTGGCCGCCACCTTTACCACCTGGCCCGGTATGGCCGGGCGATGCACCTGGTCAACGGCGTGGCGCTGGTGGCCCGCCTGGCCAGGTCGGCGCAGGACCTGGGCGTGCGCCTGCAGGAGTCGGCACCGGCCAAACGCCTGCTGGTCGAGGATGGCCAGGTGCGGGGGGCGCTGGTGGCTACACCGCAGGGCGAGCAACTGATCCGTGCCAAGGCCGTGGTGCTCGCGGCGGGTGGTTTCCCCAACGACAACGCCCGCCGCCGGCAACTGTTCCCGCGCGATGCCAGCGGCCACGACAACCTGGCCCTGCCCCCCAAGGGTTGTTCGGGCGACGGCCTGCGCTTGGGCGAATCGGCCGGCGGTGTGGTCGCCACCGACCTGAAGTCGCCGGTGGCCTGGGCGCCGGTTTCGCGAGTGCCGCACCGCGACGGCAGTGTCGGCCACTTCCCGCACATCATCGAACGCGGCAAACCGGGCATCATCGGCGTGCTGGCCGACGGCAAGCGTTTCGTCAACGAAGCGCATGGCTATTACGACTATGTGTCAGCGATGGTCGCGGCGGTGCCGCAGGGCGAAGAGGTGTGTTCGTGGCTGGTTTGTGACCACCGCTTCCTGCGCCGCTACGGCCTGGGCCACGCCCGCCCGAAGCCACTGCCGGTGTGGCCGCACGTGCGCAGCGGCTATCTCAAGCGGGGTGTCACCCTTGAGCAGCTGGCCGAGGCCTGCGGCATCGACCCGGTAGGGCTGCGCGCCACGGTCAGCGATTTCAACAACCATGCCCGCAACGGCCAGGACCCAGCGTTCGGTCGTGGTTCCACACCGTTCAACCGCAAGCAGGGTGACCCGCAGCACAAGGGGCCAAACCCTTGCGTGGCACCCATCGAGCAGGGGCCGTTCTATGCGGTGAAGGTGCAGCCCGGCTGCTTTGGCACCTTTGCCGGGCTGCGCACCGACGGCAATGCCCGGGTGCTGGATGAGGCTGGGCAGCCGATTGCTGGCCTGTATGCGGCGGGTACCGATATGGCCAGCGTGTTTGGCGGCTGGTATCCGTCGGGTGGCATCAACCTGGGGCCGGCATTGACCTTTGGCTATGTGGCCGGGCGGCATATTGCCGGGGCGCAGGGGTATGAGTGAGGTGAGATCAGGCCGGCGGTTTTGCAGCGTCTGTGAGACCGGGCGGCGCTTCGCGGCAGGGAATGCCGAGCCCGATGCGGAACTTTACCCGCGAAGACGCCCACTCTAATACCGAAGGTCAGAGCTGCTCCAACCGCTCGCGCAGGAAGTTCACAAAACCCTGCACCGGCCGCGCCACCTGTCGGTGCTGCGGGTACACCGCCGACAGCTGCAGCGCCGGCGGTCGCCACTCATCCAGCACCGTCACCAGTCGCCCATCCGCCAGTGCCTGGCCCACGATGAAGGTTGGCAGATAAGTCACCCCCATCCCGGCAATCGCCGCATCCCTTAGCAGCTCGCCATTGTTCGCCCGCATCCGCCCGGCCACCTGGATCGCCTGTGCCTTGCCGCCCTGGCTGAACTGCCACTGCACCTGCCGCGAATGCCCATATGGCAGACAATCATGCCCAGCCAACTGCTCCGGTCTGGCCGGCACGCCCCGCGCTTCCAGATACGCCGGGCTCGCGCAATACACCCGCTCGACACTGGCAATGCGCCGCGCAATCAGGCTGGAGTCCTCCAGCGCACCAATCCGTAGCGCCAGGTCATAGCCCTCGCCGATCAGGTCAACAGCGCGGTCGCTCAAGTCCACTTCCACATCCACCTGCGGGTGCAACTGCAGAAACTCGGTCAGCAGGCAGCCCAGGTGCGCCATGGCGAACGACAGCGGCGCACTCAGGCGCAAGGTGCCACGCAAGGCCTGGGCCTGGCCGCTGATGTCGTGCTCCACCTGCTGCACTTCGCCGAGCAGGCGCAGCGCCGACTGGTAGTAGTGCTGGCCCAGCGGCGTGGCGTCCAGGCGCCGGGTGGAGCGATTGAGCAGGCGCACGCCCAGGCGCTCCTCCAGCTGCATCAGGCGCCGGCTGACCGATTGCTTGGACATCCCCAGGCGGTCGGCCGCAGCGGTGAAACTGCCAGCCTCCATGACCTGGGCAAAGATGCGCATATCTTCGTAAGGGTTCATTGTCTCGCTCTTGGTGACAGTCAAACGCTTTATAGCGGCTTTTTCCCATCAGCGCATCTCCCTAATCTACGCACAAGTCGCAGCGATGGCCCTGAAGGCCAGGCAAGACGCCCATTACCAACATTCAACAGAAAAGGATTCGCTCATGAACATTGTCCACAAAACCCTTACCGCTTCCCTTCTGGCCCTGTCCGTTTCCAGCGCCTTCGCCGCTGGCAGCCCGGGTATCGAACAGCACACCCAGGCCTTCCTCGAAGCCCTGGAACAAGGCGGCGGCAAGCCACTGGAGCAGCTCAGCCCGAAAGACGCCCGCGCGGTGCTGACCGGTGCCCAGGCCTCGGTAAAGGTCGAACTCTCGGGTATCGAGGTGAAGGAACGCACCATCCAGGCCAACGGCGAGTCGATCAAACTGCAAGTGGTTCGCCCGGCCAACGTGAAGGGTGACCTGCCGGTGTTCATGTTCTTCCACGGTGGCGGCTGGGTGCTCGGCGATTTCCCGACCCACCAGCGGCTGATCCGCGACCTGGTGGTTGGCTCTGGCGCAGTGGCGGTCTACGTCGACTACACCCCATCGCCGGAAGCGCACTACCCGACGGCGATCAACCAGGCCTACGCCGCCACCCGCTGGGTGGCCGAGCATGGCAAGGAAATTGGCGTGGACGGCAAGCGCCTGGCCGTGGCCGGCAACAGCGTCGGCGGCAACATGGCGGCAGTAGTGGCGTTGAAAGCCAAAGAGGCCGGCACCCCGGCCCTGCGTTTCCAGCTGCTGCTGTGGCCGGTGACCGATGCCAGCTTCGAAACTGCGTCGTACAAGCAGTTTGCCGAGGGGCATTTCCTTACCACCGGGATGATGAAATGGTTCTGGGACAACTACACCACCGATGCCAAGGCACGGGAACAGATCTACGCCTCACCGCTGCGGGCCAGCACTGAGCAACTCAAGGGCCTGCCGCCGGCATTGGTGCAGACGGCCGAGTTCGACGTGCTGCGCGATGAAGGTGAGGCGTATGCCCGCAAGCTGAATGCCGCTGGCGTGACTGTGACCTCGGTACGGTACAACGGGATGATTCATGACTATGGCTTGCTCAACCCGCTGAGCCAGGTGCCGGCGGTAAAGGCGGCGATGCGCCAGGCGGGCACCGAACTTAAAGTGCACCTGCAGTAAATCGAAGACCAGAAGACCCGCCTAGGCGGGTCTTTTGCTTCTATGGCGGAAATGGCCCGCAGGCTTCAATGAATCTGCCATCGGTGCGGCTATCTATGGCACCGTCCGCGCCGATGTAGATATCGACCCTGGGCCACTTGGGTTTGGCCCGAATGCAGTTCCACTTTCCACGGTTGTTCCAATCGAGCAGTTCATTACTTCAAATAAGAGACCGACGGGTCTCTTTATGGCTATTATTTGCCGAGTTCAATGATGGTCCAGGCTGCAATTACCCATGTGCATGCAACAGCATTACACCAAAAGGAGATTTGCAGGCGCCGCTTGAGAGGGATAGGACAGTTCCGACAGTCTTCAGCATTCAACAGCCCTCTACGAACAACCAGCACAGGGAAAACTGCTCCCAGCATAACGCCTGAAACAATCATTGCCCTCGTTCGGATCGATATCGTGGTCCAATATTTCAGATCTTCTTTCAGGCCCGGGCTGTTCTGAAACGCCGAGCAAAGCTCCTCAAAGCGCCTCCCCATCGTTAAACGGTAGTGAACTCCAAGTCCGACAGCCCCGATGACAAAGGGCGCCAATAGAAATGCAAGCCGCAAGTTGATAGGCCACGCTGTGAACTCAGTCATAGAGTTTCTCGAACAGTAACTCACCTGTCGTCTCTCCAAGACCTTCGCCCATTTTGCTCAAAGCAAATGAAGCACTGCCAACCAACAAAATTCCGCAAGCCACTTTGCCGTATATGCCAAATGCACAAACCAGTTGGGATGCATCAGCCGCCAGTTTTGCGCCTGCCATTCCCCCGGCTAACCCACCCGAGAAGCTCCCGGTCTCTGTGAATCGGATTTTCTTGCATTCTTCGGTCTCACCTGCGCGGCAAGTTTCATGAACCTTCAGATAAGAGGAGCCACCGCCAAGCCCGATCCCGATCCAGCCTCCATACTTGAGATACTGTGAAGTCTTCGCCACTTCGTCCAGATGCGTTGCATACCCAGGTATCTGCCCCGGCGCACCTGCCTTCTTCCAGTGATGTACAACGCTTTTCGTGGAGATGCCGAGGTCTCGGCGCAAGGTGTCATGACTGCCCAGATTTAATGCCTTGTTCAAAAAACCGATCCGCAGTTGCGCCCCGAGTTGCTGATAAAGCTCCCTACGCGCAGCAAAGAAACTCGGGCTGTTCAAATGGCCATATACCGCGAACTCTCGTTGATGCAGAGCCTCGATTCCCTTCAACGTATCCTTGACCTGCCCCAACCCTCGTTCGAGCATGTCCTTGCCCACGCCCATCGACTGGCTCGCCCCATTGAGCACTCCAGCAATCTCGCCGATGTGTTCCATCATGAAGTTGGCTTCTTCATGGGAGAGAATCGATAGCGACTCCCGCGCCCTCTCTGCCACCATGATCAGCTGGTTCTCCTCAAAGCTGCAGGCATAGCCACTACTCGGGCTGCCGAGGACAAAAATCTCGCCCGCCTTGAACCCTTCGGGAAAGGTCGGATTCAGACGTTGCAGCAGCGAGACAGGCAGCAGGTTATTTGTTGCGCCCAGGCTTTGCAGCACCTGCTCGAATGACATGCTGCGCTGCACGATATGGAAACCCGGCTCCAATATTGCCATTGAGTCGCGTTCAAAAGCGCTGAAAGCCTGGGCTGGGGTCTGCTCCGGTGAGGAAGGCGAACTCCGGGTGGTAGGCGACGATGGCGCTGTCTGAGTTGCACGGCCACCCGCAGAGTGAACCGCAGACCTTGCAATGACCCGGTTATTGCCCTCTGGACAGCCACACTTGACCAGCGCCCCGTCTACCACAGCTGGTTTTCCTTCGATGTTGAAGAAAGGCAGCCCATCAACGATTACCCCGGGCTTCTTGCATTCCGGGCACTCTGTCGTGGTGTCCCCCAGGCGCAGAGCACGCTGGTCGTTCCCCCGATAATTGGTACTGCTGGCTATGCAGACCGCCCCGGTGGTGGTGAGGTCTCCATCGAGTGCCTGTCCTTTGCCATGTATCGATATGCGTGTCATGAGCAACTCCCTGTATGGAAATCCCGACGCTATCACCGGCAAAACAGAAAGAGACCGAGCGGCGGAAAACTCAGAATTGCCCTACAAAAACCTGGGGCAACTGTCACGCATCACAAGACAGTAATTCCTTCCAGACACTATTTTTTAAAGAAATAGGTGACAGTAAAGTTATCTCCATAGACAGCACGGCAGCCCTTCCGGCCCCGGCATTCAAGGAGAATCACCATGCTCACCGTCCGTAACGCCAAAGACCGCGGCCTGGCCTTTCATGGCTGGCTGAAATCGTTCCACACCTTCTCTTTCGGCCACTACCGCAACCTGGACGAGCAAGGGTTCTCGGACCTGCTGGTGTTCAACGACGACCGCGTCATCCCCGGCAAGGGCTTTGGCCAGCACCCGCACCGCGACATGGAGATTTTCTCCTACGTGCTGGAAGGCGCGCTGGAGCACAAGGACACGCTGGGCACCGGCTCGGTGATCCGCCCGGGCGATGTGCAACTGATGAGCGCTGGCCACGGCGTGGCCCACAGCGAGTTCAACCACAGCCAGGTGCAGCCGGTGCACTTCCTGCAGATCTGGATCGTACCGAACGTGCAAGGCGCAACGCCGCGTTACCAGCAACAGCATTTCAGTGCCGAGGAAAAGCGCGGCAAGCTGCGCCTGATCATCTCGCCGGATGGCGCCGAGGGGTCATTGCAGGTACGGCAGAATGCGCGGGTGTATGCCGGCCTGTTCGACGGTGACGAGCGTGCCACCCTGACCTTGCCGGAAAACCGCCATGCCTATGTGCATGTGGCCCGGGGCAGCATCGAGCTCAATGGGCAAGTGCTGAATGAAGGGGATGGGGTGCGGGTGAGGCAGGAACAGGTGCTGGAGCTGGGCAATGGGGTGGATGCCGAGGTGCTGGTGTTCGACCTGCGGCCGCATGAATTGCCTGGCATGCCTTGAGTTTCTGCTTCGACAGTAATGGCCCTATCGCCGGCAAGCCAGCTCCCACAGGTACTGCACAGGTTTCAGATACTGTGCAGTACCTGTGGGAGCTGGCTTGCCGGCGATAGGGCCAGCAGCCATTATTCAGGGCTCGAACCCTTCGACGATGATCACCTCAGCCTTCGCCACCCCCTGGCGATGGCTGCACGCCTCCTGGTACAGCTCGGACCGGTAACACGCCAGCGCCTGCTCGTACGAATCGAACTCGATCACCACGCTACGCTGAGGGGTAGGCCGCCCTTCCATTGCCTCGCTACGCCCGCCACGGGCCAGGAAACGGCCGCCGAATGCCTTGAAGGCAGCCGGGGCGCGCTGGGTGTACTGCTGGTATTGCTCGGGGTCGGTCACGTCCACATGGGCAATCCAATAGGCCTTCATGCGTTGCTCTCCTGTTACGGCGATATTTGTGTATGATGGTATACCATAATAATCACCCCACCACAGTGAGCGTGCAACATGGCTTTCAACACCATCGAAGAACTTCTCGAGGACTACCGGCAAGGCAAGATGGTCCTGCTGGTGGATGACGAGGACCGGGAAAACGAAGGCGACCTGCTGATCGCCGCCGAGCGTTGCGACGCCCAGGCCATCAACTTCATGGCCCGTGAAGCGCGCGGGCTGATCTGTCTGACCCTGACCGACGATCACTGCCAACGCCTGGGCCTGGAGCAGATGGTGCCGGCCAACGGCAGCGTGTTCAGCACCGCCTTCACCGTGTCGATCGAGGCGGCCACGGGCGTTACCACCGGTATTTCCGCTGCCGACCGGGCGCGTACCGTGGCGGCGGCCATGGCCCCCGACGCCCGCCCCGAAGACCTGGTGCAACCCGGCCACATCTTCCCCCTGCGCGCCCGCGAAGGCGGCGTGCTGACACGCGCCGGCCACACCGAAGCCGGCTGCGACCTGGCGCGCCTGGCCGGGTTCACCCCGGCGTCGGTTATCGTCGAAGTACTCAACGATGACGGCACCATGGCCCGCCGCCCGGACCTGGAGGTGTTCGCTGCCCGGCACGGCATCAAGATAGGCACCATCGCCGACCTCATCCACTACCGCCTGAGTACCGAGCAGACCATCAAGCGCATCGGCGAACGCGAACTGCCGACCGTGCACGGCACCTTCCGCCTGGTCACCTACGAAGACCGCATCGAAGGTGGCGTACACATGGCCATGGTCATGGGCGATATCCGCCGCGAGCAGCCGACCCTGGTGCGAGTGCACGTGATCGACCCGCTGCGCGACCTGGTCGGCGCCGAATACGCCGGCCCTGCCAACTGGACGCTGTGGGCGGCGCTGCAGAAAGTGGCCGAGGAAGGCGCCGGCGTGGTGGTGGTCCTGGCCAACCATGAGTCCTCGCAGGCGCTGCTGGAACGCGTGCCGCAGCTGACCCAGCCGGTGCGGCCTTACCAGCGTGGGCAATCGAAGGTGTACTCGGAGGTGGGTACAGGCGCGCAGATCCTGCAGGACCTGGGCGTGGGCAAGCTGCGCCACCTGGGCCCACCGCTGAAATATGCGGGGCTGGCGGGGTATGAGCTGGAGGTCGTGCAAAGCATCCCCTTCGAGCCCGGGATTACAGGTTGATATACGGACCCTGTGGGAGCGGGCGAGCCCGCGAGGCAGACACCGCGGTGCATGGCACGGGCTTCGCCCGTGTTCGCGGGCTCGCCCCCTCCCACACAGACCGCGCAAGCTTTTAGACCCCTGTTCGAATCGATCGCCCCGATAAGCAATGTGCCCAGACCTGAGGATGGAGTGATGGCCGGTAGCCTCATGCCTCTTGCCAAAAGTTTGGAATACCATAATATGATATCCCGTAGACCTTGAATCTGCAGGCCGGCACCTACAATCAAAAACGGCCACAAGACACTTTGTTTTAGCTGCTCCCCGAACACTGTTGGCGGGCGCACCACAAGCCCCGCCTCGAATAACAAAAGCAACGAGGGCGTAACCATGCTGTTGAGCAAACGTGTAACCGCAGTGCTGTCCGCCAGCCTGCTGACCCTGGCATGTCAGGCTGCCCAGGCCGCCGACAGCCTGAACTTCGTCAGCTGGGGCGGTACCACCCAGGACGCCCAGAAAGAAGCGTGGGCCGCACCCTTCACCAAAGCCACCGATATCAAGGTCGTCCAGGACGGCCCTACCGACTACGGCAAGCTCAAGGCCATGGTCGAGAGCGGCAACGTGCAGTGGGACGTGGTCGACGTCGAGGCCGACTTTGCCCTGCGTGCCGCCAGCGAAGGCCTGCTCGAACCCCTCGATTTCACCCAGATCAAGCGCGACAAGATCGACCCGCGCTTCGTCTCCGACCATGGCGTCGGCTCGTTCTTCTTCTCCTTCGTGCTCGGCTACAACGAAGGCAAGCTCGGTGCCAACAAACCGGTGGACTGGACCGCACTGTTCGATACCAAGACCTACCCCGGCAAGCGCGCCCTGTACAAATGGCCCAGCCCAGGCGTACTGGAATTGGCCCTGCTGGCCGACGGCGTAGCCCCCGACAAGCTGTACCCGCTGGACCTGGACCGCGCCTTCAAGAAGCTCGACACCATCAAGAAAGACATCGTCTGGTGGGGCGGCGGCGCCCAGTCGCAGCAACTGCTGGCCTCGGGTGAAGCCTCGCTCGGCCAGTTCTGGAACGGCCGCGTCTATGCCCTGCAGCAAGACGGTGCACCGGTGGGCGTGAGCTGGAAGCAGAACCTGGTCATGGCCGACTTCCTGGTCATCCCCAAAGGTGCCAAGAACAAGGACGCCGCCATGAAGTTCCTGGCCAACGCCAGCAGCGCCGAAGGCCAGGCCGAGTTCGCCAACAAGACTGCCTACGCGCCGGTGAACGTCGAAAGCGTGGCCAAGCTGGACAAAGACCTCGCGCAGAACCTGCCGACCGCCTACGCCCAGGACCAGGTCACCCTCGACTTCGCCTACTGGGCCAAGAACGGCCAGGCCATCGCAGCCCGCTGGAATGAGTGGTTGGTCAAATGAAAGTCGCCATCAACGCCCTGCATAACGCGCAAGGTGCCCCCACGGGCACCGGCGCCCCGGGAACGGCCCCCCGTCGCGTCAGCCTGAGCCAGCGCTGGAAAGGCAGCCGCAATTTGCTGCCGGCGCTGCTGTTCCTTGGCCTGTTCTTCTTTGCCCCGCTGGCCGGCCTGTTGCTGCGCGGGGTGCTGGAGCCAACGCCGGGCCTGGGCAACTACGAGCAGCTGTTCGCCAACTCGGCTTATGCGCGGGTGCTGTTCAACACCTTCTCGGTGGCCGGCGTGGTCACCCTGATCAGCGTGCTGCTGGGCTTCCCCCTGGCCTGGGCAATTACCCTGGTGCCCAAGGGCTGGGGCCGCTGGTTGCTGAACATCGTGCTGCTGTCGATGTGGACCAGCCTGCTGGCGCGCACCTACTCGTGGCTGGTGCTGCTGCAGAGCTCGGGGGTGATCAACAAGGCGTTGATGGCCATGGGCATCATCGATGCCCCGCTGGAAATGGTGCACAACCTGACCGGCGTGGTGATCGGCATGAGCTACATCATGATCCCGTTCATCGTGCTGCCGCTGCAGGCGACCATGCACGCCATCGACCCGATGGTGCTGCAGGCCGGTTCGATCTGCGGCGCCAGCCCGTGGACCAATTTCTGGAAGGTGTTCCTGCCGCTGTGCCGCTCGGGGCTGTTCTCCGGGGCACTGATGGTATTCGTGATGTCGCTCGGTTACTACGTCACCCCGGCCCTGCTGGGCGGTGCGCAGAACATGATGCTGCCCGAATTCATCATTCAGCAGGTGCAGTCGTTCCTCAACTGGGGCCTGGCCAGCGCCGCCGCCGCACTGCTGGTGGTGATCACCCTGGTGCTCTTCTACCTGTACCTGAAGCTGCAGCCGGAATCCCCGGTTGGCAACGCGAGGTAAACCGCCATGCTCCTGTCTCCCAATGCCATGGGCCGCCCGCTGCGTACGGGCCTGTACCTGACCACCGGGGTCATCGCGGCCTTCCTGCTGCTGCCGGTGGTGTTCATCGTGTTGCTGTCGTTCGGCTCGTCGCAGTGGCTGGTGTTCCCGCCACCGGGCTGGACCTTCAAGTGGTACGGCCAGTTCTTCTCCAACCCGGAGTGGATGGACGCCGCGCTGGCCAGCCTGAAGGTGGCCGTGCTGACCACCATCGCCGCCGTGCTGCTCGGCCTGCCCACCGCGTTCGCCCTGGTGCGTGGCCGCTTCCCCGGCCGCGAGCTGCTGTACGGGCTGTTCACCATGCCGATGATCGTGCCGCTGGTGATCATTGCCGTGGCGGTGTACGCGCTGTTCCTCAAGCTCGGCTACACCGGCACGCTGTTCGCCTTCGTGGTCAGCCACGTAATCGTCGCCCTGCCCTTCACCATCATCTCGATCATCAACTCGCTGAAGCTGTTCGACCAGTCGATCGAGGATGCCGCGGTAATCTGCGGCGCCTCGCGCCTGCAGGCGATCTTCAAGGTGACCTTCCCGGCCATTCGCCCGGGGATGATCGCCGGCGGCCTGTTCGCCTTCCTGGTGTCGTGGGATGAAGTGGTGCTGAGCGTGATGATGGCCAGCCCCGACCTGCAGACCCTGCCGGTGAAGATGTGGACCACCCTGCGCCAGGACCTCAGCCCGGTCATCGCCGTGGCCTCGACCCTGCTGATCGGCCTGTCGCTGCTTGTCATGTTCATTGCCGCCGCCTTGCGCCGGCGCACCGAAGCCAACGCCTGAGCGCGCGGAGAAAACAACAATGAGTGCAGTGATCAAAGACAACGCGCACGGCAAGACCCTGGTCAGCCTGCGCGGCCTGAACAAGCACTACGGCGACTTCACCGCCGTGGACAACCTCGACCTGGAAATCCAGGACGGCGAGTTCCTGACCTTCCTCGGCTCCAGCGGCTCGGGCAAGTCCACCACCCTGTCGATGCTGGCCGGCTTCGAAACACCGAGCAGCGGCGAGATCCTGGTCGATGGCCAGTCACTGGTCAACGTGCCGCCACACAAGCGTGACATTGGCATGGTGTTCCAGCGCTATTCGCTGTTCCCGCACCTGAACGTGCGCGACAACATCGGCTTTCCGCTGGCCATTCGCAAGCTCGGCGCCAGCGAAACCAGCAAGCGCGTCGACGCCATGCTCAAGCTGGTGCAGCTGGAAAAGTTCGCCCACCGCAAGCCGTCGCAGATGTCCGGTGGCCAGCAGCAGCGCGTGGCGATCGCCCGGGCGCTGGTGTACGAACCGCGCATCCTGCTGATGGACGAACCGCTCGGCGCGCTGGACAAGAAACTGCGCGAAGACCTGCAGGATGAACTGCGCCAGTTGCACCGGCGCCTGGGCATCACCATCGTCTACGTTACCCACGACCAGGAAGAAGCCATGCGCCTGTCCCAGCGCATCGCCATCTTCAGCCATGGCAAGATCGTCGGCCTGGGCACCGGTTACGACCTGTACCAGAACCCGCCGAATGCCTTCGTCGCGTCGTTCCTGGGCAACTCCAACTTCCTGCGGATCAAGGCCAGCAGCAATGGCGCGGGCAGCTTCGAGGGCCAGCCGGTAGCCATCCGCCTGACCCCGGGCCTGGCCGCCTCGCAGGATGCACTGATCATGGTGCGCCCGGAAAAGGCCCTGGCCCTGACCGCCGAACAGGCCGCGCGCGAGCCGCTGCCGGCGGGCTGGAACGAGGTCAGCGCCAAGGTTGGCGAAGTGCTGTTCCTGGGCGAGAGCCAGACCTGCCATGTGGTGACCGCGGGCGGTACCGAGCTGACGGTCAAGGCTTTGTCGGCGGCGGGCATGCCGATGCAGCCGGGGGATACCGTGAAGGTGCGCTGGGCGGTGGCGGATGCGTGCATCTATACCGAGTGGGCAGAAAGTGACCTGAGCAAGTCTGCCGGGGCGCATTGATACCGCTGGGGCCGCTTTGCGGCCCTTTCGCCGGCAGGCCAGCTCCCACAGTTACAGCGCAGGTTTCAGGATTGGCAAGGCCCCTGTGGGAGCTGGCTTGCCGGCGATGGGCTGCACAGCAGCCCCATTGACGCGAACTTACAAGCATCAGGCAAAGCCCACTGCCCCATATGGACTGTCACATTATCATCACGCCACTGTCGTAATCTGCCGGCCATCTCTATGCCATAGGCCTTCCGGCATGCCCCGCCTGCTTGTCTTGCTGCTCACCCTGCTGCCGCTGGCGACCCTGGCCGAGCCCGCTCACCTGCGCGTGCAAGGCTCCAACACCATCGGCGCGGCCTTGCTGCCAGCGCTGGTGCAAGGGCAATTGCGCGCGCAGCAAGCTACCGCCATCGAACAATACCCGGGCACGCTGGCCAACGAGACTGTCATCACCGCTCGCGATACGCGTGGCCAGCCTTTGCGCATCGACATCGCCGCACACGGTTCCAGCACCGGCTTCGTCGCCCTGGGCCATGGCGAGGCCGACCTGGCCGCCGCATCGCGGCCGATCAACGACAACGAAGCAAGCCAACTGCAGGCTTTGGGCGACCTGCGCGCCGCTGCCGCCGAACAGGTCATCGGCCTGGATGGAGTCGCCGTCATCGTTCACCCCGACAACCCGCTGCCACAACTCACCACGGGGCAACTGGCACAGATCTTTGCCGGGCAGATCCAGCGCTGGGAACAATTGGGTGTTGCCGGCGGGGCCATCCACCTGTACGCCCGTGACGACCGCTCCGGTACCTTTGAGACCTTCAAGGCACTGGTGCTGGAGCCTCAGCACGGCGAGCTTTCGCCCAAGGCCCAACGCTTCGAGTCCAGCGACGAGCTGGCCGCGCGAGTGAGCACCGACCGCCAGGCCATCGGTTTCAGCAGCCTGGCGGCGGTGCATGGGGCCAAGGTGCTGGCGGTGGCCGAAGGTGACGCGCCGGCCATGCTGCCGGAGCGTGCACTGGTGGCCAGCGAGGATTACCCGCTATCGCGGCGCCTGTACTTCTACCTGCCGGCCAACCCCAAGCCCCAGGCCAAGGCCCTGGCCGATTTCGCTCAGAGCCCGGCGGGCCAGGCGATCGTCGCCCAGCAGGGTTTCGTTGCGCAGCAGATCGAGGCCCAACCTGTAGCCCCCCAGGCCGACATGCCGCCGCGCTATCGCACCCTGGCCCAGCAGGCGCAGCGGCTGAGCGTGAACTTCCGCTTCCAGGAAGGCAGCGCCAGCCTCGACAACAAGGCCCTGCGCGATGTGCAGCGGGTGGCCGACTACCTGCGCCAAGCGGGCAAGTTGCGGCGCAAGGCGGTGCTGGTGGGCTTTGGCGACCCCAAGGAGACACCCGGCCGCGCCGCCCTGCTCTCCCGCCTGCGGGCCCAGGCGGTGCGCCGTGAGCTGGCGCGCGATGGCGTGGAGGTGCTGGAGGTGACGGGGATGGGAGATGAACTGCCAGTGGCAGGGAACGAACTGGAGCAAGGGCGACTGCGTAATCGCCGGGTGGAAGTGTGGGTTTATTGAACGATAGGCCTGCTCTGGCCTGACTGGTGTAGGAGCGGCCTTGTGTCGCGAAAGGGCCGCAAAGCGGCCCCGGCAATTCTGTGGCGATGCCAAGACCGTGGGGGCGCTGCGCACCCCGTTCGCGACACAAGGCCGCTCCTACACAGCGCCCTGGCAAAGAAATGTAACAGCTCCCCGTTCGGCATCACCGGCAAACGGGTCTAGGCTCAAGCCCATGTGATACCGGGCCCCTCTGACGGCTGCCAGGCCGCCATGTCGGATCACTGTTGCCATGCAACGTCGACATTGAAGGAGGGGCTCATGACAGCTCTACAGACATTCCTCACCACCCCGTTCCTCGGTACCAGCACCTGGTTGTGGCTGGTGTTCATGGCCATCGTCATCGGTTTGCTGGTACTCGACCTGGGCGTGCTGCACCGCCACGACCGGGAAATCGAAATGCGCGAGAGCCTGCTGCTGTATTCGGGCTATTTCAGCGTCGGCGTGCTGTTCGGCGCCGGGGTCTGGTACCAGTTGGGCGCGCAGTCGGCGCTGGAGTTCTACACCGGCTTCCTGGTCGAGCAGTCGCTGTCGATGGACAATGTGTTCGTCATGGCGATGATCTTCAGCTATTTCGCCATCCCCCGCCGCTACCAGCACCGCGTGCTGTTCTGGGGCATCCTCGGGGTGGTATTCCTGCGGGCGATCATGATCGGCGTGGGCGCGGCGCTGGTGCAGAACTTCGCCTGGGTATTGTATATCTTCGGTGCCTTCCTGCTGTTTACCGGGGTGAAGATGGCGCTGTCGAAGGAGGACAGCCGCCCCGACCTGGCCAACAACCCGATCCTGAAGTTCGTGCGCCGGCACATGCGGGTCACCGAGCAGATCCACGGTTCGCACTTCTTCGTGCAGCAGACCCCGCCCGGGCAGCACAAGGCGCTACGCCATGCCACCCCGCTGTTCATGGCGCTGGTGCTGATCGAACTGGCCGACCTGGTATTCGCCGTCGACAGCGTCCCGGCAATCTTCGCCATCACCCAGGACCCGTTCATCGTCTATACCTCGAACATCTTCGCCATCCTCGGCTTGCGCTCGCTGTATTTTGCGCTGGCGGCGCTGATGCACCGGTTCGTTTACCTCAAGTACGCGCTCGCGCTGGTGCTGATCTTCATTGGCTGCAAGATCTTCTACCACGGCATGGTGGGCAAGGTGCCAGCGTTGCTTTCGTTGGGGGTGACGTTCGGGTTGTTGCTGGGTGGGGTGGTGGTTTCGCTGGTCAAGACGCGGGGGGAGAAGCGGGAATTCAAGGGTGCTCAATCCAGACAGCCTTCAAATGCCGATCGCACAGTCAGCGAGAAGGAGGAAGACCCGCAGATGCGGGTCTGACCATCCAGAGGAACCAGTGAGCCTTCAAGGGCCTCTTCGCGGGCTTGCCCGCTCCACTGGTATTGCGCACAGCTTGGAGGCGGCACAGTACCTGTGGGAGATTGCCCAGCCCTTTGGGCTGCGCTGTCGCACAGAATACTGAACTCGCAAGCGATCCTCGTACCCTGTGGGAGCGGCTTTAGCCGCGAAGAATCCAACGCGGTGCATGGCACCGGCTGCGCCGGTGTTCGCGGCTAAAGCCGCTCCCACAGGGTCCCTGCTAATTCAATGAGTTATGTGCAGTTCCATGAGAGCGGGCAAGCCCGCGAAGAGGCCGGAACAGGCGGGCAAAATCACCGCCCGCTACGCATCATCTCCGCCGGCACGTACTTGCCAATCTCATACTTGCCAATCGCCGCACGATGCACTTCATCCGGCCCGTCGGCCAGGCGCAAGGTGCGCTGCATGGCGTACATGTAAGCCAGCGGGAAATCGCCACTTACCCCTGCCCCGCCATGAATCTGGATCGCCCGGTCGATCACCTTCAGTGCCACGTTCGGCGCCACTACTTTGATCTGCGCAATCTCGCTGCGGGCGACCTTGTTGCCGACTGTGTCCATCATGTACGCCGCTTTCAACGTCAGCAGCCGGGCCATGTCGATCTCCATGCGCGAGTCGGCGATCTTGTCGACGTTGCCGCCCAGACGCGCCAATGGCCGGCCGAAGGCGGTACGCTCCACCGAGCGCTTGCACATCAGTTCCAGCGCGCGCTCGGCCATGCCGATCGAGCGCATGCAGTGGTGGATACGGCCGGGGCCAAGGCGCCCCTGGGCAATCTCGAAGCCACGGCCCTCACCCAGGATCACGTTCTCATACGGCACCCGCACGTTCTCGAAAAGCACCTCGGCGTGGCCATGGGGAGCATCGTCATAGCCAAACACCGGCAGCGGGCGGACAATCTTCACCCCAGGTGCATCGGTGGGCACCAGCACCATCGAGTGCTGCTGGTGGCGCGGCCCTTCAGGGTCGGACAGGCCCATGAAGATCATTACCTTGCAGCGCGGGTCGCAAGCGCCGGAAGTCCACCACTTGCGGCCGTTGATTACCCATTGGTCACCGTCACGCACGGCGGTGGCGGCCATGTTGGTGGCATCCGAGGAGGCCACGTCCGGTTCGGTCATGGCGAACGCCGATCGGATCTCGCCACGCAGCAGCGGCTCCAGCCACTGGCGCTTCTGCGCTTCGCTGCCATAGCGCACCAGCACTTCCATGTTGCCGGTGTCCGGCGCCGAGCAGTTGAACGGCTCCGGACCGAGCAACGAACGGCCCATGATTTCTGCCAGCGGGGCGTATTCCAGGTTGCTCAGGCCGGCACCGTATTCCGATTCGGGCAGAAACAGGTTCCACAGCCCTTCAGCGCGGGCCTTGGCCTTGAGTTCTTCCATGATCGCGGTGGGCTGCCAGCGGTCACCCTCGGCGACCTGGCGCTCGAACACCGCCTCGGCGGGGTAGACATAGGCGTCCATGAACGCGCTGACGCGCTCACGCAGTGCCTGGACCTTGGGCGAATAGGCGAAATCCATCTGGGCTACCTTCACGGTTCGGAGTACATGGGCCAGAGCCTAGAGCAGCATGGCCCCATCCACCTAGTCTATTTTCTGCGTGTATAAACATTCATAACCGATATATGATCGGCCCATAATTCCAACAAAGAGCGGCGCCCATGAACCTCAGCAAGGTCGACCTCAACCTGTTCATCGTGTTCGATGCGATCTACACCGAAGCCAACCTGACCCGCGCCGGGCAGATCGTCGGCATCACCCAGCCGGCAGTGTCCAACGCCCTTTCGCGGCTGCGCGAAACCTTCAACGACCCGCTGTTCGTGCGTACCGCGCAAGGCATGGTGCCCACGCCCATGGCGCAGAACATCATCGGCCCGGTGCGCAACGCCCTGGCACTGCTGCGCACCTCGGTGCAGGAAAGCCGCATCTTCAACCCGCAACAGGCCAACAAGACCTTCCGCATCAGCATGACCGACCTGACCGAAGCGGTGATCCTGCCGCCGCTTTTCCAGCGCTTGCGCCGCCTGGCGCCGGCGGTGCTGATCGAAAGCTTTTTGTGCAAGCGCCGCGAGACCACCAAGGAACTCGCCGCAGGCCGCCTGGACTTCGCCATCGACGCACCGTTGAACACCGACCCGCAGGTACGCCACGTCAAACTGATGCAAGACCGCTATGTCTGCGCCCTGCGCCAGGGCCACCCGCTGGCCGACAGCAAGCTGACCCTCGACAATTACCTGGGCATGACCCACATCCATATTTCCAGCCGCCGCAACGGCCTGGGCTATGTCGACCTGGCCCTGGGCAAGATGGGCGTGCAGCGCAAGGTTGCCTTGCGCTCGCAGCATTACCTGATGGCCTCGCAGGTGTTGCAGCAGACCGACATGGCGATGACCGTCCCCGAGCGCTTCGCCCGTCGTCATCAGTTGCGTTACCAGCCACTGCCGGTGGAGGTGCCTGCGCTGGAAACGCACCTGTACTGGCATGAAAGCACCGATCAGGACCCGGCCAACCGCTGGATGCGCGAGCAGATCACCGAGTTGTGCGAACGTGTGGTGGCCGAGGAAGAGAGGGCCTTGGAACCAGCCTGAACAGAATGGCGGGATGCGGAGAAAAAAATTCCAAGAAAAACTCGATAGATAGAAATTTTTCTTGATCATTTCCAGAATAGAGCCGCTGGAAGTGAAAAATATCTCCGAAGTAGCGGGTACGCTTGCTCCAACGATTGCCGATTTCACGGCGACAGAAACGGACCCGCCCCAATGCCCAGCGCCCCGCTCTACTTCGATTACGCCGCCACCACTCCGGTCGACGACCGGGTCATCGAAACCATGCTCGCCTGCCTTGGCAGCCAGGCCAACTTCGGCAACCCGGCGTCCAGTGGACATGCCTTCGGCCAGGCCGCCCGCCACGCCGTGGAGCAGGCCCGCCAGCAAGTGGCCGAACGCGTCGGCGCACCGGCCGATGCACTGGTCTGGACCTCAGGTGCGACCGAGTCCAACAACCTGGCGCTCAAGGGCATTGCCCAGGGCCTCGGCCAGCCCGGGCACCTGATCACCAGCCAACTGGAACACAAGGCCGTGCTCGACACGGTGGCCGAACTGGAGCGCCAGGGCTGGGCCGTTACCCGCCTGGCACCGGATGCCGCCGGCCTGATTCAGCCTGCGGCGGTGCAGGCAGCGTTGTGCGCCGACACCCGCCTGGTATCGCTGATGGCGGTGAACAATGAACTGGGCACGATCACCGACTTTGCCGCGATTGGCGAACAGGTACGTGCCCACGGTGCCCTGCTGCACGTGGATGCGGCGCAGGCGGTGGGCAAACTGGCCATCGACCTGAGCGCCATGGCCGTGGACCTGATGTCGTTCTCGGCACACAAGGTGTATGGGCCCAAGGGCATCGGTGCGCTCTACGTCGGGCCACGCGCCCGCACGCTGATGCGTGCGCAGATGCACGGTGGCGGCCATGAGCAAGGCCTGCGCTCCGGCACCCTGGCGACCCACCAGATTGCCGGCATGGGCAGCGCCTTTGCCCTGGCCGGCCAGCCCGGCGACAGCGAACACCTGCGCCTCGAGCAACTGGCCAGGCGCCTGCGCGAAGGCCTGCTGGCCCTGCCTGGCGTCACCCTCAACGGCTGCGCCAACCAGCGCATTCCCCATACGCTGAACCTGTGTATCGACAGCAAGGGCTTCAACAGCGCGGCGCTGGCCAGCGAGCTGGCGTTGTCGACCACCTCGGCCTGCAACTCGGCGAGCAATGCGGCCTCGCATGTGCTGCTCGCGCTGGGGCTGGATGAACGCCAGGCACGCAACAGCGTGCGGCTGAGCATCGGGCGTTTCAGCAACGACGCTGAAGTGGACAAGGCGCTCGAAGTGTTTGGCCGGGTGCTGACAGCGGCATCAGCGGCACTTTGGTGAAGCGGCCCTAGAACAGCCGGCTGTCCGGGGTGAAGTCCTCGACCTCGAGCCTGGCACTGTTTGCCTGCGGATGACGCGGGTTGAACAGGTAATTGGTGGTGCTGGGCATGATCGCGCTCGGCACCGGCAGCAGCAATGCCGAGCACTCATCCAGAAAGCGGTTGCCCAGGCCCCGGGTCAGTTCGGTCTGGCTCGACCAGCCAGGCTGCAAGGCGGGCAACTGCGCTTGCGAAACGGTGTCGGGCAACTCGATACGCAGCAGCCGCATGGTGGTGGGGAAATCCTCAGGGTCGATCTCCAGGTGCACGAGCACCTCCAGCATTGCCCCGGCCGGGCTGGTGGCGGCATACACCACTGGCCGGCCCGCCTGGTGCCAGCGGCCGCTGACACGCAAGCCGCCCGTTCCGCTCAAGTCTGCATAGGCGCTGATACGCCACAGAATCACAGGCCGAAGCCCTCGGCGATCTGCAGCAACATCTCTTCGACCTGAGTGGTGCCCTGCTGGGTGGTGAGCATCTGCATCGGCGTCAGCCCCGAGAAGCGCTCCTTGGGCTTGGACAGCCAGCGCTTGGCCTTGCCCGCCTCACCGAACACGGCTTCGGCCATGGCGGTGATATGGGCCGAGCGGAACAGCCGGTCGCTTTCTTCCACGGTCAGTGGCTGGTCACGTTCGATGCGGGTTTTCAGCGTGCGCAGGGGAATGATCTGGTCACGCTCCACAGGGGTGAACACGCCGAGTTCGGTCAGTTTCACCAGCCAGGTGGCAGCGAAGCCATGGGTGATGCGGGTGTGGATTTCGAAGTCACTGGCGAGTTCGGGGATTTCCAGCAGTGCATGCAGGCGCGCCCGGTACTCGTGGTAACCGTTGTCGCGAAGCACTTCGGCAAGCATGGCGCTCTCCTTTCCGGCGTTTGCCGACAAGTATGCGGCATATGCCGGACATATGCCAGTTCATGAGGCCTGTGAAAGCCTTGAAGGCGATGCCATGCTGTGGGAGCGGCCTTGCGTCGCGAAAGGGCCGCACAGCGGCCCCGGACAATCTCACAGGAAGGTGAACACCTGCGAAGCCGGCAACCGCGACTTGTTCAAGCCAGCGTTGAAGTCCGTCTCGCTGCGATAGCCCAGGCTGAGAATGACCACACTGGTGAACCCACGCTCGCGCAAGCCCAGCTCGGCATCGAGAATCTTGCTGTCGAAGCCCTCGATCGGCGTGGCATCCAGCCCATGTGCCGCAGCCCCCAGCAAGGCAGTACCCAGCGCCAGGTAGGTCTGCTTTTCCATCCAGTGCTGCACGTCCTTCTGGTCAAAGCGGTGCAGGTCGACGTAATGCCGGCGGCTCTGGTTCTGCCCGGCACGCGCCTGATCATCGCGGAAGCGGCCATCGGCAGCTTCCTGGTCGAGCACGGCATTCAGGTGCGCTTCGGACATTTCGGTGCGGGTGCAGAACACGATCACATGCGAGGCATCGAGGATCTTCGGCGAATTGTAGGCAAAGCGCTCTGTGGTGCTCTTGGCCAGGCGGGCCTTGCCTTCGGCGCTGTCGGCAACGATGAAATGCCACGGCTGCGAGTTGACCGAAGACGGGCTGTGACGCAGTTGTTCGAGCAAGGCATCGACGGTGGCCTGGGGAATACGGCGCGAGGCATCGTAGGCTTTGGTGGTGTAGCGGCGCTTGGCCAGCGAGACGGTATCCATGCAACAACTCCGGGAATGAACAGGGGATTTGCCGGGCATCTTATCTTTCCTGCAGAAAAGAAAAACCGGCACAATGCAGCAACACTTTCATCCCAGGAGTGAAAATGCTGCGCATCGCCGACCTCAAACTGTTCGTCCGCAGCAGCGTACTGGGCAGCTTCACCGCTGCCGCCCACGAGGCCGAACTGCTGCCGGGGCAGGTGGCCGCCGCGATCAAGCGCCTGGAGCGCGACCTGGACGTGCGCCTGTTCGCACGCACCACCCGCAGCCTGCGCCTGACCGCCGAAGGCGAGTTGTACCTGCCGACGGCCCTGAATGTGCTGGAGAGCCTGCGCCAGGGGCGTGAAGACCTGCATGGCAACGCCAACACCCTGCGCGGTACCCTGCAGGTGTCGGCACCGTCCGACCTGGGCCGCAACATGCTGCTGCCGTGGCTGAGCGCCTTCCGCCGCGAGCACCCGGCCCTGCACCTGCGCTTCTTCCTGTCCGACCAGATCGCCGACCTCAACCGCGACCCGGTAGATGTGGCGATCCGCTATGGCCTCAACCAGGACGCCAATTACATTGCCCTGCCGCTGGCCGACTGGAACCGCCGGGTGCTGGTGGCCGCGCCCGACTACCTGGCTCGTCACGGCCGCCCGCTCACCCCCGACGCCCTGCAGCAGCACGCCTGCCTGCTGTACATGCAGCACAACCGGGTCTACGACAAGTGGCGAGTGGGCAACCGCACCGTGCAGGTGCGCGGGCCACTGGTCAGCGACGATGCCGACGTGATCCGCCGCCTGGCCTTGCAGGGCGAAGGCATCGTCTACAAGTCGTGGCTGGACGTAAGCGCCAACATCGCGGCCGGCGAGCTGGAAATCATCCTCCCCAAGCACCTCGGTGAGCCCGCCCCGGCCACCCTGGTGTGCCCGCACCGCAAGCAGCTCACGCCCGCGGTGGCGCAACTGCACCTGTGGCTGCGCGAACGCTTCGAGGCCTTGCGTAACCGGGCGCTGACCAACGGCTGCACAATCGTTCCAGACTGAGCCTGGCCGTTGCGCTAAGGTAGCGATTTCTGCCACGGCACGCCCCCATGAGCAACTGGATCGACCTCAAGCAAGACGCCGACACCGGCATCGAGTCGGTCCGCGCGCATTTCATCGGGCATGCCTACGACCCGCACTGGCACGACAGCTTCCTGGTTGGCGTTACCGAGCAAGGTGTGCAGCAATTCGATTGCCGACGAGTACGCCATCGCAGTACGCCGGGGCACGTGTTCCTGCTGGAGCCCGGTGAAATCCATGACGGCCATGCGCCCACCGAGGACGGCTTCACCTATTCGACCCTGTACCTGGAACCCACCTGGGTGGGCAGCCAACTGCGGGCACTGTTCGAACACGCGCCAAGCGACAGCCTGCCCAGCTTCGCCGATACCTTGTGCCACGATGAGCGCCTGACGCGTGCCACTGCCCTCGCCTTCCAGGCCGTGCATACCCAGGACTTGCGCATTGTCCGGCAGACGGCCATGGACGACCTGCTGGCCTGTCTGACCCGCCACCTGCACTGGCGCCGGCGCCTGAACCCGGACCCGCGCCTGCCGCTGACCGCGCAGCGCGCACGGGATTACCTGCACGCCAACCTGGAGCGCGACATCGGCCTGGAAGACCTGGCCCAGGCCTGTGGCATCGACCGCTTCCGCCTGACCCGCGCGTTCAAGGCCGCATTCGGCCTGGCGCCACATGCCTATCTGATCCAGCTGCGCCTGGCCCGAGCGCGGCGCCTGCTCGCCCGGGGCCAGACACCCACCGAAGTGGCCATGGCCCTGGGCTTTGCCGACCAGAGCCACCTGGGGCGCTGGTTCCGCCGTGCCTACCAGCTGACCCCGGCCGACTACCGCAGGCGCTGCTCAAACCTTCCAGACTGAAAGGCGGCAGGCAGCGAGCATGGTGCTTCGTTTATCCGGAGCCCTTGATCATGTCGCAGTCGTTGTTGCCCTTCATCCTGTTTGCCCTGGTGTCCAGCATCAGCCCGGGGCCGACCAACCTGTTGATACTCGCCCATGGCGCCCGCGTTGGCCTGCGCGCGAGCCTGGCGCCGATCGTGGCGGCTTGCGGTGCAGCAGCGGCGATCGTGCTGATGGTGGGGCTGGGGCTGGGTGAACTGCTGCTGCGCCACCCGCTGGCCCAGCAGTTGATGAGCTGGGCCGGGGTTTTGTGGTTGAGCTGGCTGGCGTGGAAGATGCTGCGCAGTGCTGCCGCCCCGCTGCAGGCGGCCACGGCGCAAGGCTTCAGTGCACTCAGTGCGGCCTCGTTGCAGGTGGTGAACCCCAAGGTGTGGTTGATGGCCGTGGCGGTGGTCGGAGTGTTTGCCGCGCCGTCGTTGCCGGTATGGCAACTGGCGCTGGTGTTCTTGCTGATTGCCCTGCCCTGCATGGCGGCGTGGGCGCTGCTGGGGGTGGGCAGCGCGCGATGGTTGCAGGCACCTCGGCGGTTGCGGGTGTTCAACCAGGTGTTGGCGGGGGTGTTGTTGATTTCTGCGTGGGCTGCCGTACTGGCTTGAGCCTGCAACAGCTGTTCCCACAGGCCTGCAGAGAACCTGTAGGAGCGGCCTTGTGTGGGGGGGGGGGGGGGGGCCCGGGCCCCCGGGGGGGGGGGGGGGGGGGCGGAGACTGGAGCGGGCGGCGGGCGGGGCGGCGCGGAAGACCGCCGGCGCCCCAC
>NZ_JBEPNE010000033.1:0-26198 GCF_040546125.1 Pseudomonas sp. UYEF17
GGTCCCTGTGAGAGTGGGCATGCCCGAGAAGCAGGCGACGCGGTGGATGGCACCGGCTACGCCGGTGTTCGCGGGCGCGCCCGCTCCCACAGGTATGGCGCATTCCTTGAGCTGGTGGGGGCCCTGTGGGAGCGGGCATGCCCGCGAAGCAGGCGACGCGGTGGATGGCACCGGCTACGCCGGTGTTCGCGGGCGCGCCCGCTCCCACAGGTACGGCACATTCCTTCAGCTGGTGGGGTCCCTGTGGGAGCGGGTTCACCCGCGAAGCAGGCGACGCGGTGGATGGCACCGGCTGCGCCGGTGTTCGCGGGCACGCCCGCTCCCACAGGTACGGCGCATTCCTTCAGCTGGTGGGGCCCTTGTGGGAGCGGGCATGCCCGCGAAGCAGGCGACGCGGTGGATGGCACCGGCTGCGCCGGTGTTCGCGAGTAAACCCGCTCCCACAGGTACGGCGCATTCCTTCTGCTGGTGGGGTCCCTGTGAGAGTGGGCATGCCCGAGAAGCAGGCGACGCGGTGGATGGCACCGGCTACGCCGGTGTTCGCGGGCGCGCCCGCTCCCACAGGTACGGCGCATTCCTTCAGCTGGTGGGGTCCCTGTGAGAGTGGGCATGCCCGCGAAGCAGGCGACGCGGTGGATGGCACCGGCTACGCCGGTGTTCGCGGGTAAACCCGCTCCCACAGGTACGGCACATTCCTTCAGCTGATGGGCACCCTGTGGGAGCGGGTTCACCCGCGAAGCAGGCGACGCGGTGGATGGCACCGGCTGCGCCGGTGTTCGCGGGTAAACCCGCTCCCACAGGTACGGCGCATTCCTACAGCTGGTGGGGTCCCTGTGGGAGCGGGCATGCCCGCGAAGCAGGCGACGCGGTGGATGGCGCCGGCTACGCCGGTGTTCGCGGGCGCGCCCGCTCCCACAGGTATGGCGCATTCCTTCAGCTGGTGGGGGCCCTGTGGGAGCGGGTTTACCCGCGAAGCAGGCGACGCGGTGGATGGCACCGGCTACGCCGGTGTTCGCGGGCGCGCCCGCTCCCACGGGTATGGCGCAGGCTTCCGAGTCCCACAGGGGCCCTGCCAATTCAATGAGTTATGTGCAGTGCCATGGGAAGTGGGTTCGGTGCAGGTATCAGGCTGACGCTGTACATGCACCGGGCGCTGCCTCCCCCGAATTTCCATCTAAATCCATGCCACCACTCAACCGTCTAACTACGGAGGAAATTGATGAGCTGATTTCTTAGGAGATTCCCTGTGCAAGAGCTGCTCGATACGGTCGTATCGTTGTCCACCCAAAAACGTAAGGCGTTGGCAGCCTTGCTCAAGAAACAAGGCGTGAACCTGTACGGTGTCACGCCGATCTTCCCGAGGGATCCTGCAGAGCCGGTGCTGCTTTCCTACGCTCAGCAGCGCCTGTGGATACTGTCGCAATTGGGCGAGGTGGGCAGCGCGTACAACCTCTCGTCCGTCTTGCGTTTCAAAGGCCACCTGGATACCCAAGCCCTGCAGCGCAGTTTCGAGGCCCTGATCGAACGCCACGAAACGCTGCGTACCACCTTCCGCCTGGAAGGGGAACAAGCGGTTCAGGTGATCCACCCACATGTCCCTTTCGAACTGGCCGTTGAAGTGCTGGCGCAGGCCGATGACAGCCACCTGCGTCAGCGTGTCGAGGCCGAAGCCCACCTGCATTTCGACCTGCAGCAGGGCCCGCTGCTGCGTATGCGCCTGTTGCGCCTGGCAGCAGACGAACATGTGCTGGTGCTGACCCTGCACCACATCGTCTCCGACGGCTGGTCGATGCCGGTAATGGTCAACGAGCTGGTGCAGCTCTACTACGGCCACAGCCAGGGCCAACCCGTGGCGTTGCCGACACTGCCGGTGCAGTACGCCGATTACGCCACCTGGCAGCGCAACTGGATGGAGGCCGGCGAGCAGGAAAGGCAACTGGCCTACTGGACCGCGCAACTGGGGGAAGAGCAGCCCGTGCTGGAGCTGCCCACCGACCGCCCGCGGCCCGCCGTGAGCAGCCATCAGGGCGCACGGGTAAAGGTCGCTCTGGACCAGCAACTGGCCGGGGCGCTCAAGCAGCTGGCCCAGCAGCAGGGCGTGACGCCGTTCATGCTGTTGCTGGCCAGCTTCCAGGCGCTGCTGCACCGCTACAGCGGCCAGCCAGACATCCGCGTCGGTGTACCGGTTGCCAACCGCAACCGGGTCGAGACCGAGCACCTGATCGGCTTCTTCGTCAACACCCAGGTGCTACGGGCCGAGTTCGACCTGCAGATGACCTTCATTGACCTGCTGCAGCAGGTGAAGCAACGCGCACTGGGTGCCCAGGCCCATCAGGACCTGCCGTTCGAGCAGTTGGTCGAGGCCTTGCAGGTCGAGCGCAACCTGGGCCACAGCCCGCTGTTCCAGGTGATGTACAACCACCAGACCCAGGCCAAGGGCGAGCGCCGTAGCCTGCAAGGGCTGCAGATGGAAGAGCTGGTCTGGGACAGCCACACCGCCAAGTTCGACCTGACCCTGGACACCTTCGAGCATGAGCAGGGCATTGGCGCGGCACTGACCTACGCCACCGACCTGTTCGACGCGGCGACCATCGAGGGCATGGCCCGGCATTGGCTGAACCTGCTGCAGGGGATCGTATGCGAGCCTGGGCAGCGGGTTGCCGACCTGCCGCTGCTGGACGTGTCTGAGCGGCACATCATCGTGCGCGACTGGAACGCCACCGAAGCGGACTTTCCAGCAGGGCACAGCATCCATCAGCTGATCGAGGCCCAGGTGTTCGCCACCCCGGATGCCCCGGCGCTGGCCTTTGGCGAGCAGACCCTGAGCTATACCGAGCTCAACCGCCGTAGCAACCAGCTGGCGCACAAGCTGCGCGAGCAGGGCGTGGGCCCGGACGTGCTGGTGGGCATCGCCATGGAGCGCAGCCTGGAGATGGTCATCGGCCTGCTGGGTATCGTGAAGGCCGGTGGCGCCTATGTGCCGCTGGACCCGGAATATCCCCAGGACCGTCTGAGCTACATGTTCGAGGACAGCGGCATCGCCTTGCTGCTGACCCAGTCGCACTTGCGCGAGACCCTGCCGATCCCGGCCGGCCTGCGCAGCCTGGACCTGGACACCGAGAACTTCGACGGCTACAGCGATGCCAACCCGAACATCGATGTGGCCCCGCTGAACCTCGCCTACGTGATCTACACCTCCGGCTCCACCGGTCGCCCGAAGGGCGCTGGCAACAGCCATCAGGCGCTGGTCAACCGCCTGTGCTGGATGCAGAAGGCCTACGGCCTGGACGCCAGCGACAGCGTGCTGCAGAAAACCCCGTTCAGCTTCGACGTGTCGGTGTGGGAGTTCTTCTGGCCGCTGATGACCGGCGCGCGCCTGGTCGTGGCCCAGCCCGGCGCGCACCGCGACCCGCAGCTGCTGGTCGAAACCATCAACCACCACGGCATCAGCACGCTGCACTTCGTGCCGTCGATGCTGCAGGCGTTCATGACCCACGAAGCGGTCGAAAGCTGCGTCAGTCTCAAGCGCGTGGTGTGCAGCGGTGAAGCGTTGCCGGCCGAACTGGCCCGCCAGACCCTGCAACGCCTGCCGGCGGCGGGCCTGTACAACCTGTACGGCCCGACCGAAGCGGCGATCGACGTGACCCACTGGACCTGCCAGCCGGACGAAAGCATCAGCGTGCCGATCGGCCAGCCGATCGACAACCTCAAGACCCACATCCTCGAAGGCAGCCTGCAACCGGCGGTGCGCGGCAGTGCTGGCGAGCTGTACCTCGGCGGCGTAGGCCTGGCCCGCGGTTACCACCAACGCCCGGCGCTGACCGCCGAACGCTTCGTGCCGGACCCGTTCAGCGACAACGGCGGGCGCCTGTACCGTACCGGCGACCTGGCGCGCTACCGCGCCGATGGCGTGATCGACTACGCCGGGCGCATCGACCACCAGGTGAAGATCCGCGGCCTGCGTATCGAACTGGGCGAGATCGAGGCGCGCTTGCTGGAGCTGCCGAGTGTGCAAGAAGCCGTGGTGCTGGCCCAGGACGGGCCAAGCGGCAAGCAGCTGGTGGGCTATGTGGTGCCTGCCGACAGCACGCAAGACGAAGGCGCATTGCGCGACAGCCTGCGCGAGGCGCTGAAGGCCGGTTTGCCGGACTACATGGTGCCCGCGCACCTGCTGCTGCTCGGCAAGCTGCCAGTGACGCCGAACGGCAAGCTGGACCGCAAGGCCCTGCCGCAGCCGGATGCCAGCCAGTCGCAGGGCGAGTACGTCGCCCCGCAGAGCGATCTGGAGCAGCAGATCGCGGCGATCTGGGCCGATGTGCTGAAGGTGGAGAGGGTCGGCCTCGGCGACCACTTCTTCCTGCAGGGCGGGCATTCCCTGCTGGCAGTTTCGGTGATTGCCCGCATTCGTCAGCACCTGGGGCTGGACGTGCAGTTGCTTACCCTGTTCGAGGCTCCGGTGTTGAGGGACTTTGCCAAACGTGCCGAGCACGGTGAACGGGCACAGGCTGCTGTCATCGAATGCGTGAGCAGGGCGAAGCCGCTAGCGCTTTCCTACGCCCAGCAACGGCAGTGGTTCTTGTGGCAATGGGCACCGCACAGTGCCACCTACAACATTCCGGCCGCACTGAAGCTGGCCGGGGCGCTGGATATCGCCGCCCTGCAACAGGCCTTCGGCGCCTTGATCGAGCGTCACGAAACTTTGCGCACCACTTTCCGCCTGGATGGCGAGCAGGCAGTGCAGGTCATTCATGGCCAGCTGCCGTTCGAGCTTGTCGTCGAGGAGCAGGCGTACGCCGACGAGGCCGCTGTGCGGGCCTGGGTCGAGACCGAAGCGGGGAAACCGTTCGACCTGGAGCAGGGGCCGCTGCTGCGGGCCGGGCTGCTGCGCCTGGCGGCGGACCAGCACGTGCTGGTGCTGACCCTGCACCATATCGTCGCCGACGGCTGGTCGATGCCGGTGATGGTCGACGAACTGGTGCAACTGTATGCCGGCTACAGCCAGGGCCAGGTGCCGCAGTTGCCGCCCTTGCCGATCCAGTACGCGGACTTTGCCGTGTGGCAGCGCAACTGGATGGAGGCCGGTGAGCAGGCGCGGCAGCTGGCCTACTGGACCGAACAGTTGGGTGATGAGCAACCGGTGCTGGAGCTGCCGTTGGACCATCCGCGCCCGGCTGTACCGAGCCACCAAGGCGCGCGGTGGCCGATTGAGTTGGGCAATGAGCTGGCGGCCAACCTCAAGCGCGTTGCCCAGCAGCAGGGCGTGACGCCGTTCATGCTGTTGCTGGCCAGCTTCCAGACCTTGCTGCATCGCTACTCGGGCCAGGCCGACATCCGTGTTGGTGTGCCCACGGCCAACCGCAACCGGGTCGAGACCGAGCGCCTGATCGGCTTCTTCGTCAACACCCAGGTGCTGCGTGCCGAGTTCGATATGCAGCTGACGTTCGGTGAGCTGCTGCAACAGGTGCGCCAGCGCACGTTGGGCGCGCAGGCCCACCAGGACCTGCCATTCGAGCAACTGGTCGAAACTTTGCAGCCTGAGCGCAACCTTGGGCACAACCCGTTGTTCCAGGTGCTGTACAACCACCAGACCGAGCTCAAGGGCAGCCAGCACCGCTTGCCGGGCCTGGAAATGTCCGGCTTGGAGTGGAGCACGAATACGGCCAAGTTCGACCTGTCCCTGGATACATTCGAGCACGAAAAGGGCATCGGGGCTTCGCTGACCTATGCCACCGACCTGTTCGACGCCAGCACCATCGAGCGCATGGCGCGGCATTGGCTCAACCTGCTGGAAGCCATCGTGCGCCAACCGAGCCAGCGCATCAGCGAGCTGCCGTTGCTGGGCGAGGACGAGCAGCAGGCGGTGCTGCGTGACTGGAACCGCAACACCGCCGCCTTCCCGGATGAGCGAACCATTCATGAGCTGATCGAGGCCCAGGTGGTCGCCGCCCCCGAGGCGCCGGCAGTCACCTTCGGCGAGCAGACCCTGAGCTACGGCGAACTGAACCGCCGGGCCAACCAGCTGGCGCACAAGCTGATCGAGCGCGGTGTCGGCCCTGATGTGCTGGTAGGCATCGCCATGGAGCGCAGCCTGGACATGGTGGTTGGCCTGTTGGGCATTCTCAAGGCCGGTGGTGCCTATGTGCCGCTGGACCCGGAGTACCCGGAGGACCGCCTCAGCTACATGTTCGCCGACAGTGGCATTGCCTTGCTGCTGACCCAGTCGCACCTGCGTGAAGCCCTGCCGATCCTGGTTGGCCTGCACAGCCTGGATCTGGATGTCGAAGACCTGACCGGCTACAGCGATGCCAACCCGAATATCGAAGTAGCTCCGCAGAACCTGGCCTACGTGATCTACACCTCCGGCTCCACCGGCAAGCCCAAGGGCACGCTGCTGCCGCACCAGAACGTGGTCCGGCTGTTCGCGGCGACCCAGGACTGGTTCCGTTTCGATGCCAGTGACGTGTGGACGGTGTTCCACTCCTACGCCTTCGACTTCTCGGTATGGGAGCTGTTCGGCGCGCTGTTGTATGGCGGCCGGGCGGTGATGGTGGCCAAGGACGTGGCGCGTTCCACCGAAGACTTCCATGCGCTGCTGCAGCGTGAGCAGGTGACGGTGCTGAACCAGACGCCGTCGGCGTTCCGCCAGTTGATCCCGGTGGCCTGCGCGGCAGCGCGCCAGGGGCAGGGCCTGGCCCTGCGGCATGTGGTGTTCGGCGGCGAAGCGCTGGACGTGAGCAGCCTCGAGCCCTGGTTCGAGGTGTTCGGCGACCGGCAGCCACGGCTGATCAACATGTACGGCATCACCGAAACCACGGTGCATGTGACCTACCGGCCGATCACCCAGGCCGACCTGGCCAGGGGCGCGAGCAGCCCGATCGGCGAGGTGATCCCGGACCTGTCGTGGTACCTGCTGGATGCCGCGCTGAACCCGGTGGCCCCGGGCAGCCATGGCGAACTGGTGATCGGCCAGGCGGGCCTGGCGCGGGGGTATCACGGGCGCCCGGGGCTGACCGCCGAGCGCTTCGTGCCGAACCCGTTCGACAGCCAGGGTGGCCGCCTGTACCGCTCGGGCGACCTGGCCCGCTACGGCGGCGCGGGGGTGGTGGAGTACCTGGGGCGGATCGACCATCAAGTGAAGATTCGAGGTTTTCGCATCGAACTGGGCGAGATCGAGGCGCGGCTGCAGGCGCAGGCCAGCGTGGCCCAGGGCGTGGTACTGGCCCAGGACGGCCCGGGCGGCAAGCAGTTGGTGGGTTATGTGGTGCCTGCCGATGCGGCCGTGATGGCCAGCACCGAGGCCCAGGCTACCGAGCGCGAGGCGCTGCGCACTGCGTTGAAGGCGAGCCTGCCGGACTACATGGTGCCGGCCCACCTGCTGTTCCTGGCCAAACTGCCGTTGACCGCCAACGGCAAGCTGGACCGCCGTGCATTGCCGCAACCGGACGCCAGCCTGCTGCAAGCGGAATATGTGGCCCCGCAGAGTGAACTGGAACAACAGATCGCGGCGATCTGGGCCGATGTGCTGAAACTGGAGCGGGTAGGCCTGGGCGACAACTTCTTCGAACTGGGTGGGCATTCCTTGCTCGCCGTCCAGGTGATCTCCCGGGTACGTCAGAGCCTGGGCGTGGAGCTGCAGTTGCGCGCGCTGTTCGAAACGTCGAGCCTGGCCGACTTCGCCAGGCTTGCAGCGCAAGGTGAGCAGGCTTGCTCCAGCGTCATTGGGCGGGTTTCCCGGGAGCAGCCGCTGGCGCTTTCCTATGCCCAGCAACGGCAGTGGTTCTTGTGGCAATGGGCACCGCACAGCGCCACTTACAACATTCCGGCCGCACTGAAGCTGGCCGGGGCGCTGGACATCGCTGCCCTGCAACAAGCCTTCGGCGCCTTGATCGAGCGCCACGAAACCCTGCGCACCACCTTCCGCCTGGACGGCGAACAGGCGGTGCAGGTCATTCATGGCCAGCTGCCGTTCGAGCTGGTCGTCGAGGAGCAGGCGCACGCCGACGAGGCCGCTGTGCGGGCCTGGGTCGAGTCCGAAGCGGGGAAACCGTTCGACCTGGAGCAGGGGCCGCTGCTACGGGCCCGGCTGCTGCGCCTGGCGGCGGACCAGCACGTGCTGGTGCTGACCCTGCACCATATCGTCGCCGACGGCTGGTCGATGCCGTTGCTGGTCGACGAGCTGGTGCAACTGTATGCCGGCTACAGCCTGGGCCAGGTGCCGCAGTTGCCGCCCTTGCCGATCCAGTACGCGGACTTTGCCGTGTGGCAGCGCAACTGGATGGAGGCCGGTGAGCAGGCGCGGCAGCTGGCCTACTGGACCGAACAATTGGGTGATGAGCAACCGGTGCTGGAGCTGCCGTTGGACCATCCGCGCCCGGCTGTACCGAGCCACCAAGGCGCGCGTTGGCCGATTGAGTTGGGCAATGAGCTGGCGGCCAACCTCAAGCGCGTTGCCCAGCAGCAGGGCGTGACGCCGTTCATGCTGTTGCTGGCCAGCTTCCAGACCTTGCTGCATCGCTACTCGGGCCAGGCCGACATCCGTGTTGGTGTGCCCACGGCCAACCGCAACCGGGTCGAGACCGAGCGCCTGATCGGCTTCTTCGTCAACACCCAGGTGCTGCGTGCCGAGTTCGATGTGCAGCTGACGTTCGGCGAGTTGCTGCAACAGGTCAGGCAACGTGTTCTGGGCGCGCAGGCCCACCAGGACCTGCCATTCGAGCAGCTGGTCGAAGCCTTGCAGCCGGAACGCAATCTTGGGCACAACCCGTTGTTCCAGGTGCTGTACAACCACCAGACCGAGCTCAAGGGCAGCCAGCACCGCTTGCCGGGCCTGGAAATGTCCGGCCTGGACTGGAGCACTCACACCGCCAAGTTCGACCTGAGCCTGGATACCTACGAAGACGGGCAGGGGATCGGTGCGGCACTGATCTACGCCACCGACCTGTTCGACGCCAGCACCATCGAGCGCATGGCGCGGCATTGGCTCAACCTGCTCGAAGCCATCGTGCGCCAGCCCGAGCAACGCATCAGTGAGCTGCCGTTGCTGGGCGAGGACGAGCAGCAGGCGGTGCTGCGTGATTGGAACCGCAACACCGTCGCCTTCCCGGATGAGCGAACCATTCATGAGCTGATCGAGGCCCAGGTGGCCACCGCCCCCGAGGCCCCGGCAGTCACCTTCGGCGAGCAGACCCTGAGCTACGGCGAACTGAACCGCCGGGCCAATCAGCTGGCGCACAAGCTGATCGAGCGCGGTGTCGGCCCGGATGTGCTGGTGGGCATCGCCATGGAGCGCAGCCTGGACATGGTGGTTGGCCTGCTGGGCATTCTCAAGGCCGGTGGTGCCTATGTGCCGCTGGACCCGGAGTACCCGGAAGACCGTCTGGCCTACATGTTTGCTGATAGCGGCATCACTTTATTGCTGACCCAGGCACACCTGCGTGAGGCTCTGCCAATTCCGGCCGCTATCGAGTGCCTGGAGCTGGATGAACAAGCTCTGGTCGGCTACAGCGACGCTAACCCGAATATCGAAGTAGCTCCGCAGAACCTGGCCTACGTGATCTACACCTCCGGCTCCACCGGCAAGCCCAAGGGCACGCTGCTGCCGCACCAGAACGTGGTCCGGCTGTTCGCAGCGACCCAGGGCTGGTTCCGTTTCGATGCCAGTGACGTGTGGACGGTGTTCCACTCCTACGCCTTCGACTTCTCGGTATGGGAGCTGTTCGGCGCGCTGTTGTATGGCGGCCGGGCGGTGATGGTGGCCAAGGACGTGGCGCGTTCCACCGAGGACTTCCATGCGCTGCTGCAGCGCGAGCAGGTGACGGTGCTGAACCAGACGCCGTCGGCGTTCCGCCAGTTGATCCCGGTGGCCTGCGCGGCAGCGCGGCAGGGGCAGGGCCTGGCCCTGCGGCATGTGGTGTTCGGCGGCGAAGCGCTGGATGTGAGCAGCCTCGAGCCCTGGTTCGAGGTGTTCGGCGACCAGCAGCCACGGCTGATCAACATGTACGGCATCACCGAAACCACGGTGCATGTGACCTACCGGCCGATCACCCAGGCCGACCTGGCCAAGGGCGCGAGCAGCCCGATCGGCGAGGTGATCCCGGACCTGTCGTGGTACCTGCTGGATGCGGCGCTGAACCCGGTGGCCCCGGGCAGCCATGGCGAACTGGTGATTGGCCAGGCTGGCCTGGCGCGGGGGTATCACGGGCGCCCGGGGCTGACCGCCGAACGCTTCGTGCCGAACCCGTTCGACAGCCAGGGTGGCCGCCTGTACCGCTCGGGCGACCTGGCCCGCTACGGCGGCGCGGGGGTGGTGGAGTACCTGGGGCGGATCGACCATCAAGTGAAGATTCGAGGTTTTCGCATCGAACTGGGCGAGATCGAGGCGCGGTTGCAGGCGCAAGCCAGCGTGGCCCAGGGCGTGGTGCTGGCCCAGGACGGCCCGGGCGGCAAGCAGCTGGTGGGTTATGTAGTGCCTGCCGATGCGGCCGTGCTGGCCAGCACCGAGGCCCAGGCTGCCGAGCGTGAGGCGCTGCGCACTGCGTTGAAGGCGAGCCTGCCGGACTACATGGTGCCGGCCCACCTGCTGTTCCTGGCCAAACTGCCGTTGACCGCCAACGGCAAGCTGGACCGCCGTGCATTGCCGCAACCGGACGCCAGCCAGTTGCAGCGCGCGTACCTCGCGCCGCAAAGCGAACTGGAGCAACGGATCGCGGCGATCTGGGCCGATGTGCTGAAGCTGGAGCGGGTAGGCCTTGGCGACAACTTCTTCGAACTGGGTGGGCACTCCTTGCTGGCTACCCAGGTCATGGCGCGGCTACAGGTCGAGCTTGGCACGAGCCTGCCCCTGGCGTTGTTGTTCCAGGCGCAAACGCTGCAGGACTACGCAGCAATGATCAATGGCTTGAATACCCATAGCGATGCAGACCTGGATGAACTCCAGGACTTCATGAGCGAGCTTGAGGCAGTCTGAAATGCAAACGGATAACAGAAACATGGCCCTGGTGCAGCGCTTCATCGGCCTGCCGCTGCCACAGCGCAAACTCTTCCTCGAGAAACTGGCGGCGAAGGGCATGAGCCTGGCCCAGTTGCCGATCCCCGAGGTGCGCGGCGAGCATCCGTTGCCGGCGCTTTCATACGCCCAGCAACGGCAGTGGTTCCTGTGGCAATGGGAGCCTGCCAGTGCCACCTACAACATCCCGGCTGCCTTGAAATTCAAGGGGAATCTGGATACCACAGCGCTGCAACTGGCCTTCGCGGCCTTGATCGAGCGACATGAAACCCTGCGTACCACGTTCCGTCGCGACGGTGAGCAGGCGGTGCAGGTCATTCATGCTCAAGTGCCGTTCGAGCTGGTCATCGAAGAGCAGGCAAACGCCGACGAGGACGCTGTGCGGGCCTGGGTCGAGACCGAAGCAGGGCAACCCTTCGACCTGGAGCAGGGGCCGCTGCTGCGGGCCCGGCTGCTGCGCCTGGCGGCGGACCAGCACGTGCTGGTGCTGACCCTGCACCATATCGTCGCCGACGGCTGGTCGATGCCGGTGATGGTCAATGAACTGGTGCAGTTCTATCAAGGTTTCAGCCAGGGCAAGGTAACGCAACTGCCGGCCCTGCCGATCCAGTATGCCGACTATGCCATTTGGCAGCGTAGCTGGATGGAGGCCGGCGAGCAGGCGCGGCAACTGGCCTACTGGACCGAACAGTTGGGCGATGAGCAACCGGTGCTGGAGCTGCCGCTGGACCATCCGCGCCCGGCCATGCCGAGCCACAGAGGGGCACGGTTGCCGATCGTGCTGGGCGATGAGCTGGCCACCAACCTGAGACGGGTTGCCCAGCAGCAGGGCGTGACGCCATTCATGCTGCTGCTGGCCAGCTTCCAGACCCTGCTGCATCGCTACTCGGGCCAGGCTGATATCCGCGTTGGGGTACCGATTGCCAACCGTAACCGGGTCGAGACCGAGCGCCTGATCGGCTTCTTCGTCAACACCCAGGTGCTGCGTGCCGAGTTCGATGTGCAACTGACGTTCAGCGAGCTGCTGCAACAGGTCAGGCAACGTGCCCTGGGCGCCCAGGCCCATCAGGACCTGCCGTTCGAACAACTTGTCGATGCGCTGCAACCGGAGCGCAACCTGAGCCACAATCCGCTGTTCCAGGTGTTGTACAACCATCAGACCCAGGCCAAGGGCGAGCCCCGACGTATAGCGGGGCTGGAGATGGAGGAGTTGGCCTGGGACAACCACACCGCCAAGTTCGACCTGGCTTTGGACACCTCCGAGCATGAAAAGGGCATCGGGGCTTCGTTGACGTACGCCACCGACCTGTTCGACACCAGCACCATCGAGCGCATGGCGCGGCATTGGCTCAACCTGCTCGAAGCCATCGTGCGCCAACCGGGCCAGCGCATCAGTGAGCTGCCGTTGCTGGGCGAGGACGAGCAGCAGGCGGTGCTGCGTGACTGGAACCGCAACACCGCCGCCTTCCCGGATGAGCGAACCATTCATGAGCTGATCGAGGCCCAGGTGGCCACCGCCCCCGAGGCCCCGGCAGTCAGCTTCGGTGAGCAGACCCTGAGCTACGGCGAACTGAACCGCCGGGCCAACCAGCTGGCGCACAAGCTGATCGAGCTCGGCGTTGGCCCTGATGTGCTGGTAGGCATCGCCATGGAGCGTAGCCTGGACATGGTGGTCGGCCTGCTGGGCATTCTCAAGGCCGGTGGTGCCTATGTGCCGCTGGACCCGGAGTACCCGGAAGACCGTCTGGCCTACATGTTTGCTGATAGCGGCATCACTTTATTGCTGACCCAGGCACACCTGCGTGAGGTGCTGCCAATTCCCGCCGCCATCGAGTGCCTGGAGCTGGATGAACAAGCTCTGGTCGGCTACAGCGACGCTAACCCGAATATCGAAGTAGCTCCGCAGAACCTGGCCTACGTGATCTACACCTCCGGCTCCACCGGCAAGCCCAAGGGCACGCTGCTGCCGCACCAGAACGTGGTCCGGCTGTTCGCGGCGACCCAGGGCTGGTTCCGTTTCGACGCCAGTGACGTGTGGACGGTGTTCCACTCTTACGCCTTCGACTTCTCGGTATGGGAGCTGTTCGGCGCGCTGTTGTATGGCGGCCGGGCGGTGATGGTGGCCAAGGATGTGGCGCGTTCCACCGAGGACTTCCATGCGCTGCTGCAGCGCGAGCAGGTGACGGTGCTGAACCAGACGCCGTCGGCGTTCCGCCAGTTGATCCCGGTGGCCTGCGCGGCAGCGCGGCAGGGGCAGGGCCTGGCCCTGCGGCATGTGGTGTTCGGCGGCGAAGCGCTGGACGTGAGCAGCCTCGAACCCTGGTTCGAGGTGTTCGGCGACCGGCAGCCACGGCTGATCAACATGTACGGCATCACCGAAACCACGGTGCACGTGACCTACCGGCCGATCACCCAGGCCGACCTGGCCAAGGGCGCGAGCAGCCCGATCGGCGAGGTGATCCCGGACCTGTCGTGGTACCTGCTGGATGCGGCGCTGAACCCGGTGGCCCCGGGCAGCCACGGCGAACTGGTGATCGGCCAGGCCGGCCTGGCGCGGGGGTATCACGGGCGCCCGGGGCTGACCGCCGAACGCTTCGTGCCGAACCCGTTCGACAGCCAGGGTGGTCGCCTGTACCGCTCGGGCGACCTGGCCCGCTACGGCGGCGCGGGGGCGGTGGAGTACCTGGGGCGGATCGACCATCAGGTGAAGATTCGAGGTTTTCGCATCGAACTGGGCGAGATCGAGGCGCGGTTGCAGGCGCAAGCCAACGTGACCCAGGGCGTGGTACTGGCCCAGGACGGCCCGGGCGGCAAGCAGCTGGTGGGTTATGTGGTGCCTGCCGATGCGGCCGTGATGGCCAGCACCGAGGCCCAGGCTGCCGAGCGCGAGGCACTGCGCACTGCGCTGAAGGCGAGCCTGCCGGACTACATGGTGCCGGCCCACCTGCTGTTCCTGGCCAAACTGCCGTTGACCGCCAACGGCAAGCTGGACCGCCGTGCATTGCCGCAACCGGACGCCAGCCTGCTGCAAGCGGCATACGTGGCCCCGCAGAGTGAACTGGAACAACAGATCGCGGCGATCTGGGCCGATGTGCTGAAACTGGAGCGGGTAGGCCTTGGCGACAACTTCTTCGAACTGGGTGGCGACTCCATCGTTTCCCTGCAAGTCGTGGGCAAGGCCCGCCAGGCCGGCGTGCAGTTCACCCCCAAGCAACTGTTCCAGCATCAGACCGTACAAGGCCTGGCCACGGTGGCGCGGCGTGTTCTCGAAGGTATTGGCGAGCAAGGGCCGATCACGGGCAGCACACCGCTGACACCGATTCAGCAATGGTTCTTCGAGGCCGACATTGGTGAGCGTGGGCATTGGAACCAGTCGATTCTGCTGACACCCAGCGAACCCCTGCAAGCGGACCGCCTGCACGACGCGTTGCTGGCACTGGTCGCCCATCATGATGCACTGCGCCTGGGCTTCGAGCAGCAGGCGGGGGCCTGGCAAGCCGAGTACAAGCCACAGCAGCAGGCGCGGATACTCTGGGAGCATGCGTGCGCGGACGAGGAGGCGTTGTCCGCACTCGCTGACCAGGCCCAACGCAGCCTGAACCTGCAGCAAGGCTTGCTGGTCCGTGCGCTGCTGGCCAGCCTGCCCGATGGCAGCCAGCGTCTGCTGCTGGTCATTCATCACCTGGCGGTAGATGGCGTGTCGTGGCGCCTGTTGCTGGAGGACCTGCAACAGGCCTACCAGGCCCTGGGCAACCGACAGCCGGTGCAATTGCCAGCCAAGACCAGCGCCTACAAGACCTGGGCGCAGCACCTGCAGGCCTATGCCCAGAGCGAGGCGCTGCAAGCGGAACTTGCCTACTGGCAAGCGCAGTTGCAGGGCACCAGCGACCACCTGCCGTGCGCCAATGCGCTGGGCGGCAACCAGCAGCAGCACGCTGCGTCGGTCAGCACGCGGCTGGGCCGCGAAGCCACCCGGCAGTTGTTGCACGATGCCCCTGCGGCCTATCGCACGCAGATCAATGACCTGCTGCTGACAGCCCTGGCTCGGGTGATCGCCCGCTGGACCGAGCGGCCGGAGGTGCTGGTCAGGCTGGAAGGCCATGGCCGGGAAGACCTGTTCGATGACATTGACCTGAGCCGCACGGTGGGCTGGTTCACCAGCATGTACCCAGTGAAGTTGAGCCCGCTGGGCGGGATCGCCGAATCGATCAAGGCGGTCAAGGAGCAACTGCGGGCCGTGCCGAACAAAGGCCTGGGCTATGGCGCGCTGAAGTACATGGGGCCGGCTGGTGCGCGTGAGGCCCTGGCTGCGTTGCCTCAGGGCGAGATCGTGTTCAACTACCTCGGGCAGTTCGACGGCAGTTTCGACGAGCAGTCGGGCTTGTTCGCACCCGCGCGGGAATACGGCGGTGCGGCCAAACCAGCCGATGCGCCACTCGATAGCCAGATCGCCCTGAACGGCCAGGTATACGGCGGCGAGCTGAAACTTGGCTGGACCTTCAGTGCGCAGCGCTACGACACCGCTGTCATGCAAAAGTTGGCAGATGACTATGCCGCAGAGCTTGGCGCGCTGATCGCTCATTGCTGCGAGCCTGGCAACCGTGGTGTAACGCCTTCGGACTTCCCACTGGCCGCGCTGCGCCAACAGCAGCTGGATGAGCTGCCGGCAGTTGCACGGCAGGTGGCCGATATCTACCCGCTGTCGCCGATGCAGCAGGGCATGCTGTTCCATTCGCTGCAGGGGCCTGAAGGCGCGCTTTACATCAACCAGACTTCGGTGGAAGTCAAAGGCCTGGAAATCGAACGGTTCGTGGCAGCCTGGCAGCAGGTGATCGACTGTCACGATATCCTGCGCAGTGCCTTCTGGTCGGCGCCCCACTTGGCCGAACCTTTGCAGCTTGTCTACCGCAAGGTCGAATTGCCGGTGGTCGTGCATGACTGGCGCGACCGCTCGGTAAGTGCGCAGATGCTGCAGGCGCTGGCCGAGGCCGATGCCGCACAAGGCCTGGACCTGAGTGTCGCACCGTTGATGCGCCTGACCCTGGTGCGGCTGGACGACGAACGTTTGCACCTGCTGTGGACCCGTCATCACATACTGATGGACGGCTGGAGTACCTCGCGGCTGCTTGGCGAGGTGTTGCAGACTTACCATGGCCACCCTGCGCGAGCGCCGGCAGGGCGGTTTGGCGATTACATCCGCTGGCTTGCCGGGCAGCCCAAGGCGGCGCTGGAGCAGTTCTGGCGAGGCAAGCTGCAAGAGCTGGAAAGCCCCACCTGGCTGGCGGACAGCCTAGCGGCTCGCCCGGCGGCAGACCTGCAGGGGCACGCCGCGCTGTACCTGCGTTGGGATGCCTCGCGTACCCGGCAACTGCGCGAGCAGGCCCAGCGCTTGCGCATCACCCCAAACACCTTGATCCAAGCGACCTGGCTGCTGCTGCTGCAGCGCTATACCGGGCAAGCCACGGTGTGCTTCGGCGCCACCGTGGCGGGCCGGCCAGCCGGCTTGCCCGGTGCCGACGAAATGCTGGGGTTGTTCATCAACACCTTGCCGGTGGTGCAGACGCCCCAACCGCAGCAGCGGATTGTCGACTGGCTGCAGCAACTGCAGGCCTGCAACCTGGAACTGCGCGACCACGAACATGCAGCCTTGGCCGATGTGCAACGCTGGGCAGGGCAGGCCGGGCAAGCGTTGTTCGACAGCATCGTGGTGTTCGAGAACTACCCGGTGGACGAACGCCTGCAGGAGGGTGGTGGTGGCTCGCTGCAGTTCGGTGAGGTGAGCAACCGCGACGTGACCAACTACGCCATGGACCTGGCGGTGCATCTGGGCGAGACGCTCTCGGTCGAGTTCCTCTACTTGCGCAACCGCTTCACGGAGCAAGCCACCGACAGCATTCGTGGCAGTTTCGAACGGCTGCTCGAGGGCATGCTCGACAACCCTCACGCCACCGTGGGCAGCCTGGACATGCTGACCCCGGCGCAAGCGCAGCAGGCCCAGGCTCGCAACGGCTTGCAGCCATGCGAGCAGGCCATGCCAAGGCTGGCCGAGCTGATTGCCCGGCATGCCCAGGCGCGGCCAGAGGCAATTGCGGTGGCCTGTGGCGAGCGACAGTTGAGCTACGCCCAACTGGATGAGCGTGCCAACCGCCTGGCACACCACCTGATTGCCTTGGGAGCGCGCCCGGAGGTTACGGTGGGCATCGCCCTGGAACGCTCGGTGGAGGTGATCGTGGCATTCCTGGCGGTGATGAAAACCGGCGCCGCCTATGTGCCGCTGGATATCGACTACCCGCAGGACCGCTTGCAGTGGATTGTCGAGGATTCGGCCATGCACCTTCTGGTGACCAGCAGCGGCTTGCGCCAGCGTTTTGCCGGGGTGGAGCACTGCGTGGAGCTGGACCTTCTGGCTATCGCCAGCTTGCCGTCCGATGCCCCTCAGGTGATGGTGCACGACACCAACCTGGCGTACCTGATCTATACCTCTGGCTCTACCGGCAAGCCCAAGGGCGTGGCGGTCAGCCACGGGCAGATCGGCATGCACTGCCAGGCAATCGCCCGCCTTTACCAGATGGATGAAAGCACTCGCGAGCTGTTGTTCATGTCGTTCGCTTTCGACGGTGCCCAGGAGCGTTGGCTGTCGACCTTGTCGTCAGGCGGCTGCCTGGTGGTGCGCGGTAGCCAGCTGTGGACTGCCGAGCAAACCTGGCAGGTACTGCATGCCGAGCGCATCGACATTGCCTGCTTCCCGCCGGCGTATCTGCAGCAACTGGCCGAGTTCGCGCAAACCCGCCAGGAGGCCGCACCGCCGGTGCGCATCTATTGCTTTGGCGGTGACGCAGTGCCCGATGCACTGTTCGAACTGGTCAAGCGGACCTTGCGCCCGCAGTTCCTGACCAATGGCTACGGGCCTACCGAAACGGTCGTGACCCCCCTGTTGTGGAAAGTATCGGCGCAGCAGTCATGCCAGGCGGTGTATGCGCCGATCGGTGAGCGGGTTGGCCAGCGCACGCTGCATGTGCTGGACCAGGGCCTGAACCCGGTGCCCGATGGCGTGGCCGGGGAACTCTACATTGGTGGCGAGGGTGTGGCGCGCGGGTATCACCAGCGCCCGTCCCTGACCGCCGAGCGCTTTGTCGCCGACCCGTTTGCCCAGGGCGGGCGGCTGTACCGCACCGGTGACCGGGTGCGCCGTCGGGCGGATGGCGTGATCGATTTCATCGGCCGCCTGGACAACCAGTTGAAGGTTCGCGGTTTCCGCATCGAACCCGGGGAAGTCGAAGCACGGCTGCGTAATCTGGCGGATGTGCGGGATGCTGTGGTGGTGGCCCGGGAGGGCGCTACCGGCAAGCAACTGGTGGCGTATCTGGTCACCGGCAATGGGGTGACTTCCGCTACGCCATTGCGTGACGCCTTGCGTGCCGACCTGCCGGACTACATGGTGCCGACCCAGTGGGTATTGCTGCCGGCGTTTCCACTCACGCCCAATGGCAAGATCGATCGCAAGGCGCTGCCGGCCCCGGAGTTGGCCGGGCGCCCGGTGCGGGTGGCTCCGCGCGATGACACGGAAAAGGCGCTGGCGGCCATCTGGCAGGAAGTGCTGGAGGTGGATGAAGTTGGTGTCGATGACAACTTCTTCGAATTGGGGGGCGATTCGCTGCGCGTGCTGAAGATGCTGTCGAAGGTACGAGCACGGCCCGACCTGTCGATCGAGCTGAAACTGCGCGATGTCATGGCCAGGCCCACCATTGGCGAGCTTTCCGGCTATACCGATGCCGACGTCGCCCTTGACCCGCTGTTGCTGCTCAACAGCCGGGTAGCCGGGGCCAGGCCGCTGTTCTGCCTGCATGCCGGCTTTGGCACGGTGTTCGACTACGAGCCGCTGGCGCGCCGGCTGGAAGGGCATTGCAGCGTCTACGGCGTGCAATGCCGCATGCTGCTCGATCGCAACTGGCAGGATGATTCGTTGCAGGCCATGGCGATCGACTATGCCCAGTACATTCGCCAGAAGCAGCCCGAAGGGCCATACCAGCTTGCCGGCTGGTCGCTGGGTGGCACGCTGGCGGTGCTGGTGGCCCAGGAGCTGGAAGCCCAGGGCCAGCAAGTATCGTTGCTTGGCCTGGTCGACAGTTTCATCCCCACCGGTGCGCCGGCGACGCCGGCAGCGGACTGGAGTGCCGACCTTGGCAGCTTCCTGAGTGTGCTGCTGGGGCTGGCCAAGGAACAGCTGGTGCTGCCTGCCGTTGCGGCGGGCAGTGGTGTGCCGCTGCTTGAGCGGCTGATCGAAGAGGCACGCTCGGGGCTGCAGGTAGCGTCGGCCTTCGCCAGTGTCGAAAGCGCCGAACTGGCCCACACCTTTGCCGTGGCGATGCGGCTCAAGGCGTTGTCGGAACGGTTGCCGGCATTGCCGGCAACCCGCGCCGCTGCCTTGTGCTGGTGGGCAGGTGACCATGGCCAACGCTTCGCGGTTCACGGAAGCGGTGAGAACCACGCGGTTGCAGCGGGTCACTATGACATCCTCAAGCATCCGGACGTGATCGAGGGGCTTGCGGCCAGGCTGGTGGCGGAGCCGGTCATGGGGTGACCCGGCAAGGCCGGCTGAATGACCTGTGGGGCCCGCGTTCAACGTGGGCCCCACAGGTTTTTTCATGTCGGCAGTGTCGCCACCGAGACGAAAAAAGCGGCGTCATCCTGTGTGGATGACGCCGCTTCGATTACAACGGTACAGGTGGCTGTCGGCCTAGAAGTCGTAGCGCAGGCTCATGGTGGCATTGCGCGGGTCACCGTAATGGCCAACACTGCCGCCGATACCCGAGTAATACTTCTCGTCGAAGATGTTGTTCAGGTTCAGAGTGGCGGCCAGATGGTCGGTGACCTGATAGCGCGCCATCAGGCTGGCAACGGTGTAGTCATCCTGGGTGGCTCGGGCTTTGAGGCTGTTGTAGTAGAGCGACATGCTGGAGTTCCAGGACACCCCGCCACCCACGGTCAGCCTGTTCCAGTCACCCTGGAAGCGATAGGTGTTCCAGAAGCGGAAAGTGTCCATGGAGTACTGCGTCAGCTGGCGCTCGCCCTCGGCGTCTTCCGTGCGGGCATGGCTGTAGCTGGTCATGACTTGCCAACCAGGCAAGACCTCACCCGACAACTCAAGGTCGATACCCTTGGTCTCGGTACCCTTTGCGCCCTTGTAGGCTTGTTGGTCGAGCGTGCCTTGCACGATCTCTCCGCTGTCCTCCACCGCCAGGTTGTCACGCTTGACCAGGAACAGTGCCGTACTGGCGTTCAGACGCCCGTCGTAGAACGCCCCTTTCCAGCCCACTTCGTAGTTGCTGCCTATGACAGGGCCAATGACCGAACCGTTACGATCGAGGTTGGATTGTGGCTTGAAGATATCGGTATAGCTGGCATACACCGATTGCTCGGGGGTCAGGTCATAGATGATGCCCGCGTACGGTGTTACTTCACCCCGCTCGTGCATCTTGACGTCCGGCGAGCCGAATGAGGTAGGCCAGTAGTAATAGTCGTAGTCATAGTCGGAGGTGCGCGCGCCTACGATTACGTTCAGGTCATCCATCAGGTTGAATTTGAATGCCGCGTAGGTGCCGCGCTGGCTGCTCTTGATGTTGAGAATTTCCCCAAGTGCGCCAGTCTCGGTTGGCCGAGGCAGGTAGTTGTCCCAGTCATAGAAGTTGACGGTTGTGGTACCAACGTCATAACCGGTGTGATCGTTCTTGTAATCCTGGTAGTTGAAGCCGGTGATGAACTCGTGAGTGCGCCCGAACAGGGAAAAAGGCCCTTGCAGTGTCAGGTCCAGGCCGCGCTGGGTCTGGTCGGCTTCAGCGTTGTAACGCAGCATTCGCGCAGCGCCGGTTTCTTCATTGATCCATGCTCGGCCCGAAGAGGTCTGATAAGAGCCGTTGTAGTTATCGCGATTGGAATCCATGTAGTTCGCGGCCAGCTTGATTTGCCAGTCATTGGCGAAGGAATGCTCGGCGGCCATGAAATAGTTGGTGGTTTCCAGCTCGTCGTACATCCAGCGGGCGCCGGAACTGGTCGAGCGGGAGAAGTTGGTCTGCTTGCCGTTGGTGAACAACAACGGTACACCCGGTGAACCGGTGGCTTTGAACTTCTGGTAGTCGACGCCGAAACGTACCAGGGTGTCGTCGTTCAGGTCCGCTTCGAGAACGCCGTAGAGGATGTCCTTGTCTTCCTTGTACCAGTCGCGAAAACTGCCGCTTTTCTGCTTGGCTGCCACCATGCGCCCGCGCAGGTTGCCACCCTCGGTCAAGGGGCCGGAAACATCGACTTCGCTGCGGTAGGAGTCCCAGGAGCCGACAGTGCCCTGGATATGCGACTGGAATTCGCGGGTCGGGCGTTTGCGAATGAGGTTGACCACACCGCCGGGTTCACCCGCGCCGGTCATCAGACCGGTGGCGCCGCGGACGATTTCGACGCGGTCGTAAAGGGTCATGTCCAGCAACGTGCTGGGCATGTTGCGGGTCTGGTTTTCCTGGGTGGTGGTCACGCCGTCAAGCTGGTAGGTGTTGATGGCACTGCCGCGGGAATAGATGTTGTAGCGCAGGCCACCGTCCTGGGACATGGTGATGCCGGGTGTCTGGTTGAGCACCTGGGTCACGCTGTTGAGCTGCTGGTCGTCCATGCGCTGGCGGGTGATCACACTGATCGACTGGGGCGTTTCACGGATCGACAGGTTCATCTTGGTCGCGGTGTTGGTCACACCGGTGGTGTAGGAGCCCGTGCCTTCGGTAGTGGCACCAAGGCCCACGCTATTGACGTTGGTCGCCGAAAGCTCGACCTGGCCGGCCTGTGCGCCCGAACTGGCCGTCACCGTCACGGTGTTGCCATCGATCTGGTAACGCAGCCCGGTGCCTTGCAGCAATGTCCGCAACGAAGACTGCAGGTCATGCCGGCCCTTGAGGGCCGTGGAGCGCAGCCCACTGATGTCCTCCGGGCTGTACAGCAACTGGGTATCGGTCTGCCTGGCCAGTGCCTGCAACGCCGAATTCATCGACTGCGCAGGAATATCCAGCGTCCACTCCTGCGCCTGCACCTGGGCAACCATCGCAGCGGATATCGCCAGGCCCAGGCCGATGCGTGTGAGCGCGCGCTGGGGACGAAGGGAATGACGGATCAGTAATGCTTTGGCAAGCGGGTTGAGCGGGCCGGGGAGGGACTTGGACATCTATTGCGGTCTCGTTGGCAGAGGGTTTTTTTCTATGTCAGCTATAGGACGCAGCACCTGTGAAAAACCGGAACGATTCTTATTGGCGATTTTTTTGGCCGGTGCTGCGTTAACCGCGTCACAACTTCACAGTTCGCGTGCTACGCGAAAGCCGAGGAAGTCACCGCGGGTGGTCTTGAGGCGGTCGTTGCGGTTGGCCGAGCGTGAGAAGATCGGCGGTTCGCCCCAGTCGTTGCCGCGCATGTGCGCGCGGATGCACTTGGGGTCCTGGATCCAGGCGCTGCCGTCGATGGGGGCGCCTTCGTAGCTGTCGTGGTAGCAGTCGGCGACCCATTCGTAGACGTTGCCGTGCATGTCGTACATGCCGAAGGCATTGGGCGGGTAGCTGCCCACCGGGGCGGTGAAGGTATGCCCGTCCTTGGGGCCATAGGTGTTGGCGTGCTTGCTGATCTCGTACTTGCCCGGTTCGTCGAAGGGGAAGGGGAACGGGCCGCTGGAGCCGCCACGGGCGGCATATTCGCGTTCGGCTTCGCTGACCATGCGGTACGGTTTGCCGGTGGTTTTCGCCAGCCAGCGGGTGTAGGCCTGCACTTCGTCGTAGTCGACGCACACCGCCGGCTGGCGGGGGCCTTGCTTGTAGCTGGGCTTGCTGGCTTCGCACCAGCGGCCGGGGCGGTCGTCGCCGCTCTTGATGACGGTGCCGGTGGCCTTGATGTAGGCGTCCAGTTCGCCGGCGGTGACCTGGTAGCGGCTCATGGCGAAGGGCTTGGCGAAGGTCACGGTGTGCAGCGGGCCCTCGTCGGGCTGGCGGCCGACTTCGTCGTCAGGGGCCCCCATCACGTAGCTGCCGGCGGGCAGCACGACCATCTCGGGGCAGTCCTTGCAGTCTTTGAACACATCGCCGGGCTTGGCGGCGTGGGCGTAGGCGCTGACCAGCAGCAGGCAGGTGATCTGGGCTGGCCGGTAGAGCCAGGCGGATACGTTCATCGGTGGTCCTCGAAACGGGTGAATGCGGGCTGCGTTTCGCATTCAGACGAATCGGGGTGGTGAGAAATTAACCAACATCCAAGGTAGCGCGGTCTTATTGTGGGAGCGGCCTTGTGTCGCGAAAGGGGCGCGCAGCGGCCCCACACTCTCAGCTTCGCCGCAGATATTGCTGGGGCCGCTCTGCGGCCCTTTCGCGACACAAGGCCGCTCCCACAAAAGCTGTTCCCGCGAGTACCGTAGGCAGTGGTTGCAAGGCATGGGGCACCGGGCTATAGTCCAGCCCATTGTTCTCTTCCCGAAGACCTGTTCATGCCAGCCAGCCCAGCCACCACAAGCTTTGCCATCGCGCCAGTCGCGGGCATGGTCGTGCGTGGCTGCCAGCAGCCGGCGATGATCAGTCACTATCCACCACCACCTGTCAGTGGCGTCGTAGGCGGCGTAGCTCCGCCTCCTTGCGTGGTCGTGCTGGGCTGATCGGCTTCTGGCCGCATCCCTTCGCACACGCAACCTACTGAACACGGTCGGCGACTTCCCACGCTGAAGCGCACGCCGTCCGTCTGGCTTATTCGCCTTGAATCAGGTGGCAATACATGTCTGTCTTTAGCAAAGCATCCGTGGCCTCGGCGGCCACTACCAGCCTGTTCGTCCTGCTGTGGAGCAGCGGGGCGATCGTCTCCAAGCTCGGCCTGGCGCATGCCAGCCCGTTTGCCTTCCTGCTGTTGCGCTCGGCGCTGGCCCTGGCCGGCCTGCTGCTGATCGGCCCATTGCTGGGGCTGCGCTGGCCGCGCAGTCGCGGGGCCATCCTGCGGGCCCTGGGCACTGGCTGTGTGCTGCTCGGCGCCTACCAGATCTTCTACCTGCTGGCGCTCGATACCCATGTCACCCCCGGCATCATGGCCACGGTGATGGGGGTACAACCGATCCTGACCGTGGTGCTGATGGAGCGCCAGCGCTCCTGGAGCCGCTTGTTCGGCCTGGGGTTGGGGCTTGGCGGGTTGATCATGGTGGTCTACCAGGGCATCAACCTGGGCGGGGTGTCACTGGCGGGAATGCTGTTCGCCTTGCTGGCGCTGGCCAGCATGACCTTCGGCTCGATCCTGCAGAAGCGCATCACCGACAACCCCATGGGCACGCTGCCGCTGCAGTACCTGGCCGGCTTTGCCATGTGCGCGTTGTTCGCGCCGCTGCAGCCGCTGCATGTGGAATGGACTGGCGGTTTCGTCGGCGCGCTGCTGTGGATGGGGCTGGTGGTCTCGCTGCTGGCGACCTTGCTGCTGTACCGGCTGATCGCCAAGGGTAACCTGGTCAATGTCACCAGCCTGTTCTATCTGGTGCCGGCAGTGACCGCGGTGATGGACCTGCTGATCTTCGGCAACCGCCTGGCGCCGCTCAGCCTGCTGGGCATGGGGCTGATCGTGGTGGGCTTGCTGTTCGTGTTCCGCAAGCCCGCCGCGCGCCTGGCCGAGGCGTAGGCCCTAGCGGAATTCTTCGGGGATGGCGTGGCGCAGTACGCCTTCCTCGAAGTCCAGCAGGCCGGCTTCGCGCTGGGTGAGCAGGTAGTAGAGCAAGGTGTCGAGCGAGCGCTGCGGCGGGACCTCGACCGCCAGCATCTTCACCGCCTGCTCGGTTTCGCAGTTGCAGCCGAAGTCGTGCAAGGCCGCGCGTACCTGGTCCAGGGTTTCCGGGGGCTTGACGATAACCCGGAACACCGAGCTGCCGCTGCTGTGGCGCAGTTCGGCGAACCAGGTTTCGCCGGCTTCCTCACGGGTGCCGATCACGTCGCCCGGGGCGATGCCGTAGACATGGAAGGGAATGTTGTCGACGGCATAGCCGCCTTCCACGGCCTTGGCCCACAGGCCCTCGACCGAGGCGGGCGGGTAGCCGTTTTCGTCCTGCTCCAGGCGGAACAGGACCTTCTTGTACGCGTCGTTCATCCTGTACCCCGTTTCAGCTGCGTGCCGGGCGCAGCACCAGCCACAATGCCAGGCCAATCAGCAGGCCGCCGTACAGGTGCGCCATCGACAACGGTTCGTCCAGCAGCCACGCCCCCCACAATACGCCGAATACCGGGATCAGGAAGGTCACGGTGCTGGCCTTGACCGGGCCGATCTCCTCCAGCAGGCGGAAGTACAGGATGTAGGCGAACGCTGTGCACAGCAGGCCCAGGCCCAGCAGCGACAGCCACACCTGCCAGCCGCCCCAGCTGGCAGGTGGCTGGCTCAGCGCGCTCCAGGCGAACAGCGGGCTCAGCATCAGGGTGGCGCCGAGCATGCTGCCCAGTGCCGACAGGCGGCTGTCCAGGCCGCTGACCCAGCGGCGGGCGAGGAAGCCGGCAAAGCCGTAGCAGGTGGTGGCCGCCAGGCAGGCGAGGGCGCCTTGCAGCAGGGCCAGGTCCAGGGCCACCGGGCCGGCGCCGCTGAGGATGCCGACGCCGAACAGGCCCAGGAAGATGCCGCAGAGCTTGGCCAGGGTCATCGGTTCGCGGAAGAACAGCACGCCGATCAGCACACCCATCAGCGGCGTGGTGGCGTTGAAGATTGCCGAGTAGCCGGCAGGCAGCACCTGGGCGGCCACGGAGTAGAACGTGGCGGGGATACCGGAGTTGATCATGCCCAGCACCAGGCAGGCGCCGAGCTTGCCCTGGAAGTCCCAGCGCACGCGGGCGGCGGCGAGCAGTGCAACCAGGCCCAGGCAGGCGATGGACACACGGAAGAACGCCGTCGGCACCGTGCCCAGCTCGGGGGCGATGATGCGCATGAACAGGAAGCTCGCCCCCCAGACGGCGGCAAGGGTCAGCAGGCGGGCTAGGGCGATGGGGCTCACAACGGTCTCCGGAGGCAGGGCAGGGGCGCGAGTGTACGCCAGGGGGGGCTGGGGATTCTTGTGCTTTCTTGCGGTGTAAAGCTGTGCCGGCCTCTTCGCGGGTAAACCCGCTTGTGTCTTGATGAGGGATTAAAATCTGGAGTGAGAGCGGTGAATGACAAGCTGAATGCCGCAGGTGCCATG
>NZ_JBEPNE010000034.1:0-17968 GCF_040546125.1 Pseudomonas sp. UYEF17
GTGCGGCGATACAGGATTTGGCAATCTGACGCGATCCCTTGTAGGAGCGGCCTTGCGTCGCGAAAGGGCTGCGCAGCAGCCCCAGGTTTCAGCGTTGCTGCAGAAATTGCCGGGGCCGCTTTGCGGCCCTTTCGCGACACAAGGCCGCTCCCACAAGAACGTCGTCCACCGGCCGACGGTGGATGCTGGCAGGTGGCGGGATCTGACGAACTGTGCGGCGATACAGGATTTGGCAGTCTCACGCGATCCCTGTGGGAGCGGCCTTGCGTCGCGAAAGGGCTGCGCAGCAGCCCCAGGTTTCAGCGTCGCTGCAGAGATTGCCGGGGCCGCTTTGCGGCCCTTTCGCGACACAAGGCCGCTCCTACAAGGGCCGCGTCAGCCAGTTAGGTCGTGGGTCAGGCGCAGGCAGCTGTCATTCTTGGCGACAGGTGTATCCCGGCAATCATGCAGCGCACCGAGCCCCCTGCCATTTCGATGGTCGGCACATCGAGTGGCACCAGCCGCGCCGAGCGTTCGATGCGCTGGCGCTGTTCGCCGGTCAGGCTGTCGAAGGCCTTGCGCGACAGCGCCAGGATGCGACCGTCACGCCCCGACAGTTCGATGGCATTGCCGGCGAACTGGCTGATCTGCCGGTTGCTCAGGTCGATCACATCGCGGCCCGACTCAAGCAGGCGCATTCGCACTTCCTCGGCCCGCGCCTTGTTGGTGAAGGTGCCAAAGCCCACCAGCGCAAACTCCGTCGCCACGCACATCAGCACATTGGTGTGGTAGATCGGCGAGCCTTGTTCATCGGCGGTGTCGAACACCATCGGCTCGAAGTTGAAGTGCGTACTGAAACGCTCCAGGGCAATCGGGTCGGCGCGGTTGGAGCGCGCGGTATAGGCCACCCGCGACAGGTGGTCGAAGACCATGGCGCCGGTCCCTTCAAGGAACAGTTCGTCCTGCTCCAGCCCCGAATAGTCGATCACATCCTGCACCCGGTACTCATGCTTGAGCATCTCGATCACATCGGCGCGCCGTTCGCGGCGGCGGTTGCGCGAGTACATCGAGTAGATCGCGATGTGCCCCCCGGGGTGGGTGGAGAACCAGTTGTTGGGGAATACCGAGTCGGGGGTGTTGTGCTCACCGAAGTCGTCGAACAGATGCACCCGCACGCCCTCGGCTTCGAGCCGGCCGGCGGCCTGGGTGACTTCATCGCGTGCCATCTCGGCCAGGGCCTGGGCGGCGATGTCGGGGTTGCTGCGCTGGAACGAGTTGTCGGCTGCGGTTTCCGGGTTGGGGGTGAAGGCATGCGGCCTGACCATCACCACTGCTGCAGGTGCCTGAATGGAACGCGTTGGAAATGCCATGTGAAATACCAGGTTGGGAGCAGGGTTAGGCAACGCGTCGGATGCGGCTTTTGGCAGCGCGACCGCGGGTATGGCTGAACAGGTCCTTGGGGTCATCCTCCACCCAAGGCACCAGGTCGATCTTGCTGCCCATGCCGCGTTTTTCGGCCTGCTGTAGTACGTACCGTAGTACGGTGTAGTCTTCCAGGGCGAAGCCCACCGAGTCGAACACGGTGACCTGGGCGTCGCTCTGGCGGCCCTCGGTCTCGCCGCGCAGCACACGCCACAGGTCGACCACCGGGAAGTCCGCCGGCAACTGCTGGATATCACCTTCGATGCGGGTTTGCGGCTCGTACTCGACGAACACCCTAGCGCTGCGCAGCACATCGGCATGCAGTTCGGTCTTGCCTGGGCAGTCGCCACCCACGGCATTCAGGTGCATGCCGGGTTCGAGCATGTCGGGGGTGATGATGGTGGCGTAGGCCTTGTCGGCGGTCACCGTGGTGATGATGTCCACGCCTTTCACCGCTTCTGCCACCGAGCCGGCGCGGCGGATGGTTAGGCCGCTGTATTCCTTGAGGTTGGCGATCAGTTTGGCGGTGGCCAGCGGGTCGGTGTCGTAGGCGACGATTTCTTCGATGCCCAGGTGCTTGTGGAAGGCAAGTGCCTGGAATTCGCTTTGCGCACCGTTGCCGATCAGCGCCATCTTGCGCGAGTTCGGCCGGGCCAGCGCCTGCGCTGCCATCAGCGAGGTGGCCGCAGTGCGCAGGGCGGTGGCGATGGTCAGTTCGGACAGCAGCACCGGGTAGCCGGTGTCGACATCGGCCAGCACGCCGAAGGCCATCACCGTATGCAGGTCGCGGGCGGTGTTGGCCGGGTGGCCATTGACGTATTTGAAGGCATAGCGGCTGTTGTCGGCGACCGGCATCAGTTCGATCACGCCGACTTCCGAATGGCTGGCAACACGCGCGGATTTATCAAACTCCTGCCAGCGTTTGTAATCTTCGCGAATGGCTGCGGCCAGTTCGCCGATGAACGGCGCTACGCCAATGTCATGTACCAAGTCCGACATGGTTGGAACATCAATGAAATACGTCATGCTTTGCACCTTATTATTGCGCTCTCACCCCAGTGGCCTGCGGGATGAACGCTTGAGATTGTTGAAGTGGCATGAACATTTTGATGAAAGGTTGCGTCAAGATGAAGAGAGCAGGTTGCCAGTTTCATCAACTTTCTAGACAATCTGCCACCCCAAAATAGCAATCTGATTATTTGGCAGGCATCCATGGATACTATCGATCGGGAACTGATTGCGCTGTTGCGGGACAACGCGCGCACACCCGTGCTGACCCTGGCGAAGAAGCTCAAGGTAGCCAGGGCAACCGTGCAAAACCGCATCACCCGGCTCGAAGAGCAGGGCGTGATCATCGGCTACACGGTACGCCTGCGCTCCGATGCGCTGGAGCAGGGTGTGCGGGCCATCACCAGCATCGGCATCAGCGGCCACCACGCCGCAGAGGTCAAGCACGCGCTGCGTGGGCATCCCAACGTGGTGGCCATCCATACCACCAATGGCCGCTGGGACCTGATGGCTGAGCTGCGTGCCGACACCCTCGAGGCCTTCGACCGGGCGTTGAACACCATCCGCTCGATACCGCACATCGAAAACACCGAGACCAGCATCCTGCTCTCGACCTACAAGATGTGACCGCTGGGTCAGGCCTTGTGGCAGGTGCATTGTGCAAACTGTCACCCAGGCTTTTCACACTGCACAAAATCTCTTTGGCTGTGTGCATTCTGTAGCGTTCCGCTTGACCCGGGCCGCTGGCAGAATGAAACGGCTTTCGCGGGACTGTATCGGGCGCGCCACTCTGGTGCGTTTCAATAGAATAAGTAAGCCCGCTGCGAAGTTGCATCGGGAACTGTTCTTCATCTGTGTCAATACCCACGCTTCGACAGTCTTGAATGACTAAAAGCCTGCACTTGAGTACCAACTAACTGGTGCGGCGCGGGGCGCTGAGGTTTTACAAAAAAAGAATAAGAGGTCAACTATGCAGCAAACGTGCAACGCGCAAAGCGCAGTTCCGGAAGATGGCCGCGTGCTCAAGCGCCGGCTGGAAAACCGGCATATCCAGCTTATTTCGATCAGTGGCGCAATTGGCACCGGCCTGTTCATGGGCTCGGGCAAGATCATTGCGCTGTCCGGCACGTCGATCATCCTGGTGTACGCCATCATCGGCTTTTTCGTGTTCTGCGTCATGCGGGCCATGGGCGAGATGCTGCTGGCCAACCTGCAGATGGAATCGTTCGCCGACCTGGTGCACAACTACCTGGGGCCAAGGGCCGGTTACATCCTCAGCTGGTCGTACTGGCTGAGTTGGGTGGTCGCGGCGGTGGGCGATGTGGTGGTCGTGGCGGGGTTCGTGCAGTACTGGTACCCGGATGTGCCCACCTGGCTACCGGCATTCGCCACCATGTTCCTGCTGCTGGGGCTGAACATGCTGGCGGTGAAAGCGTTCGGCGAGGTGGAGTTCTGGTTCGGCCTGATCAAGATCGTGGCCATCGTGCTGCTGGTGGTAACCGGCCTGGTGATGGTCGCCATGTCCTACACCTCGCCGGCCGGGGTGACCGCCTCGTTCAGCCACCTGGTGGCCCCGGGCGTGGTCATGCCGCATGGCATCCTCGGTTTCCTCGCCGGGTTCCAGATCGCCATATTCTCCTTTGTCGGTACCGAGCTGATCGGCACCGCAGCCGCGGAGGCCAAGGACCCGGAGCGGACCTTGCCCAAGGCCATCAACACCATCCCGGTGCGTATCCTGCTGTTCTACATCTGCTCGCTGGTGTGCATCATCAGTGTCATCTCCTGGGCCAATGTGCCGGCCAATCGCAGCCCGTTCGTTGAATTGTTCCTGCTGGGTGGGTTGCCCGCTGCCGCTGGCATCATCAACTTCGTGGTGCTGACCTCTGCGGCCTCGTCGGCCAACAGTGGCGTGTATTCCGGCTCGCGGATGCTCTACGGCCTGTCGCACCAGCAGCAGGCGCCGGTGGCGTTCGGGCGGTTGTCGGGCTCGGGTACGCCGGTACGCGCGCTGGTGTTCTCGGGGGTGTGCATGGCGATCGCACTGACGCTGCTGTTCGTGATCCCCGAGGTGATGACCGTGTTCACCCTGGTGTCGACCATTTCCGCGGTGATGATCATCGTTACCTGGTCGCTGATCCTGATGTCTTACTTCGCCTATCGCCGGCAGGATCCGCAGGCGCATGAGCAGTCGACGTTCAAGCTGCCTGGTGGCAAGGTCACCGCTGCGCTGTCGCAGCTGTTCCTGATCTTCGTGCTGTGCCTGCTGGCGCTGGAGCCGGACACCCGCACCGCGCTGTACGTGATGCCGCTGTGGTACGCAGGCCTGTTGCTGGCCTATCGGCGCAGGGCCAGGGCTTGCTCCCAGCCGCAGACAGCCACGGCGGCCTGACGCCTCGGCTTGCACCGGCCCTTGTAGGAGCGGCCTTGTGTCGCGACAGGGCTGCAAAGCAGCCCCAGAAATTTGTGCATCTGCGCTGAGCCTTGGGGCTGCCTTGCAGCCCTATCGCGACACAAGGCCGCTCCTACAGCGTGAACCGATCATGCGGTGGGCAAATTGTCGCGCAGCCAGTCCACCAGCCGCAGAATGGTCGGGGTGGTGGTGCGCCCGTGAGGCACTACCAGGTAATAGGCCTCACGCGGCCGCACCACCAGGTCGGTCAGGCGCACCAGCTCGCCGGACGCCAACAGGTGGTCGAGCATGCGCCCCCAGCCCAGTGCCACGCCATGCCCATGCAGTGCGCCCTGGATGGTGTCGGTATACAGCTGGCAGCGCAGGTTGTAGTGCAGCTTCGGCGGGTTGCCGCCCAGTGCCCGGAACCAGGTGGGCCAGGTCATCCAGCCTTCGGTGGTGGCATCGGCGTCCAGCAGGTCGGCCCGGTACAGCGCCTCCAGCGAGTCCGGCAGCGGGTTGTGCGCCAGCCAGGCCGGCGAGCACACCGGGAAGATCTCTTCATCGAACAGGTGCAGGGCAATGCCGTCTTCCCAGCGGCCATTGCCATAGCGCACCAGCAGGTCGACATCGTGGTTGCGCAGGTCGCCGGTGAACATCTGCGTGGCCAGGCGCAGACGCACCTGGGGCAGGGCGCTGCGCAGGCTGCCCAGGCGCGGCATCACCCGCAACTGGGAGAAGGTGGCGGTGGAGCTGAGCACCAGTTCCTGTTCGCTGTCGCCTTCGCTGAGGCGGTCGAAGACCGAGGCGATCTTCTGCATGGAATCGGAAACCACCGCGTACAGCGCCTGGCCCTCGCTGGTCAGGCGGATGCCGCGGTGCAGGCGCTGGAACAGTTGGCGGCCGAGGTTTTCTTCAAGCTGCCTGACCTGCTTGCTGACCGCGGCCTGGGTGACGCCCAGCTCCTGGGCGGCCAGGGTGAAACTGGTGTGGCGGGCTACCGCTTCGAATTCGAGCAGCGCGGTCATCGACGGGATGATGCGCCGGTAGCCTTTGTGCGTGTTGCCATTTTCTTGTGTTTTCATGTGACGTCCTGGCCAGGCGCGGCGCGCTGGTCCGCGCCGCGCGGGCACAGTGGCAGAAAAAGCGCGATGGCGGTAGCCCAGAAGGGCCGTGATGCTGCCGGTGGAAACTGTCTTGCGCAAATCTGAAGGCTTGTGCAAATCCCTGTGGGAGCGGGTTTACCCGCGAACACCGGCGCAGCCGGTGCCATCCACCGCGTTGGATTCTTCGCGGCTGAAGCCGCTCCCACAGGGTGCACGGACCGCTTGCGAACCAGTTCACTGGCCTTGAGAGCGGCGCGATCGGAGTGGCAGCTCGGCTTGTCGGCGATAGGACCGTGCAGGCATTTCAAGGCTGGCGCTCGGCCACCGCCCGCAAGGTCCGCAATGTCACCACGGGTGCATCCACCACAAACCGGTTGGCCAGCCACCCCGGCACATCCCCCGCAGGGTCGGCCTGCAGTTGGTAGGTCACTTCGGTCTTGCGCTCACCCAGCGGTTTCATCCGCCACTCGCCGCTGAGGTGCTGCACGCGGATCAGCCCCTTTACCTTGGGGATCCTGCCGGGCTCGGCGCTCAGGTGGCGCAGCAGCGTGCCGTCGTCCAGGCGTTCGGTGGTGACCTTCAGCACGATGTCCCGCGGCATCGTCGGCCACGGCAGGTTGGTGGTCAGGTACACCCAGGTGTTTTCGCCCTGCACATCCAGCAAGCGCATCTCGGCGCAGGCGTACAGCCACTTGCAGGCCACCCGCAGGTTCTCCTGCAGGTCGGTGAGCGTGCGAACGCTGGCTTTCATGGTGCTGACACCACGGAATTGCTGGTAGGGCGAGTCGGGGGCGGCGCTCAGGTAAACGCGGATGCCTTCGCGGTCGTAGGCCAGGTTCCAGTCATCGGCGGCCGGGGCGGGGGTGCAGAGCAGCAGGGCGGCGAGCAGCAGGCAGCGGTTCATGGCTGGTACCGCGCGGGGGGTGGGTGTTTCAGTATGCGCGACGGAAGGACGATGTGCCACGGGGCGATAGGGCTGTGTCATGTCGCGGGTGGGCGATCGCCTGGCTGAACATAATTGTGTAGTGCGTCGCGGGTGTTGGAGAACAGCCTGACCAGCTCTCAACTTTGGGGCGGGAGGGGCGGCAACAGACATACTGCTGGGGCGCCTGTTGTTCGCCTGATCTACTTGGCCTGGCTGACTCAGCGGTGGACGCTGCCGTGTGATGCGCTGGCGATCAAGCTGGCGCCGCACGCGGTTTTCATACCATCGAGTGCGACAGAAACTCCGTTGACGCGGTAGGTATCACTGCCCTCGATGATTGGGAATTCTCCTTTGCATAAAGGACAGAAAACCATGTTGCCTTTGCCGGCCATAGGGTTGCTGTTGAGATTGGTATGCGGAATGAAGTCGATCACGGTTCCGCCGTGATCAGTGGTATTTCCAAGTCGTATTATATTTCTCATTATGGATTTTCGTATCTTCTATTGTGTTAAGTTTTACGAGTCTATGAATTCATAGCTCAATGTGTTTGGATTGGATGCGGAAAAGCTTACATGAAGGATTGCTTCGCTAGGTTCGTTGTTTTCTAGGATGAAACATTCCACGGCGATATCTCCATCACCGGTGTCGTACACGGTTATTAATGGTGCTTTGTTGACTTGAGAGTCCTGGTTGCCTAATGGTGGTGCGGACAGTATTGCTCCTGCATGGAAATAGATTGGTAGGAGATCTTGAATCTCTAAAATTACTGCATGCGGTAGGCCGAACTTAGTGGACAAGGTTTTTGTGTCATTCTCGGAGATGGCCTTAATGAATTCGCTCAATAAAGCGTGCTTATTGGTGTCTAGATTTGCTGGCATTTTCATTTTCTCCTGGATCTTGGGGTCAGCGTGGGTGTACCTGCGTGGGCGCCAAGATGTGATAATTGACCGCGGGCTTTTAGCGTGGCGCACTTTGCAACTGAGGCGCTTAGCCCTGCTGCTCTCAGTGCGTTGAACGCTACTACGGTCTCACTGCCAAGTAATCCTGCAGATGATGCTGAATTTTGAGATAGCGTCGCTTTATAGTGTGGGGTACCAGTTCGAGATCTATCAGGATTTTTTCCAACAAGCCTGATTGCGATTGCATTGCCTGATGTATAGTCGTTAATAAGGGGTTGTTTTGTTTTATTATCAAGTAGAGCGGCCTGTTGGTAGATGTGGTGGGATTCATAAAGAGATCCTTTGTGTTTAGCGTCGGTGCTAAGGTTGGCATGGGTGTCGATGTCAACGCCAGCTTCGGACAAAATTTTATTGCAGTCTTCTGGGCATGGTTTCAGGCCGAGTGGATCCACCCAGCTTATTGGATTGGCGGCGTATAGATATAGGTTGAGTCCCCCCAATAACCCGATTGGATCCTTTTCGCAAAATCTTCCAGTTTGGGGGCTATAGAATCTATGTCGGTTATAATGCAGGTTGGTCTCAAGGTCTGAATATTGGCCTTGGAAGCGTAGATTATTATTGGCTGGTAGCGAGTTTGTGTTGATATTATAGGTGCTACCTGAGCCAAAGGCGCTGTAAATTCCATGCCATGCCACCATGTCCTTCTACGCTCGTAACTTCCATGGGGGTGCCTAAATGGTCGCACTGGTACCAGCCCACAGTGTCAAAAGGCTTCGGCGTTGGTTTTTCCTGCCATACCAGATCCCGATCGATGTCATAGGGGAAGCCATAGCTCGGCTGATACAGCATCTCCTCAATGTGATTCATCACCCCTTGCGCAACCGGAACGAAAGTCCCCGGCTCAAACACATAGTGCGTAGTCCGCCCCTTACCATCCCGACCGCGCTGCTCGAACGCCAGCGTATCGCCGTCCCAGATGAACAGCGTCAGATCGCACCCCAGCTTTTCATCCAGCGCTCGCCGTGCATTCTCGTTCCAGACCGGCCCTGCTTGTATCCGTTTGCGGTACTTCGAGCGCGAGTCCTTGTAGACTCGACGGCCTAACGCGTCATAGCCAAATTCGACAACCAGCCGCTCGTCTTCGTAGCGCCGCAGCCGGTCATACAGGTCCCAGGTAAACTTGCCTGTCTTGCCGTGCTCAATCCGCTCCTGCAGGTTGCCGCGCTCGTCGTACCGATACTGCGTGCCGCAGTAGCTGCGCAGCACGTTGTCCATCAGCTTGTGCGGCGAGTGCGGATTAGGATTGGGTGGTGCCTCGGGGTCCAGCAGGTTGCTCGCCGGGTCGAAGGCGAAGGTTTCCTTCTCGTAGTTGCGGCTGGCTTCAAGCAAGCGGCCAACTGGGTCGTAGCGATAGTGCAGGTCGCCACGGTTGAGGTCGTCGATGTGGTACAGCTGGCCGGCTTCGTCGTAGCGGTAGCTGCGCGCCGCGATGCGTCTGGATTCACCTTGGCGAACCAGTGTCTGTTCCAGCAACTGGCCATTCGGGCTCCAGGTCTGACGCTGGACCAGGCCATTGCCTTGCACGCGGCCGATCTCCCGGTGCAGATCATCTCGCTCGTAGCTGATCAGCTCCTGGTCATCGAGCTTGAGCGCAAGCAAGTGGCCGCTGCCGTAGGTCAGCCAACTGACCCGATGCCCATCGGGGCGGGTGGTGGCGATGCGTTGGTTGAGGGCATCGTACTCATGCCTGAACACGGCAACCTGTGGCTTGACCAGGTAATCCAGCCACTGATGCTCGCGCGTGTTGTTGCCGGCAGCATCGTAGAACCATTGCAGCCTGCAGGCCTCATTGTTGGCCGCCAGCAGGTTGCCATTGCCGTCATAGGCAAAGGTTTCAACCTCCCACTTGTCACCGCCACGCCGAGCGGCCTTGCGCTGGATGAGCCGGCCCATGGGGTCGTACTCGAAGTGCGTGGTCCTGTCGCCATCCACGCGGCGGGTGGGCAGGTTGCTGCCGTTGTCGTAGAGGTAGTGAGTGGTCTCTTTGTCGAAGCCGGTTTCCTTGAGCAGCCGCCCGACGGGGTCATATTTGAAGCTGGCTTCGCTGTTGTTCTCGTTGCGCAGGCGTACCAGTTGGCCGAGCTTGTCCCAGTGGTAGGTGAGGGTGGTGTCGTTGGCGTTGTGGCGCTGGTGAATCAACCCCGCTTCGTTGTAGGTCCAGGCGGTTCGGCGATGCAGGGCATCCGTATGGCTGAGCAAGCGGCCTTCGGCATCACGTTCGAAGCGTTCGGTGGTCTTGTCCGGGTGGATGAGCAACACCAGCTGACCGGCTTCGTACTGGTATTCGGTGGCATCGCCGGCGGCGTTGATCAGTTTGGCCAGTTGCCCCAACGCGTTGTATTTCCACTGCGTGGTCTTGCCTGAGCAATCGGTGTAGCTCGTCAGCTGGCCGTCAGGGTTATAAGCCAGCTTCTTCTCACCGCTGTTGGCGTCGGTGATGGCGATGGGCAGGTTATCGCTGTTGTAGGTATCAGCTCTCAATTTTAGGTCGGGAGCGGCGGCAACAGACATACTGCTGGGATGTCTCTTGTTCGCCAGCTCCACTTGGCCTGGCTGACTCAGCGATGGACGCTGCCGTGTGATGCGCTGGCGATCAAGCTGGCGCCGCACGCGGTTTTCATGCCGTCGAGCGCGACAGGAACTCCGTTGACGCGGTAGGTATCACTGCTCTCGATGATTGGGAATTCTCCTTTACATAGAGGACAGAAAACCATGTTGCCTTTACCGGCCATGGGTTTGCCGTTTAGGTTTGTATTGGCTATGGATCCGATCACAACGCCTCCATGGTCCGTTGTGTCGCCAACTCTAACTATATTGTTCATTGTTGAATGGCCGTGGCTGCATATTATAGTTGAAGGAAGAATTTTCCGACTTCCGTAATTTTTCTTGATTCGAAGTCGTCGTGCAGAAACAAGTATCCCATGCCGTCGGAAAGAATCCCCTTGTCATGCGGGAGGCATATGTCCAAGTCTGCGCCGTAAATGGACGCGCGCCTACAATGGCTGTCGATAATGATTTCCCGCTGTAGCCAAGCATCTATGCCGTCGACCTTTGAAGCCAAGTTTTCTTCATCATCGGTGTTAAGGTTTGCTGAAATAAAAGCGCTGCCGCTATCGCTAATTTGGTGTGCTTGGTCAATGGGTGTTGGGGATTTAAAATATCCTATCACTACTGCGGAGTGATTGGTGTTTCTTATGCTCAGATCTCTATAGTGTGTTGATGAGTTTTTGGTGTATGGTATGAAGATAGATATGTAGTGGTTTTTGAGGCTCGTTTTTTTGGAAAACCAAGACGTAGGGATCGCCATTAAATGACTAAGAGGTTTCCCTTCCTGGGTGGTTGGCCACTTGATGTCCGATGGGAGCCAAACTTTCGGTCCTATATATGCCTGTCCCTCTAAGGGGGCGGTTTTGCTAAAAATAATTTCATTGAACATTATAATTCCTCTTTTATGGGCAGCAACAGATAAGGTTACTTAGAAAAGTATTAGACTCTTGGCGCAATTTCCTAGCTTGTGATGGTGATATTCCTGATTGTCGAAGGGCGCCTTGCCATACGTCCATTTGCCGCTTTGATGGGTTGCCAGTTTTGGAGTCGAAATCAAATTCATTTGGATTCAGGTTAAGGTGTAATCTGGCGAGAGAGTTTTCGATTATGTGGGTTTCATCATGTTGGGGGCCATCTAGGGCTATTGAAGGGTTTCCTCTCATTCTTCGATTTTTAGGGGTGCACCCCATCTGTACAAGCGCCTCATGGCGTACTAGTTCATGTGCTTCTAATTCATCGCCGATATCGCCGCGTTTACCTCGACGATTAAGACTGCTCCACGTACCAATTTGACCCTTGGCGGCTAGGCCAAGTGGGTCCAGCCACCCGATGGGGTTCATTCCATAAGCGTAAACATTCATACCACCTGCGAGTAAAATTGGATCTTTGCTAATATATCTTCCTACTTTTGGTGAGTAGTAACGATAGCGGTTGTAGTGGAGGCCGCTTTCAACGTCGAAGTATTGGCCTTGAAAGCGAATCTTGTTATGCACTTTCTCTCGTGTCTTGTCTTCGTTGATCAGGTTAATTGTGGCTCCCCAAGCATTATGCATACCGCTCCACGCGATTTCTCTAGGCTTGTTGGTAAGCTCTTGAGGCGTACCGAGATGATCACACTGGTACCAGCCAAAAGCGTCGAACGGCTTCGGTGTTGGCTTCTGCTGCCAAACCGGATCTCTGTCGATGGTATATGGGAAGTCGTAATGTGGCTGATGCAGCATCTCCTCAATGTGATTCATCACCCCTTGCGCGACCGGAACGAAGGTCCCCGGTTCAAACACATAGTGCGTAGTCCGCCCTTTACCATCCCGACCGCGCTGCTCGAACGCCAGCGTATCGCCGTCCCAGATGAACAGCGTCAGATCGCACCCCAGCTTTTCATCCAGCGCACGCCGTGCATTCTCGTTCCAGACCGGCCCTGCTTGTAACCGTTTGCGGTACTTCGAGCGCGAGTCCTTGTACACCCGGCGGCCTAACGCGTCATACCCGAACTCGACAACCAGCCGCTCATCTTCGTAGCGCCGCAGCCGGTCATACAGGTCCCAGGTGAACTTGCCTATCTTGCCGTTCTCAATCCGCTCCTGCAGGTTGCCGCGCTCGTCGTACCGATACTGCGTGCCGCAGTAGCTGCGCAGCACGTTGTCCATCAGCTTGTGCGGCGAGTGCGGATTAGGATTGGGTGGTGCCTCGGGGTCCAGCAGGTTGCTCGCCGGGTCGAAGGCGAAGGTTTCCTTCTCGTAGTTGCGGCTGGCTTCAAGCAAGCGGCCAACTGGGTCGTAGCGATAGTGCAGGTCGCCACGGTTCAGGTCGTCGATGTGGCACAGCTGGCCGGCTTCGTCATAGCGGTAGCTGCGCGCCGCTATGCGTCTGGACTCACCTTGGCGAGCCAGTGTCTGCTCCAGCAACTGGCCATTCGGGCTCCAGGTTTGGCGCTGGACCAGGCCATTGCCTTGCACGCGGCCGATCTCCCGGTGAAGATCATCTCGCTCGTAGCTGATCAACTCCTGGTCATCGAGCTTGAGCGCCAGAAGATGGCCGCTGCCGTAGGTCAGCCAACTGACCCGATGCCCATCGGGGCGGGTGGTGGCGATGCGTTGGTTGAGGGCATCGTACTCATGCCTGAACACGGCAACCTGTGGCTTGACCAGATAATCCAGCCACTGATGCTCGCGCGTGTTGTTGCCGGCAGCATCGTAGAACCATTGCAGCCTGCAGGCCTCATTGTTGGCCGCCAGCAGGTTGCCATTGCCGTCATAGGCAAAGGTTTCAACCTCCCACTTGTCACCGCCACGCCGAGCAGCCTTGCGCTGGATGAGCCGGCCCATGGGGTCGTACTCGAAGTGCGTGGTCCTGTCGCCATCCACGCGGCGGGTGGGCAGGTTGCTGCCGTTGTCGTAGAGGTAGTGAGTGGTCTCTTTGTCGAAGCCGGTTTCCTTGAGCAGCCGCCCGACGGGGTCATATTTGAAGCTGGCTTCGCTGTTGTTCTCGTTGCGCAGGCGTACCAGTTGGCCGAGTTTGTCCCAGTGGTAGGTGAGGGTGGTGTCGTTGGCGTTGTGGCGCTGGTGAATCAACCCTGCTTCGTTGTAGGTCCAGGCGGTTCGGCGATGCAGGGCATCCGTATGGCTGAGCAAGCGGCCTTCGGCATCACGTTCGAAGCGTTCGGTGGTCTTGTCCGGGTGGATGAGCAACACCAGCTGACCGGCTTCGTACTGGTATTCGGTGGCATCGCCGGCGGCGTTGATCAGTTTGGCCAGTTGCCCCAACGCGTTGTATTTCCACTGCGTGGTCTTGCCTGAGCAATCGGTGTAGCTCGTCAGCTGGCCGTCAGGGTTATAAGCCAGCTTCTTCTCACCGCTGTTGGCGTCGGTGATGGCGATGGGCAGGTTATCGCTGTTGTAGGTATAGAGGGTCTTGTTCTCCAGTGGGTCCTGGGTTTCGATGATGTTGCCGCGCTGGTCGTAATCGTACTTCCACAGGCCGCCCTCGGCATCGCGGGTCTTGAAGCGCTGGTCCAGGTCGTCATAGGCGTGGTGGATCGAGGTCCCGTCCGGGCGTGTGTGCTGCAGTAGATTGCCGCGGTCGTCATAGGCGTAGACATCGACGCTGCCATCGGTATGGATGTGTTGGGTGACGTTCTTGGCGGCATCCCGGTAAAGCCACTCCTCGTTCTTGTCGGGATGGATGATGCGATAGGGGTAGCCGAGAATGTCGCAGAAATGCTGGGTTTCATTGCCGTTGGCGTCCACGATGCGGGTAAGGCGGATGTTCGGGTCCCAGCTCAATCGGGTGTCCAGACTGCCATCGTCGCCCCACTCGCGAACAGCTTTGGCATCCGCGCCTTCGCCAAGCCATTCGAGGTTCATGCCCCGGCCGGTGCGGTCGGTGTAGCGCGTCACCAGATGGTGCTTGTACTGGTACGTCCATGGCGCCCCGTGTTCGTCCTTGGCGCTGCACAGATCGCCTTGTGCGTCATAGGTATATGACGCCAGTTGGCGTTGTGGCTGGCCCTCGTACATCAGCCAAAGCGCGATGACGCGGCCCTGGTCATCAATCTGCGTGTGGATATGCTGATGAGGTGTGTCGTGTTGATAGGTCACCAGATCGGAGAGTGCAGCAGTGTCGGCTACACGATGCTCGTAGTGCAGTGCAATGCTGGAGCCGCCCTTGTTCCTGATGGCGCTCAGGCGGAACTGATTACCGTACCGCTGGTAGAGCTCTTGGCTTTCATGACCCCGAAGCAGGGCGAGGGTGTCTTTGGCGACCCGAGCGATGACCACATTCTCGATGGCATCGTAGTGACTGCCTTTGAGCTTGGGCATCAAGTACTTCTGACTTCTACCGTCAGTACCATGGTAGGTAAGCCGGTCTTCGTCGAGATCGAAGCGAGCCGCGAACGGGGTTATCCAGCGCGCTCCGTATGGCCCGCTGTCGAACGCCGATAACGAGGAGCGATAGGTGCGGTTCCATTCGATAGGGAATACCCCAGGTAGCTGGAAATCGGTATGGACGATCGTTTCGCTACCCGTGGCGAAGCTGATGCTGCAGTTGGTAGCCGCTTTTGCGCCACGCTTCTTGCAGTTAGGGTCTGCCTTTGCTGCCCGCTGACCAGGAGCTGCCTCGGTACCATGGCGCCCCTGGACGCCCCGGCTTTGGCTGGTTGAGCCAGGCGCGACGCTACTTCGTCTCGGTGTGTATCCTCTTCTGCGCAATGCCAGGCTTAGTGCACTCAAAATTGAGGCGATGCTGCCTGGGTCCGCCTTGCTGCCGATCGCAACTATCTTGTCGCCTGCCATCCGGCCGATGCTTTCGAGGCTTTGTGCGACAGGCTCAAGCAGCGCTTTTAGCTTTTCGCTTTCTCCGAAGCCCAGTTCGTTCTTGCTGAAGCCAATCCCGGTTTTTCGTTTGAAGTAGTCAGATGCCTCTGCAACCAGCCGCATCCCTGGGAACAGGGCGGTCAAGGCGACATCCTTCACCGTTCCGTCCGCCACCGAGCGGATCAGGTCGGCGAGGAACCTGCAAACCTCGACAATCTTCTCCGCGAAGCTGGCCAGGATGCTATGCAACCTGGCTTCGATCTCGCCGATGAATTCTTCAAGGTCACCGGGACAAACCTCGGCGAGTGCGCCTTCAATCGCTTTGAGAAGTGCTTGAGCGATGCCGTCCTTGGAGGCGCTTCTCAGCGATTTCAGCGTTGGGCGCATGACCATCCGTGCGGGCCCGACACCAGGAAGTGGCGCGATCGCAAACAGATTGATGCCCAAGCCTACCCAGTTGAACGGGTCAGCCCGATAGGCATTGTCACCCTTGGCCAGCTCTATGATGTCGCCAATGGCATCTGTTGCAGCAAAGATGGACCCGGCTACAGGGAGAACTTCGCCAACAGAAATGACGGTCCTCCAGTTGACAATGTCTCCTGTGAGGTCCGTTAGCCATCTGGCCAGCATTTCGGTGCCGGCTCTTACGTCCTCTTCATCGAAGGTCTCTTTAGGGGCGACTACCCCGCCACACCTATCCATGTTGGTTTGTCCTTGCATTGGGGAGCGTCATCGGTAGCGGGGGCTCTTGCGACGGGGTGGTAGCAATGCGCGGAGCCTTCAGCGCGGATTGGATGAATCGCTTGGCATCGTGAGCGTCCATCTCGCCTGATCTGATGAGTTGGCTCACGGCTTCCTGCATTGCCGCTGCGGGGCTGAGGGGCATGCTTTGATCGGAAGTGGAGGGTGAAGGCTGTTCCGCAAACGGTGCCGCGGAGATGGCTTTGGTTTGGTCGCGACCCACGTGGACTTTTACTGGCCCCGCTGCGAGTCCGGATATGGCAGCAAACCCGTTTTCGTCCAATGTCCCTTTGACGACCTGGCCCAGTGCGTCCTCGACTTCGTACGCGGCCCCCTTGAACGCATGGTTGTTCGCGTAGTGCTGGAACAGCTCGAGGTTACCGCTACCTGTTTTGGGGGCGTCGGGAAACGCCGCCGCCTGGCTTTTCGAACCTTTGTAGATGAAGTCAGTCGCGTGCGCGGTGTACTGGCCTGCGGTGGCATGCAGGATTCCCCCTGCGGTGTAGGTGGTACTGCTGCCGCCCCCCTGGATGACCAATTCCTCCTTGGCGCTGAGGGTGATGCGTTCGGCGGTGACGCTGACCTTGAGCTTGGCCAGCAGGTTGATGTTGTCCTTGAGGGCCTTCAGGTCGATGTCGCCGGTGGCCGCGACCAGTCGCCAGCCCATGCTCTGGACGAACTGGCGTACCCCTCGGCTGGCACTGATCAGCAGGCGCTTGCCGATGGCCAGGCTGGTGTGGCCACCCGTGCTCAGGCCCAGGTGTTCGCCGCTGGCGATGTGGGTGGATTCCGGGGTGGTGGTCGCGATGCCGGTCGGGCTGGCGAGCACCAGCTGCGGGTCGGCCAGTTCCGGAAACCGGTTGGCTTCAGGGTTGCCGCCGTAGCCGCAGATGGCGTCGTGCTGTGCCTTGAGCGCTTCACCGACCTCATCCTGATCGCCGCCTTCCTGGGCCAGGTGGTCGCGGGCGACCCTGGCGAAGGTGGTGTGGTACTGCTGTGCGGTCTGCAGGCGTTCGGCGCTTTCGGCCAGGTCGGTGTGGTGCTGGACGGCGCGGGCGCGCAGTTCGGTGGTCAGCAGCAGGCCGCCGCCTGCGCGGATCACCCCGTGGGTATCGGTGCGCAGCTCGAAACCTTGCCCACGGGGCTGGCCACCGAAGTGACGCGGATGGGTCAGGTAACCCAGGTGCAGCGCGGTGTGGTCGTGGTCACTCATCAGCGCCGCGCTGATCTGCCCGGTGGTGTCGTCCAGGCGTAGTTCGTTATGCCGCTTGCCGTGGTGCTCCTTGCTGCGGATCGGGCTCAACGCCTTGAACTCGGGCAGGCGATACGGCGGGCGGTTGACGATGTGGTAGCTACGCCCGGTGATCATCGGTTGGTCAGGGTCGCCGTCGAGGAAACTGACCACCACTTCCTGGCCAATGCGGGGTATGGCCATATGGCCCCAGGTGGCACCGGCCCAGGCCTGGGTCACCCGCACCCAGCACGAGCTCTTGTCGTCGTCCTGGCCCAGGCGGTCCCAGGGGAACTGCACGCGCACGCGGCCGTGCTCGTCGCAGTAGATTTCCTCGCCGGGCGGGCCGACCACCTTGGCCATCTGCGGGCCGTCGATCACGGGCTTGGGGCACGCAGGTGCATGCCATTCGACCCGGGCTGGAATCAAGGTGGCGGTGAGGGTGTAGGACGTGCCGACTTCGGCTTCGGCAGCATCCTCTTCCAGCGCTGTGAACTGGTGCCCCTTGTGCGTGATCTGCATCGGCCGCCAGAGGATGTTCAGGTCCTCACGGGCATGGCCGGCCAGCTGGAAGGCGATGCCCGGCTGCAGGCGCGCGTCGTCGCCTTTGACCTCGGCCACCCGGGCATCGCCGAACAAGGCGTTGATACGGGTCTGGGTAAACGGCTTGCCGGCGTTGTCGTGCTTGTAGCGGCCGGGGTAGTCGTAGCGCTCGTACTCGTTGCCCTGGTTGCCCATGTCCCTGGGGTACAGGGTGTGTTCCAGGTTGTAGCGCGGGTGGGTGAAGGTGTAGTCGCGCTGGACCTGGATACTGGTGCGTACCTGCTCGCGATAGCGGAAGTCATGC
>NZ_JBEPNE010000035.1:0-15660 GCF_040546125.1 Pseudomonas sp. UYEF17
TTGTCGAACTCAACGACTGCCGAACCGAAAACTTCGGAGCAGACGCGAGTCAGAGCTGCGGTCAGAGTGGTCTTACCGTGGTCAACGTGGCCGATGGTGCCGACGTTAACGTGGGGAAGGGAACGATCAAATTTTTCTTTAGCCACGACAGTGAACCTCTTGCCTAAAGGGGATTAGCCTTGTTTTTTAACGAGTGCTTCGACGATGTTCGACGGAGCTTCGGCGTATTTGGAGAATTCCATGGAGTAGCTTGCGCGACCCTGAGACATGGAACGAACGTCGGTTGCGTAACCGAACATCTCTCCGAGCGGAACTTCAGCGCGGACGACACGGCCAGAGACCGACTCATCCATACCCTGGACCAGACCACGACGACGGTTCAGGTCACCCATCACGTCACCCAGGTAGTCTTCCGGGGTTACAACTTCGACCTTCATGATCGGCTCGAGAACCACGCCACCGCCCTTCTGGGCCAGTTGCTTGGTTGCCATCGAAGCGGCGATCTTGAACGCCATTTCGTTGGAGTCGACGTCGTGGTACGAACCATCGAATACCGCGGCCTTCAGGCCGATCAGAGGATAACCGGCAACAACGCCGTTTTTCATCTGCTCTTCGATACCCTTCTGGATCGCAGGGATGTATTCCTTAGGAATTACACCACCAACGACTTCGTTGGAGAACACCAGACCTTCGGTGATGTTGCCCTTGTCGTCCTGCTCTGGCTCCGAGAAACGGATCCAGCAGTGACCGAACTGACCACGACCGCCCGACTGGCGAACGAACTTGCCTTCGATCTCGACACCGGACTTGGTGATCTTCTCGCGGTACGAAACCTGCGGCTTGCCGATGTTGGCCTCAACGTTGAATTCACGCTTCATGCGGTCAACGATGATGTCCAGGTGCAGCTCACCCATACCGGAGATGATGGTCTGGCCAGTCTCTTCGTCGGTCTTGACGCGGAACGACGGGTCTTCCTGAGCCAGTTTGCCCAGAGCGATACCCATCTTTTCCTGGTCCTGCTTGGTCTTCGGCTCGACAGACAGCGAAATCACTGGCTCCGGGAAGTCCATGCGCTCAAGGATGATTGGCTTGTCAGCGTCGCACAGGGTTTCACCAGTGGTAACGTCCTTCATGCCGATCAGGGCCGCGATGTCGCCAGCGCGCACTTCCTTGATCTCTTCACGCTGGTTGGCGTGCATCTGCACCATACGACCAACGCGCTCTTTCTTGCCTTTGACCGAGTTGATGACCGAGTCACCAGAGGTCAGAACGCCCGAGTAAACGCGAACGAAGGTCAGGGTACCTACGAACGGGTCGGTAGCGATCTTGAACGCCAAGGCCGAGAACGGCTCTGCGTCGTCAGCGTGACGCTCGTCCTGCTGCGCTTCGGTGATTTCATCCTTCGGCACTTCGGCCAGATCAGGGTGGATACCCTTGATCGCAGGAATCTCGGTCGGAGCAGGCAGGAAGTCGATAACGGCGTCGAGAACCAGGGGAACGCCCTTGTTCTTGAACGACGAACCGCAGACAGCCGGAACGATCTCGCTGGCCAGGGTACGCGCGCGCAGACCGGCCTTGATGTCTTCGACGGACAGGTCACCTTCTTCAAGGTACTTGTTCATCAGCTCTTCGTTGGCTTCGGCGGCAGCTTCAACCATGTTGTTGCGCCATTCGTTAGCCAGGTCGACCATATCCGCAGGAATTTCTTCCTCGCGGTAGGTGGTGCCCTTGTCGTCTTCGTTCCAGTAGATGGCTTTCATCTTGATCAGGTCAACCTGACCCTGGAAGTCGTCTTCTGCACCGATAGCCAGCTGGACCGGAACAGGGGTGTGACCCAGGCGGTTCTTGATCTGGCCGACAACGCGCAGGAAGTTGGCACCAGCACGGTCCATCTTGTTCACGTAAACAACACGTGGAACGCCGTACTTGTTAGCCTGACGCCATACGGTTTCGGACTGCGGCTCAACGCCGGAGGTACCGCAGAACACAACGACCGCGCCGTCGAGTACACGCAGCGAACGCTCTACTTCAATGGTGAAGTCAACGTGGCCGGGGGTATCGATGACGTTTACGCGGTAGTTGTCATACTGACCACGGGAACCTTTCCAGAAGGTGGTAACGGCAGCGGAGGTAATGGTGATACCGCGCTCCTGCTCCTGCACCATCCAGTCGGTGGTCGCGGCGCCGTCGTGCACCTCGCCCATCTTGTGGCTCAGACCTGTGTAGAACAGGATCCGCTCGGTAGTGGTAGTCTTGCCCGCGTCAACGTGGGCGCAGATACCGATGTTACGGTAGCGGTTAATTGCTGTAGTACGAGCCATAAAGCCCTCGCAAAATGATTGATGCTTGAATTAGAAGCGGTAGTGCGAGAACGCTTTGTTGGCCTCGGCCATACGGTGCACGTCTTCACGCTTCTTGACTGCAGCACCCTTGCCTTCAGCAGCATCCAGCAGCTCGCCGGCCAGGCGCAGAGCCATCGACTTCTCGCCGCGCTTGCGGGCGTAGTCTACGAGCCAGCGCATTGCCAGAGCGTTACGACGGGATGGACGAACTTCAACCGGAACCTGGTAAGTGGCACCGCCGACACGACGGGACTTAACTTCGACCAGCGGAGCGATGGCGTCGAGAGCTTTCTCGAAGATTTCCAGGGGGTCGCTGTTCTTGCGTGCTTTGACGGTATCCAGGGCACCGTAAACGATGCGCTCGGCTACAGCCTTCTTGCCGCTTTCCATCACGTGGTTCATGAACTTGGCGAGAATCTGGGATCCGTACTTCGGATCGTCAAGGATCTCACGTTTTGCTGCTACACGACGTCTTGGCATGATAAGCCCTCAAACGGTCTTCAGGTTAGCCCGGGACCAGGTCTTTCGACCCCTGCCCGACCTTACTCTTATCGACTCAAATAAATGGATGTCTGCAAACGACCGATTACTTCGGACGCTTGGTACCGTACTTCGAACGACCCTGGTTACGGCCTTTAACGCCCGAAGTATCCAGAGAGCCGCGAACGGTGTGGTAACGAACACCTGGCAAGTCTTTTACACGGCCGCCACGGATCAGGACGACGCTGTGCTCTTGCAGGTTGTGGCCTTCACCACCGATGTACGAGGAAACCTCGAAGCCGTTGGTCAGACGCACACGGCATACTTTACGCAGTGCCGAGTTAGGTTTTTTCGGCGTAGTGGTGTACACGCGGGTGCACACGCCACGACGCTGCGGGCAGTTCTGCAGCGCAGGAACGTCGGACTTCTCGACCGAACGCTTACGCGGCTGACGTACCAGCTGGTTGATAGTTGCCATCTACTAGCTCCACTGATTGTCTTGCGACTCTATTGTCTTGCAAGAAAGCCAAAAATTGGCGAGACGGAGCCTCACCAAATTTAAGGGTACAAAAGTCTAAAGAGGATCTTGCACCCAGTCAAGACGAGGCCCCGGCCCTCCCCGTCCGATCATCGGCAACATTTCATGTCGTCGATGACCGTTCGAGGCTTGCCGGGGCCCTGCCCTGTACTTAGTTACCGCTGGAATTCAGCGCTTCGGTCAGTGCGGCTTCCACCTCACTGGCGCTCACACGCAGCGGTTTGTCGGCATCACGGCGACGCTTGCGCTCGCTGTGGTAGGCCAGACCAGTACCGGCCGGGATCAGACGACCCACGACCACGTTCTCTTTCAGGCCGCGCAGGTAGTCGCGCTTGCCGGTTACCGCCGCTTCGGTCAGTACGCGGGTGGTTTCCTGGAAGGAAGCCGCGGAGATGAACGACTCGGTCGACAGCGACGCCTTGGTGATACCCAGCAGCACGCGGGTGAACTTGGAGACGAACTTGTCCTCGGCGGCGAGACGCTCGTTCTCTACCAGTACCTGGGTCAGTTCCATCTGGTCGCCCTTGATGAAGCTGGAATCGCCCGACTCGGAGATCTCGACCTTGCGCAGCATCTGACGCAGGATGGTCTCGATGTGCTTGTCGTTGATCTTAACGCCTTGCAGACGGTAAACGTCCTGGATCTCGTTGACGATGTACTTCGCCAGCGCGCTCACACCCAGCAGACGCAGGATGTCGTGCGGATCGCTCGGGCCGTCGGAGATAACTTCGCCGCGGTTTACCTGTTCGCCTTCGAAGACGTTCAGGTGGCGCCACTTCGGAATCAGCTCTTCGTACGGATCGCTACCGTCGGTCGGGGTGATGACCAGACGACGCTTGCCCTTGGTCTCCTTACCGAACGCGATGGTGCCGCTGACTTCAGCCAGAATCGAGGCTTCTTTCGGACGGCGCGCTTCGAACAGGTCGGCAACGCGCGGCAGACCACCGGTGATGTCACGGGTCTTCGACGTTTCTTGCGGGATACGCGCGATAACGTCACCAACACCGATCTGGGCACCGTCAGCCACACCGACGAGGGCGTTGGCCGGCAGGAAGTACTGGGCAGGTACGTCGGTACCTGGCAGGTACAGGTCCTTGCCAGAAGCGTCGACCATCTTGATCGCCGGACGGATTTCCTTACCAGCGGCAGGGCGATCCTTGACGTCCAGAACTTCAATGTTGGTCAAACCGGTCAATTCGTCGGTCTGACGCTTGATGGTAATGCCTTCTTCCATGCCCACGAAGGTCACGGTACCTTTCAGTTCGGTAACGATCGGGTGGGTGTGCGGGTCCCACTTGGCGACGATGGCGCCAGCTTCGACCTTGTCACCTTCCTTGACCGAAATCACCGCACCGTAAGGCAGCTTGTAGCGCTCACGCTCACGACCGAACTCGTCGGCAATGGCCAACTCGCCCGAACGCGATACGGCAACAAGGTTGCCATCAGCACGCTCTACCTGCTTCAGGTTGTGCAGACGCACCATACCGCCGTTCTTCACCTGGACGCTGTCGGCAGCCGAGGTACGGCTCGCAGCACCACCGATGTGGAACGTACGCATGGTCAGCTGGGTACCCGGCTCACCGATCGACTGGGCAGCGATAACGCCGACAGCTTCACCGATGTTCACCTGGTGACCGCGAGCCAGGTCACGACCGTAGCACTTGGCGCAGATGCCGTAGCGGGTTTCGCAGTTGATCGGCGAACGCACGACCACTTCGTCGATGCTGTTCAGCTCGATGAACTCGACCCACTTCTCGTCAACCAGGGTACCGGCCGGAACGATGACGTCCTCGGTGCCTGGCTTGAACACGTCACGGGCGATGACACGACCCAGTACACGCTCACCCAGCGGCTCTACAACGTCGCCGCCTTCGATGTGCGGGGTCATCAGCAGGCCCTGGTCGGTGCCGCAGTCGATCTCGGTAACCACCAGATCCTGGGCAACGTCTACCAGACGACGAGTCAGGTAACCGGAGTTCGCAGTCTTCAGTGCGGTATCCGCCAGACCCTTACGAGCACCGTGGGTCGAAATGAAGTACTGCAGAACGCTCAGACCTTCACGGAAGTTCGCGGTGATCGGCGTCTCGATGATGGAGCCGTCCGGCTTGGCCATCAGGCCACGCATACCGGCCAGCTGACGGATCTGGGCTGCCGAACCACGCGCACCAGAGTCAGCCATCATGTACATCGAGTTGAAGGACTCTTGCTCGACTTCCTTGCCTTCGCGGTCGATGACCTTCTCTTTCGAGAGGTTGGCCATCATCGCCTTGGACACTTCGTCGTTCGCCTTCGACCACAAGTCGATGACCTTGTTGTACTTCTCGCCCTGGGTTACCAGGCCGGAGGCGTACTGACTCTCGATTTCCTTCACTTCGTCGGTAGCGGTACCGATGATGCGGGCTTTCTCGTCCGGGATAACGAAGTCGTTAACACCGATGGAAACGCCGGAAATGGTCGAATAAGCGAAACCGGTGTACATCAGTTGGTCAGCGAAGATAACGGTCTCTTTCAGACCAACCACGCGGTAGCACTGGTTGATCAGCTTGGAGATCGCCTTCTTCTTCATCGGCTGGTTGACCACGTCGTACGGCAGGCCTGCCGGTACAACCTGGAACAGCAGCGCACGGCCGACGGTGGTGTCGACGATGCGGGTGTTCTTGACCACGGAACCGTCACGCTCTTTCACGGTTTCGTTGATACGAACCTTGATTTTCGCGTGCAGGGCAGCCTCGCCGGCGCGGAATACGCGGTCGACTTCCTGCAGGTCGGCGAACACGCGACCTTCGCCCTTGGCGTTGATGGCTTCACGGGTCATGTAGTACAGACCCAGTACCACGTCCTGCGACGGAACGATGATTGGCTCACCGTTGGCTGGCGACAGGATGTTGTTGGTCGACATCATCAGCGCGCGCGCTTCGAGCTGGGCTTCCAGGGTCAGCGGCACGTGAACGGCCATCTGGTCACCGTCGAAGTCGGCGTTGTACGCGGCACAGACCAGCGGGTGCAGCTGGATAGCCTTACCTTCGATCAGAACCGGTTCAAATGCCTGGATACCCAGACGGTGCAGGGTCGGCGCACGGTTGAGCAGCACGGGGTGTTCGCGGATCACCTCGGCGAGCACATCCCACACCTCTGGCAGCTCGCGCTCGACCATCTTCTTGGCAGCCTTGATGGTGGTCGCCAGACCACGCATTTCCAGCTTGCCGAAAATGAACGGCTTGAACAGCTCGAGGGCCATCTTCTTCGGCAGACCGCACTGGTGCAGACGCAGGGTCGGGCCTACGGTAATTACCGAACGGCCAGAGTAGTCCACACGCTTACCGAGCAGGTTCTGACGGAAGCGACCTTGCTTACCTTTGATCATGTCGGCCAGGGACTTCAGCGGACGCTTGTTCGAGCCAGTGATGGCGCGACCGCGACGGCCGTTGTCCAGCAGGGCGTCGACCGCTTCCTGCAGCATGCGCTTTTCGTTGCGCACGATGATGTCCGGCGCCGACAGATCCAGCAGGCGCTTCAGACGGTTGTTACGGTTGATCACCCGACGATACAGGTCGTTCAGGTCGGAGGTCGCGAAGCGGCCGCCATCCAGCGGTACCAGCGGACGCAGGTCCGGCGGCAGCACTGGCAGGACGGTCAGGACCATCCACTCAGGCAGGTTGCCCGAACCCTGGAACGCTTCCATCAGCTTCAGGCGCTTGGACAGCTTCTTGATCTTGGTTTCCGAGTTGGTCTGCGGAATCTCTTCGCGCAGGCGACCGATCTCGTGCTCCAGGTCGATAGCGTGCAGCAGCTCGCGGACAGCCTCGGCACCCATGCGGGCGTCGAAGTCATCACCGAACTCTTCCAGCGCTTCGAAGTACTGCTCGTCGTTCAGCAGCTGGCCTTTTTCCAGGGTGGTCATGCCCGGGTCGATAACAACGTAGCTCTCGAAGTAGAGCACGCGCTCGATGTCACGCAGGGTCATGTCCATCAGCAGGCCGATACGGGACGGCAGCGACTTCAGGAACCAGATGTGGGCAACCGGCGAGGCCAGTTCGATGTGCGCCATGCGCTCACGACGAACTTTTGCCAGGGCAACTTCAACGCCGCACTTCTCGCAGATCACGCCGCGGTGCTTGAGGCGCTTGTACTTGCCGCACAGGCACTCGTAGTCCTTGACTGGGCCAAAGATCTTGGCGCAGAACAGGCCGTCACGCTCAGGCTTGAACGTACGGTAGTTGATGGTTTCCGGCTTCTTAACTTCACCGAACGACCACGAACGGATCATTTCAGGCGACGCCAGACCGATGCGGATGGCGTCGAACTCTTCGACTTGACCCTGGTTTTTCAGCAAATTCAGTAGGTCTTTCAAGGCCTTTCCTCCTGGCGGAGCAGGGAGCGGGCATTACCTGCCCCACTCCCCTTCGCGTCACGTGTTATTCGGTTTCCAGATCGATATCGATACCGAGCGAACGGATCTCTTTGATCAACACGTTGAAGGACTCGGGCATGCCCGGCTCCATACGGTGATCGCCATCCACGATGTTCTTGTACATCTTGGTACGGCCGTTCACGTCGTCCGACTTCACTGTGAGCATTTCTTGCAGGGTGTATGCCGCGCCGTATGCTTCCAGCGCCCACACTTCCATCTCCCCGAAACGCTGACCACCGAACTGCGCCTTACCACCCAGCGGCTGCTGGGTAACCAGGCTGTAGGAACCAGTGGAACGCGCGTGCATCTTGTCGTCCACCAAGTGGTTCAGCTTGAGCATGTACATGTAACCAACGGTCACAGGACGCTCGAACTTGTTGCCGGTACGGCCATCGAACAGCACCATCTGGCCGCTCTCTGGCAGGTCGGCCAGCTTCAGCATGGCCTTGATCTCGCGCTCCTTGGCACCGTCGAAGACCGGGGTAGCCATTGGCACGCCCTTCTTCAGGTTGTGGGCCAGGGCCAGGATCTCTTCGTCGGTGAACTCGTCCAGGTTTTCCTGACGACCGCCGATCTCGTTGTAGACCTCGGTCAGGAACACGCGCAGTTCAGCGGCCTTGCGCTGCTCTTCGATCATGCGGTCGATCTTCTCGCCCAGACCCTTGGCCGCCAGGCCCAGGTGGGTTTCGAGGATCTGACCGACGTTCATACGCGAAGGTACACCCAGCGGGTTCAGTACGACATCGACCGGAGTACCGTTGGCGTCGTGCGGCATGTCTTCGACCGGCATGATTACCGAGACGACACCCTTGTTACCGTGACGACCGGCCATCTTGTCACCCGGTTGGATGCGACGACGGATTGCCAGGTAAACCTTGACGATCTTCAGTACGCCCGGTGCCAGGTCATCACCCTGCTGCAGCTTGCGCTTCTTGTCTTCGAACTTGTCGTCCAGCAGACGGCGACGATCGACGATGTACTGCTGAGCCTTTTCCAGCTGCTCGTTCAGTGCATCTTCGGCCATGCGCAGTTTGAACCACTGGCCGTGCTCCAGACCGTCCAGTACTTCGTCAGTGATCACGGTGCCTTTCTTCAGGCCCGCGCCACCGTCGACCACCTGGCCGTTCAGGGCAGAACGCAGACGCTCGAAGGTTGCACCTTCGACGATGCGGAACTCTTCGTTGAGGTCCTTGCGGATCTCGTCCAGCTGCATCTTCTCGATGGCCAGGGCGCGGCTGTCGCGCTCGACGCCATCACGGGTGAAGACCTGTACGTCGATGACGGTACCCTTGGTGCCGGTTGGCACGCGCAGAGAGGTGTCCTTAACGTCGCTGGCCTTCTCACCGAAGATTGCGCGCAGCAGTTTTTCTTCCGGAGTCAGCTGGGTTTCGCCTTTTGGCGTTACCTTGCCGACCAGGATGTCGCCAGCGCCGACTTCGGCACCCACGTAGACGATACCGGCTTCGTCCAGCTTGTTCAGTGCGGCTTCACCCACGTTCGGGATGTCCGCAGTGATTTCCTCTGGGCCAAGCTTGGTGTCACGCGCCACACAGGTCAGTTCCTGGATGTGGATGGTGGTGAAGCGGTCTTCCTGGACCACACGCTCGGACAGGCAGATGGAGTCTTCGAAGTTGAAGCCGTTCCACGCCATGAACGCAATGCGCATGTTCTGACCCAGTGCCAGTTCACCCATGTCGGTGGACGGGCCGTCGGCCATGATGTCGCCACGCTGAACCTTGTCACCCTTGCTTACCAGCGGACGCTGGTTGATGCAGGTGTTCTGGTTCGAACGGGTGTACTTGGTCAGGTTGTAGATATCCACACCTGCTTCGCCGGTTTCAACTTCGTCGTCAGCAACGCGAACAACGATACGGCTGGCGTCGACCGAGTCGATCACGCCACCGCGGCGAGCAACCACGCAGACACCGGAGTCACGGGCAACGTTGCGCTCCATGCCGGTACCTACCAGCGGCTTGTCGGCGCGCAGGGTCGGTACAGCCTGACGCTGCATGTTCGAACCCATCAATGCACGGTTGGCGTCGTCGTGCTCGAGGAACGGAATCAGCGACGCAGCGACGGAAACAACCTGCTTCGGCGAAACGTCCATCAGGGTGACGTCTTCCGGCGCCTTGACGGTGAATTCGTTCAGGTGACGAACAGCTACCAGCTCATCGATCAGCTGCTTCTTCTCGTTCATCGCGGCCGAAGCCTGGGCGATGACGTGATCCGCCTCTTCAATGGCCGACAGGAACACGATGTCGTCGCTGACCACGCCTTCCTTCACCACGCGGTACGGGCTTTCCAGGAAGCCGTACTGGTTGGTGCGGGCATAGGCAGCCAGGGAGTTGATCAGACCGATGTTCGGACCTTCAGGGGTCTCGATCGGGCACACACGGCCGTAGTGGGTCGGGTGTACGTCACGGACTTCGAAGCCGGCACGCTCACGGGTCAGACCACCTGGGCCGAGTGCGGAGACGCGGCGCTTGTGGGTGATCTCGGAGAGCGGGTTGTTCTGGTCCATGAACTGGGACAGCTGGCTGGAACCGAAGAACTCTTTCACCGCCGCCGCAACCGGCTTGGCGTTGATCAGATCTTGCGGCATCAGGCCTTCGCTTTCCGCCATCGACAGGCGTTCCTTGACCGCGCGCTCGACACGCACCAGGCCAACGCGGAACTGGTTCTCGGCCATCTCGCCGACGCAACGTACGCGACGGTTACCCAGGTGGTCGATGTCGTCGACGATGCCTTTGCCGTTACGGATGTCGACCAGGGTCTTCAGAACCTCGACGATATCTTCCTTGCTCAGCACGCCCGAACCTTCGATCTCGGTACGACCGATACGACGGTTGAACTTCATGCGGCCAACGGCGGACAGGTCGTAACGCTCGGCGCTGAAGAACAGGTTGTTGAACAGGGTCTCGGCAGCATCCTTGGTTGGCGGCTCGCCAGGACGCATCATGCGGTAGATCTCGACCAGGGCTTCCAGCTGGTTGCTGGTGGTGTCGATCTTCAGGGTATCGGAGATGAACGGACCGCAATCGATGTCGTTGGTGTACAGGGTCTCGATACGGACAACCTGTGCCTTGGCGACCTTGATCAGCAGTTCGGTGGTCATCTCGGTGTTGCATTCGGCCAGGATCTCGCCGGTAGCCGGATGCACGATGGCCTTGGCGGTAGTGCGGCCCAGGACGTATTCCATAGGAACGTCCAGCTGCTTGACGCCGGCCTTCTCGAGCTGGTTGATGTGGCGCGCGGTAATACGGCGGCCCTGCTCGACGATGACTTTGCCGGTGTCGTCATGGATATCCATGACTGCAACCTCACCACGCAGACGCTGCGGTACCAGTTCCAGGCTGAGTTTCTCGCCGGAAATGTGGAACACGTTGGTGGTGTAGAAGGTGTTCAGCACTTCTTCAGTGCTGTAACCCAGGGCACGCAGCAGCACCGAGGCCGGCAGTTTGCGGCGACGGTCGATACGTACGAACACGCAGTCCTTCGGGTCGAACTCGAAGTCCAGCCAGGAGCCGCGGTAAGGGATGATGCGAGCGGAGTACAGCAGCTTGCCGGAGCTGTGAGTCTTGCCACGGTCGTGGTCGAAGAACACACCAGGCGAACGGTGCAGCTGGGAAACGATCACACGCTCGGTACCGTTGATAACGAAGGTACCGTTCTCAGTCATCAGGGGGATTTCACCCATGTAGACTTCTTGCTCTTTGATGTCCTTGATCGCTTTGTTCGACGATTCCTTGTCGAAGATGATCAGGCGCACCTTGACCCGCAGTGGGACCGCGAAGGTCACGCCACGCAGGACACATTCCTTCACATCGAAGGCGGGTTCGCCCAGGCGATAGCCTACGTACTCCAGGGCAGCATTGCCGGAGTAGCTGATGATCGGGAATACCGATTTGAAGGCCGCGTGCAGGCCGACGTCGCGGAACTGATCCTTGGATGCTCCCGCTTGCAGGAATTCGCGATACGAATCCAGCTGGATGGCCAGGAGGTAAGGCACATCCATGACGTCCGGCAACTTGCTAAAGTCCTTGCGGATACGTTTTTTCTCAGTGTATGAGTAAGCCATCAGCGTTCCCCAGCTTGGTCACCTGCTTGTTTGGCTTCTCCCGGCGGGAGCAGCCAGAAAATCGTGCAAACCCCTTGGTTTGCGCCACCCACATGGGTGTCTTGCAGCTTGTTATCGGGGCCGGCCTGACCGGCCACCAATAACGGAAAAAGGCCGGTGGCATAAGCCACCAGCCATCAGCCCTTCGCTCAACGCTCGGACTGGAGTCGCAAGGTCGAGATTACTTCAGCTCGACTTTAGCGCCAGCTTCTTCCAGCTTCTTCTTCGCGTCTTCAGCGGCTTCTTTCGAAACGCCTTCAGCGATAACCTGAGGAGCGCCGTCGACTTTCTCTTTGGCTTCTTTCAGGCCCAGACCGGTCAGTTCACGAACGGCCTTGATCACGTTTACTTTCTTGTCGCCAGCTTCGGTCAGAACGACGTTGAACTCGGTCTGTTCTTCAACAGCGGCAGCAGCGCCAGCGGCTGGGCCAGCGGCAACAGCGGCAGCAGCGGTAACGCCGAAGGTTTCTTCCATCGCTTTGATCAGTTCAACAATTTCCAGAACAGTTTTCTGGCCGATTGCTTCGATGATTTGCTCGTTAGTCAGAGACATGACTTCAATCCTGTATTGGGGTGACAGCCTACGCAGCCATCAAATTAAACGTATGATTTTGAAAGAGTTGCGCGTGCCTTAGGCAGCAGCAGCTTCTTTCTGGTCGCGCAGAGCTGCCAGGGTACGAGCCAGCTTGCTGGTTGCACCTTGGATTACGCTCATCAGCTGTGCGATAGCCTCGTCGCGAGTTGGCAGGGTTGCCAGCACGTCGATCTGGTTAGCGGCAAGGAACTTGCCGTCAAACGCAGCTGCCTTGATCTCGAACTTGTCCTGACCCTTGGCGAACTCTTTGAACAGACGAGCAGCAGCGCCCGGGTGTTCGTTGGAGAAAGCAATCAGGGTCGGGCCTTTGAACGCGTCGTTGAGGATCGAGAATTCGGTGCCTTCAACAGCGCGCTTCAGCAGGGTGTTACGTACGACACGTACATAAACGCCAGCTTCGCGGGCCTCTTTACGGAGTCCGGTCATTGCGCCTACAGTCACACCACGGGCATCAGCCACGACAGCGGACAGAGCGACTTTGGCAGCCTCGTTGACTTCAGCGACGATGGCCTTCTTGTCTTCGAGTTTAATTGCCACGGGTTTACTCCTGGTTTTTACCGTTTCATCTGGCCGGAGCCGGATGTCGTTTTGGTGTCTGATTCGGTAACGAATCGGGAGCACCATCTGCGTGGGCTGGTGTTTTAAGGCTTGCGCCGCCTACGGTCTTGGATAGCCCCCGCCAGGCAGGGACCCCAATTTTTGCTGGTGGCACGACAGGTCGCGCCACCATGTTCTTACACGTTCAGCGAGCTCTGATCGATGACCAGACCTGGGCCCATGGTGGTGCTCAGGGTAACGCGCTTGACGTAGATACCTTTCGAGGAAGCTGGCTTGATACGCTTCAGATCAGCGATCAGGGCTTCAACGTTTTCCTTCAGCTTGCCGGCTTCGAAGCCGACCTTGCCAACGGAGGTGTGGATGATACCGTTCTTGTCGGTACGGTAGCGAACCTGACCAGCCTTGGCGTTCTTGACGGCGCCGGCTACGTCTGGGGTCACGGTACCAACTTTCGGGTTAGGCATCAGGCCGCGAGGACCCAGAACCTGACCCAGCTGACCTACAACGCGCATGGCATCAGGCGATGCGATAACGACGTCATAGTTCAGGTCGCCGCCTTTCATTTCGGCAGCCAGATCGTCCATACCTACGCGGTCAGCGCCGGCAGCCAGAGCGGCTTCAGCAGCTGGACCCTGGGTGAAGACAGCAACGCGAACGGTCTTGCCAGTGCCGTGCGGCAGCACGGTAGCGCTACGTACGACCTGGTCGGATTTACGCGGGTCAACACCGAGGTTAACGGCGATGTCGTAGGACTCTACGAACTTGGCAGCCGGCAACGAAGCCAGCAGAGTGGCCGCTTCTTCGAAGTTGTAGGCCTTGCCTGCTTCGATTTTCTCGGCGATTGCCTTTTGGCGTTTGGTCAGCTTAGCCATTACACACCCTCCACGTTCAGGCCCATGCTGCGGGCAGAGCCAGCGATGGTGCGTACAGCAGCGTCCAGGTCAGCGGCAGTCAGATCAGCCTGTTTAGCTTTGGCGATGTCTTCCAGCTGAGCACGGGTAACGGTACCGACTTTAACGGTGTTCGGGCGAGCCGAACCACTGGTCAGGCCAGCAGCTTTCTTCAGCAGAACCGAGGCAGGGGTGCTCTTGGTCTCGAAGGTGAAGCTACGGTCGCTGTAGACAGTGATGATCACAGGAGTCGGCAGGCCGGCTTCTTGACCCTGGGTACGGGCGTTGAAGGCCTTGCAGAATTCCATGATGTTCACACCGTGTTGGCCCAGTGCTGGACCAACGGGTGGGCTTGGGTTGGCCTGGCCGGCCTTAACTTGCAGCTTGATGTAAGCCTGAATCTTCTTAGCCATGAGCTACTCCAAAATCGGGTACGAACGCCTGTTGGCTCCCCGGATGACTTGCGTTTTATCCCAGTGACGACAAAACCCCGCAGCACACAGGGCTGCGGGGTATGGGATGCTTCGTCCGCCTAGACCTTTTCGACCTGGCTGAACTCGAGCTCCACCGGAGTAGAGCGACCGAAAATGAGCACCGCTACCTGCAGGCGACTCTTTTCGTAGTTAACCTCTTCGACACTACCATTGAAGTCAGCGAACGGACCGTCAATGACTCGAACCACTTCACCCGGCTCGAACAGCGTCTTCGGCTTCGGCTTGTCGCTACCGTCGGCAACGCGACGCAGGATAGCCTCTGCTTCTTTATCGGTGATCGGTGCAGGCTTGTCTGCGGTGCCACCAATAAAGCCCATCACACGAGGGGTGTCCTTGACCAAGTGCCAAGTCCCTTCGTTCATCTCCATCTGGACCAGTACATAGCCAGGGAAGAATTTACGCTCACTCTTGCGCTTCTGGCCGTTGCGCATTTCGACGACTTCTTCGGTCGGGACCAAGATCTCGCCGAAACCGTCTTCCATGCCAGCCAGCTTGACGCGCTCGATCAGGGAGCGCATTACATGCTTCTCGTAACCCGAGTAAGCATGCACAACATACCAACGCTTAGCCACGGGACACCTTTAGCCAACGATCAAGGAGACCGCCCAGCCGAGCAGGGAATCAAGACCCCACAGCAGCAGTGCCATAACCAGCACGACAGCCACGACAATCAGCGTGGTCTGGGTGGTTTCCTGGCGGGTCGGCCACACGACTTTACGAATCTCGGTACGAGCTTCCTTCGCCAGCGCAAAGAACGACTTGCCCTTCGCAGTCTGCAGAGCTACAAAGCCCGCGACAGCAGCCAGGACGAGAAGTGCGAGGACGCGATACAGGATCGGGGAGGCGGAGTAATACTGGTTACCCACTACACCGACAACCACCAAAGCCACTACAGCCAGCCACTTGAACAGATCAAAACGCGATTCTTGGGCTTCAGTTTTGGGAGTCATCGAGGAGGATCCTGTGAGAAGAAAGCCATCACACCGAGGTGAAATGGCAGGTCAGGAGGGAATCGAACCCCCAACCTACGGTTTTGGAGACCGTCGCTCTGCCAATTGAGCTACTGACCTGTAACGCTGTATCAGGCCGGCCATTATACCGGCCTGATCAAGTAAATCAACTACTTATTCAATAATTTTTGCTACGACGCCGGCGCCGACGGTACGACCGCCTTCACGGATAGCGAAGCGCAGACCGTCTTCCATTGCGATGGTCTTGATCAGGGTAACAGTCAT
>NZ_JBEPNE010000036.1:0-15032 GCF_040546125.1 Pseudomonas sp. UYEF17
GCGTCGCCTGCTTCGCGGGCGCGCCCGCGAACACCGGCGTAGCCGGTGCCATCCACCGCGTCGCCTGCTTCGCGGGCATGCCCGCTCCCACAGGGACTCCACCAGCTGAAGGAATACGCCGTACCTGTGGGAGCGGGTTTACCCGCGAACACCGGCGCAGCCGGTGCCATCCACCGCGTCGCCTGCTTCGCGGGTGAACCCGCTCCCACAAGGACCCCACCAGCTGAAGGATGCCTCATATCTGTGGGAAAGGGTTTACCCACATGCACGGATCACATCAGGGCCTCAGGAAATCAGCTCATCGAGCTCTTCCATGCTCAGGCTATCAAGCAGCGCCAGGGATCTGGCCAACTGGTCCTGGGTGGAATCGACCACGGGCGCCCTGGTCTCCAGCTGGCGACTGAAGTCAGCCAGCACCGGGAACTCGAAGAGTTCTTTCAATTCGGCCACTACCCCCGCCTGCTCCCGGATGCGCACGATCACCGAGGTGGCCAGCAAGGAGTGCCCGCCAAGCTCGAAGAAGTTGTCACCCAGGCCAACCTTCTCCAGCTGCAGCACATCGGCCCAGATCGCCGCGATCTGCTCTTCCAGATCACTCCGCGGCGCGACGTACTCGCTCTGCGACTGGCTGGCATCCGGCTGCGGCAGGGCCTTGCGGTCCAGCTTGCCGTTCGGCGTCACCGGCAGCTTGCCGAGCAGCAGCAGGTGCGCCGGCACCATGTAGTCCGGCAAACCGGCCTTCAGCGCCTCGCGCAGGCTGTCGCGCAATGCGCCTTCGTCTTGCGTGCTGTCGACGGGCACCACATAGCCCACCAGCTGCTTGCCGCTTGGCCCGTCCTGAGCCAGTACCACAGCTTCCTGCACACTCGGCAGTTCCAATAGACGCGCCTCGATCTCGCCCAGTTCGATGCGCAGGCCGCGGATTTTCACTTGGTGGTCGATGCGCCCGGCGTAGTCGATCACGCCATCGGCGCGGTAGCGCGCCAGGTCGCCGGTGCGGTACAGGCGCCCGCCGTTGTCGCTGAACGGGTCCGGCACGAAGCGTTCGGCGGTCAGCGCCGGGCGCTGGTGGTAACCACGGGCCAGGCCGACACCACCGAGGTACAGCTCGCCAGCACTGCCGCGCACCGCCGGTTGCAGGCTGCCTTCGAGGATGTGGGTCTTGAGGTTGTCGATCGGCTGGCCGATCGGCACGCTGATGCTTTCGTCCGGCTGGCAGGTCCAATGGGTCACGTCGATCGCCGCTTCGGTCGGGCCGTACAGGTTGTACAGGCCCGCCGCCGGCAGGCGTTGCAGGGTCTGGCGGGCCAGTTCGGCCGGCAACGCCTCACCGCTGCACACCACGCGCTTGAGGCTGATGCAGCTTTCGACCGCTTCGTGGGTCATGAACGCCTGCAGCATCGACGGCACGAAGTGCAGCGTACTGATGCCGTGGTGGTTGATGGCTTCGACCAGCAGCTGCGGGTCGCGGTGCGCGCCCGGGTGGGCCATGACCAGGCGTGCGCCGGTCATCAGCGGCCAGAAGAACTCCCACACCGACACGTCGAAGCTGAACGGGGTTTTCTGCAACACGCTGTCGCTGGCGTCCAGCCCGTAGGCTTTCTGCATCCAGCACAGCCGGTTGACCAGCGCCTGATGGCTGTTGCCAGCGCCCTTCGGGCGACCGGTGGAGCCGGAGGTGTAGATCACGTAGGCGAGGTTCTGCGGGGCCACGTCGATGTTCGGGTTGGCATCGCTGTAGCCGTCGAAATTCTCGGTGTCCAGGTCCAGGCTGCGCAGGCCGGCCGGGATCGGCAGGGTCTCGCGCAAGTGCGACTGGGTCAGCAGCAAGGCGATGCCGCTGTCCTCGAACATGTAGCTCAGGCGGTCCTGTGGATATTCCGGGTCCAGCGGCACATAGGCACCACCGGCCTTCACGATACCCAGCAGGCCGATGACCATCTCCAGGCTGCGTTCCATGGCGATGCCTACCAGCACATCCGGCCCGACGCCCTGCTCACGCAGCTTGTGCGCCAGTTGATTGCTACGGCGGTTAAGCTCGGCATAGCTCAGGGTCTGCTCGCCAAACACCAGCGCCGGAGCGTGCGGGGTGGCAAACACCTGGGCTTCGATCAGCTGATGAATGCTGCGCTCGTGCGGGTACGCTGCCTGGGTTTCGTTCCAGCCTTCGACCATCTGTTGCTGTTCTGGCAGGCCCAGCATTGGCAGCTCGCCCACCACCGCGTCGGCATTCTCCACCAGCGCCTGCAGCAGGTTGGCAAAGTAGCCAGCCAGGCGGCCAACGCTCTCGTCGCTCCACAGCGCACGGTCGTGGCTGTACTGCACCGACAGCGTGGTGCCCAGTTCCACCACCAGGGTCAGCGGGTAATTGGTCTGCTCCTGCACGGCCACGTCGCCGAAGCGCAGGCCACCGGGCGCGCCCTGTTGCAGCGCCTCGGCCACCGGGTAGTTCTCGAACACCAGGATGCTGTCGAACAAGGCGTCACCGCCCTGCCCCGCCCAGCGCTGCACATCGTACAGCGGGGTGTGCTCGAACTCGCGCACGGCCAGGTTGCCGGCCTGCACCTGGCCGATCCACTCGGCCACGGTCTGCTCGGCACGCGGGGCGCCGATCACCGGCAAGGTGTTGATGAACAGGCCGATCTGCTCCTCCACCCCCGGCAGGTCTGCCGGGCGGCCGGCGACCGTGGCGCCGAAGCACACGCTGGCCTGGCCGGTGCAGCGCTGCAACAGCAGCAGCCAGGCCGATTGCACCAAGGTGTTGACCGTGACCCGGTTGGCCCGGGCGAAGGCTTCGATGCGTGCGGTTTGCTCAGGGTCGAAGGCCAGGCGGTGGTCGCCATGACCGCTACCGCTTGCGCCTGCACTGCCGGCGATGGCCTGGGCCAGGCGGGTCGGCTCGTCCAGGGCCGCAAGCTGGGCTTTCCAGAAGGCTTCGGCAACGGCCGCGTCCTGGCCCTGCAGCCAGGCGATGTAGTCGCGGTAGTGCGTAGCCTGTGCCTGCGGCGCCAGGCCGGCATAGCGCTGGAGCACTTCGCCCAACAGGCGCGAGGTGCTCCAGCCGTCCATCAGGATGTGGTGGTTGGTGTAGATCAGGTGGTGGCGGGTATCGCCCGTGCGTACCAGTACCAGGCGCAGCAGCGGCGCGGCAGCAAGGTCGAAACCGCGCTGGCGCTCACCCTCGGCCAGGGCCTGCAATGCCTGCTCCAGCGCCGGCTGGCCACGCCAGTCATGCTCGCTGCACGGCAATTCGACGGCCTTGCGTACCACCTGTACGGCCTGCTCCAGTTCGCCTTGCAAGACGAAACCGCTGCGCAGGATGTCGTGGGCATCGAGCGTGGCCTGCCACGCCTGCTGGAAACGCTGCACATCCAGCCCCTCCACATCCACGCGCAGCTGGTTGATGTAGTTGCCGGCCTGCTGGTCGTAAAGGGTGTGGAACAACATGCCCTGCTGCATGGGTGACAGCGGGTACACATCGGCGATCTGCCCGGGCTCCAGCGGCAGGCTGTCCAGTTGCGCCTGGGTCAGCTCAGCCAGCGGGAAGTCCGACGGCGTCACGCCCTGGTGCCGCGCATCGCAGCAGTGCTCGACCAGCTCTGCCAAGGCCTGCCCGTAGGCCTGGGCCAGCTTCTCGATGGTGGCCGGGTGATGAACGTCGGCGCTGTAGGTCCACTCCAGGAACAGCTCGCCGCCGTACACCTGGCCGGTGATGCTCAGCCAGTTGCCCAGTTGTGCGCCGGCACATTGGGTACGGCCTGCGCTTTCCCCGCTCGGGGTGAACAGGGCGCCGGCCTCGGCATCGAAGCTGGCATCGAACTGGCCCAGGTAGTTGAAGGTGACACGGGCCTGGGCGGCGCGCTCGAGCCGGTCACGCACTTCAGCGTCGCCGTAGTAACGCAGCAAGCCGTAGCCGAGGCCCTTGTCCGGCACGCCGCGCAGTTGCTCCTTGATCGCCTTGATCGACTGGCCCAGGTCCTGGCCGGGTGTGAGGCGCACCGGGAACAGGCTGGTGAACCAGCCCAGGGTGCGGCTGAGGTCGAGGTCGTCGAACAGGTCTTCGCGGCCATGGCCCTCCAGCAGTACCTGCACGTTGTCCTGTGCGCTCCACTGGCACAGCGTGCGCGCCAGCGCGGTCAGCAGCAGGTCGTTGATCTGCGTGCGGTAGGCCGCCGGGGCCTGTTTCAGCAGCTTGGCGGTGCGCTCGGCATCCAGCCTTGTGGCGGCGGTACGGGCATGGGTGTTGGCCAGGCTGCCCTGCGGGTTGTCACGCGGCAGTTCGGCGTGGTCGCCGGCCAGCGCCTGCAGCCAGTAGTCGTGCTGTGCTTGCAATGCGGGGCTGCCGGCATGGCTGGCCAGGCGCTCGGCCCAGGCCTTCACCGAGGTGGTCTTGGCGGGCAGGCTCACGGTCTGACCATTCAGCAATTGCCGGTAGGCCGCTTGCAGGTCTTCCAGCAACACCCGCCACGACACACCGTCGACCACCAAGTGATGGACCACCAGCAGCAGGCGCTGCTGGCCATCGGCGAAATCGAACAGTTCGGCACGCAGCAGCGGCCCGTGCTCCAGGTTCAGGCTGGCCTGCACCTGGTTGCCGGCGGCGTCCAGCTCATTCAGTGCGGCCAGGTTGCGCTGGCGCAGCAGTGGTGCATTGTCCAGCGGCTGGAAGCGCGCCTGCCACTGGCTTTCGCCACGGCTGAAGCGCAGGCGCAGGGCATCGTGCTGCTCGACCACGGCGCGCAGGGCTGCCTCCAGGTGTTGCACCTGAACCGGGCTGGCAGGCTTGAGCAGCACCGACTGGTTCCAATGCGCCGGCTGGGCGATCTCCATCTCGAAGAAACGCGCCTGGGCCGGCAGCAACGCCACCTCGCCGCTGGTGGCGGTGTCCACGGCTGCGGTCGCAACCGCTTGCTTGGCCTCGATGCGCTTGGCTACCTGGGCCAGCTGGGCGATGGTCTGTTGTTCGAACAACTGCTTGGGGGTGATCCTGATGCCCTGGCGTTTGGCCCGGGCGATGATCTGCAGGCTGAGGATCGAGTCGCCGCCCAGTTCGAAGAAGTTGTCGGTGCTGCCGACCTGCTCCAGCTTGAGCACATCGGCCCACACTGCGGCCAGCTTCTCCTCGATATCGCCTTGCGGCGCCACATAGCCACGGCTGACCGCGCCTGGTGCCGGCAAGGCACGCTTGTCGAGCTTGCCGTTGGCGGTCAGAGGCAGGCGCTCCAGCAGCAGTATCTGCGCCGGCACCATGTAGTCCGGCAGGCGTGCCTGCAATTGCGCCTGCAGTTGCTGCACGGTCACGCCTGCGTCGGCAACACCGTAGGCCACCAGCTGCAAGCGCTCGGCATCGCCCTCCAGTGGCAAGGCCAGTACCGCGGCCTCGTTGACACCGGGCAGGCCGGCCAGCACCCGGCCGACTTCACCTGGCTCCACGCGATAGCCACGGATCTTCACCTGGTCGTCGGCACGGCCGATGAACTCGACCAGGCCATCGGCAGTCAGCCGCGCGCGATCACCGGTGCGGTACAAGCGGGCACCACCCTCGGTCGGCACGAAGCGTTCGGCGGTCAACGCTGGCTGGCCCAGGTAGCCCTGGGCGACGCCTTGCCCGCCCAGGTAAAGCTCACCGGGCACCTGCGCCGCCAACGGGTTGAGGTAGCCATCCAGCACCTGGGCGCAGGCGTTGCCCAGCGGGCGCCCGACCGGCACCGTGCGGCAACCTGGCATCGGCTGCCCCGGCTCGAAGGTGAGCACGCCGACAGTGGTTTCGGTCGGGCCGTAGTGGTTGATGACCCGGCAGGCCGGGCGCAGTTCGCGGATTTTTTCCAACAGGCCCCAGCTGCATGCCTCACCACCAAGGATCAATGCCTCGGCGGGCAGCACATCGGCGGCGCGGGCCGCTTGCAGCAAGCCTTGCAGGTGGCTCGGCACCAGCTTGAGCACGCCGACCTGGTGCTGCGCCATGTAGCTGGCGAAGCCATCCGGGTCGAACGCCAGTTCCTGTGGCAACAGGTGCAGCAGGCGACCCGAAGCCAGGGCACCGAACAGCACGGTGTGGCCCAGGTCGGCCGCGGTGGTGGACACCATCGCCATGCTTGCCGCGGCTGGCAGTTGCAGGCGCTCCAGCACCGCCTGGGTGTAGCTGGCCAGCGCCCCGTGGCTGACTACCACGCCTTTCGGCTGGCCGGTCGAGCCCGAGGTGTAGATCAGATAGGCCGGTTGTTCGGCGGCGATAGCCACCTCGACCGGGCTGTCGCTGCAGGTTGCCCAGGCGGTGTGATCGCAGGCAATCAGCTGCACGCCGTCCAGGCCGGCGAAGCGCTGGTCGCCCGGCTCATGCAGGAGTACGGCGGCGCCACTGTCGGCAATCAGTTGTTGCAGGCGCTCCTGCGGCTGCTGGGTGTCCAGCGGCAGGTAGGCGGCGCCGGTCTTGAGTACTGCGAGCAAGGCGCCGACCCACTCGATGGAGCGCGGCAGGCACAGGGCGACGATGCTGCCGGCACCGACGCCGTGCTGGCGCAGGTAGTCGGCCAGGCGGTTGGACGCCGCCTCCAGCCCGGCCTGGGTCATGAACCGGTCACCGGCGCGCACACCGCCGTGGGCCTGGCCTTGCGCCATTGCCTGGCGCCACAAAGCGAGGAAGTTGCCGTGCGGGTAGGCCTGCGTGGCTGCCGGCAGCAGCGTCGCCACTTGCGGGCTGTCGACGATCGCCTGCTGCGGGTCACGGATCAGCGCATCCAGCACCTGGCGCAGCGAAGCGGCCATGCGTTCGATGGTGGCCTGCTCGAACAGGTCGGTGGCATAGGTGAAGTAGCCTTCGATGCCGTCGGCCTTGTCGGAGAAGTCGAACGCCAGGTCGAAGCGGGCATCGCCGCCGTCACGGGCAAAGCCTTCCACCTCCAGCGCGCCTAGGCGCTTGCGCCCTGCATCGCTGGCGGCCACGTGCTGGTTGATCTTGAACTGGAACAGCGGGTTGTGGGCCAGGTTGCGCTCGGGCAGCAAGGCATCGACCAGGTGCTCGAACGGCAGTTCCTGGTGCGACTGGGCGCCGCCGATCACGTCTTTTACCTGCTCCAGCAACGCGGCGAAGGTGGCGCGCTCGTCCACCTGCACGCGCAGCACCTGGGTGTTGATGAAGAAGCCGATCAGGCCTTCCAGCTCCTTGCGGTTGCGCCCGGCGTTCGGGGCGCCGATGCGGATGTCGGCCTGGCCGCTGTAGCGCGACAGCACCACCGCCATGGCCGCCAGTACCAGCACGAACAACGTGTGGCCACCCTTGCGCGCCTGGCTGCGCAGGGCCTCGGCCTGTTCGGCGCCGATGTCCACGCGCACCACCGCGCCACGCTGGCTGGGCGTGGCCGGGCGCTCGAAGTCCAGCGGCAGGCTCAGCACCGGCTGCTCGTCGCCCAGCTGGGCCTGCCAGTAGGCCAGCTGGCGCTGCGCTTCACCGGCCTCGAGCCAGGCGCGCTGCCAGATGGCGTAGTCAGCGTACTGGATCGGCAACGCCGGCAATTCGGCCTGCCGGCCTTCGGCCAGGGCGCTGTACAGCTGGATGAATTCCTGCACCAGCACATCGCTGGACCAGCCGTCGGAGATGATGTGGTGCATGCTCAGCGCCAGCACGTGGTGATCGGCGGCCACGCGCAGCAGGGTCACCCGCAGCAGCGGGCCGGCCAGCAGGTCGAAGGGCTGCTTGAGGGCGGCGTCCACGGCCACGCTCAGCGCTGCCTCGTCGGCGGCACCGTCGAACATCACCCGTTCCAGCGCCAGCGGGCAGTGTTCGAGGATTTCCTGATAGAACTCGCCCTCCTCCGAGACGAAGCGCGTGCGCAGCGACTCGTGGCGTTGCACCAGCGCATCCAGCGCCTGCTGCAGCACCGCCTGGTCCAGCGCGCCCTTCAGGCGTACTGCCATCGGCACGTTGTAGGCCGGGCTGTCGGGCTCCAGCTGCCAGAGAAACAGCAGGCGTTGCTGGGCGTACGACAGCGGAATGCGCGCCAGGCCCTGGCGCGCGGGCACGATGGGCAGCAGGCGGAAGCTCTGCCCGGTGGCTTGCATCTTTTCCAGGATCTGCTGGCGTTGCTCCACGGGGAGGCCAACGAAACGTTGGGCGATGCGTTGTGCGGCAGTGAGTTCCATGTCAGGCCTCTGTGAATGCATTCATCATTTGTTCGATATCGCTCAGGCCATCGTCGGAGAGCGACAGGCCCTGCTCGTCCAGTGCCTGGGCGAACGCGCGTAGTTCGGGGTGGCTGAAGATCAGCCGCAGGGGTATGTCCAGCCCCAGCTCGACGTTGATCCGCGACACTGCCTGGGCCGCCAGCAAGGAGTGGCCGCCCAGCTCGAAGAAGTTGTCGTTCAGGCCGACCCGGGCAACGTTCAGCAACTGCGCCCAGATGTTCGCCAGCTGCTGCTGCCGCTCGCTCTGCGGCGCCTGGTAGTCATGCTGTGGCTGGTTCGGGTCGGGCAGCGGCAGGGCCTTGCGGTCGAGTTTGCCGCTGGGGGTCAGCGGCATGCTCGGCAGGGTCACCAGGTAGGCCGGTATCATGTAGTCCGGCAGGCTGGCCTTGAGGTACTGCTTCAGGGCCTGGCGCAGATCGCCGCGGTAGCCTTCGGCCGGCACCGCATAGGCGCACAGCTGCTTGCCACTGGGCAGGTCGATGGCCAGCACGGTGGCTTCGCGAACGTCCGGGTGCGCCCGCAGGTACTGCTCGATCTCGCCCAGCTCGATACGGAAGCCGCGCACCTTCACCTGGTGGTCGACCCGGCCGCGATAGGCCAGCTGGCCGTTTTCGTCGTAGCAGCCGAGGTCGCCGGTGCGGTACAGGCGGCCACCGCCAACCGGGTCGAACGGGTCGGGGATGAAACGCTCGGCGGTGAGTGACGGCCGCTGGTGATAACCGCGCGCCAGGCAACCTGCCCCGCCGATGAACAGCTCGCCGGGCACGCCCACCGGTGTCGGCGCCAGTCCATCGTCCAGAGCATGCAGGGTACGCCCCGGCAAGGCACGGCCGATCGGTACGCCGCCCAGGCTGATCTGCTCCACGGTCATCTGCGAACAATCGTAGGTGGTGGCGACCACGGTGGCTTCGGTCGGGCCGTAGGTGTTCAGCAGGCGCACTGCTGGCGGGCCATCGGCCAGCCAGGCGCGCAGGGCATCTTCCGGCACCGCCTCTCCCCCCACGTGAATCTGTTTGAGCCGGCCATAGGCCTCGGGGGCCCGGCGTTCCAGCGCCAGCAGGCGCCAGTAGGCCGCCGGCAGGTCGGCCACGGTCACGCCGTGGCGGTTGATCTCGTCCAGCAGGGTGGCGGTGTCCCACAGCCGCAGGTCGCGCAGCACCACACAGGCGCCCTGGGCCAGCGGCGGGAAGAACTGCTCGATGAAGCCATCGAAGCTGATGGTGGCGAACTGCAGCACGCGATCGCTCGGGGTGAGGCGCGAATAGTCGCCGGCCACCTGGCAGAACAGCGACAGGGCCTGGTGGTCGATGGCCACGCCCTTGGGCATGCCGGTGGAGCCGGAGGTGTAGATGACGTAGGCGAGGTTGTGCGGCGCCGCCAGGTTGGCCAGCGGCTCGGCGGGCCAGGCGTGCAGCCACTCGGTGCCCGGTTCCAGTACCACGCAGGGCAGTTGCTTGCCCAGTTGCAGGCGCTCACGCGAGGGCGCGTCGGCCAGCAGCAGGCCGATATTGCTGTCCTCGACCATGTAGGCCAGGCGTTCTTGCGGGTAGTCCGGGTCCAGCGGCACATAGGCGCCACCCGCCTTGTGAATGGCGATCAGCGCCAGGGCCATGCCCAGGCCGCGCTCGACAGCCACGCCAACCAGGCAGTCCGGCCCAACGCCCAGCGCCCGCAGGCGGTGGGCCAACTGGTTGCTGCTGCGGTCCAGTTCGGCGTAGGTCATCTGCTGGTCGTCGAAGATCAGCGCCAGCGCATCCGGCCGCTCGTGGGCCTGGAGTGACAGCAGTTGGTGCGCACACAAGCCGCTGCCAGCCTGGGGCGCCGGATTCCAGCCGTGGGTCAGCTGCTGGCGTTCGGCACTGCCAAGCAAGTCCAGCTCGGCAATGCAGCGCTGTGGCTCGGCGCAGATGGCTTCCAGCAGTGCTTGCCAATGCCCGGCCATGCGCTCGATACGTGCGGCATCGAACAGGTCGGTGGAATAGTTGAACGAGGCAGTCACGCCGTCGGAGCGCTCCAGGGTATTGAGCGAAATGTCGTACTGCGCGCCCGGCTCCAGCAGGTCCACTTCCTTGACCTGCAGACCGTGCAGGGCATCGCTGGATACCTGCTCACCAAGGTCGCGCAGGTGGTTGTACAGCACCTGGAAGAACGGGTTCACACCTTGGCCACGGTCGGGGTACAGCGCCTCGGCTACCTCGAGGAACGGCACGTCCTTGTTGGCCTGGGCCTGCAAGGTGGTTTCCTTGATGGCCGCCAGCAACTGCGCGAAAGGCTGGCTGCCATCGACACTGATACGGGCCACCACCACGTTGATGAAGAAGCCGATCAGCCCTTCCAGCTCCAGGCGGTTGCGGTTGGTGACCGGCACGCCGATGTTGAGCGTGCCCTTGCGGCTGTAGCGCGACAGCACGATGGCATAGGCCGCCAGGAACACATGGAACAGCGTGGCGTTGGATGCCACCGCCAGTGCTCGCAGGCGCTCGGTGAGGGCCTGTGGCAGGCGCACGTCGAAGCGGCTGCCCTGGTAGCTTTTGACCTGCGGGCGAATGCGGTCGGCAGGCAGTTCCAGCACTTCGAAGTCATCTTCCAGGCGGGCCTTCCAGTAGTCGATCTGCGCCTGCATCTGCCCCTCGGCCAGCCACTTGCGCTGCCAGGCGGCGAAGTCGGCGTACTGCACCGGCAGTGGCTCGATGGTTTGCGCCTGACCCGTGGCGGCGGCGTTGTAGGCGGCGGCGAATTCGCGCACCAGCAGGCTCATGGACCAGCCATCGGAGACGATATGGTGCAAGGTCAGCGACAGCAGGTGCTCCTGCGCATGCACCTTGAACAAGCGTGCGCGCAGCAGCGGGCCGTGCTCCAGGTCGAACGGGACGAAGGCTTCGGCTTCCAGCTTGCGCATCTGCGCGGCGTGGTCCTGGCCGCTGAGGTCTTCGAAACCGATCGGTACCGTGGCGGCCGGCAGGATGCGCTGCCAGGGCAGGCCGTCGGCCTCGACGAACACCGTGCGCAACGATTCGTGGCGGGTTACCAAGGCATCCAGCGCAGCCTGCACGGCGCAGTGGTCGAGGTGGCCCTGCATGCGCACGGCCATCGGCGTGTTGTAGGCCAGGCTTTCGGGGTTGAGCTTCCAGAACAGCCACTGGCGGTTTTGCGAGCGGGACACCGGCAGCGGTTGCTGGCGGTCGAGGATCTCGATGTCCAGGCCTGCGCCCTGCTCGCCTTCGGCCACTGCCTGGGCAAAGGCCTGCAGGTCGACGGTGTCGAACAGGCTGCGCAGCGGGATATCCACGCCCAATTGCTTGCGTATCCGCGATACCGCCTGGGTGGCCAGCAGCGAATGGCCACCAAGGGCAAAGAAGTTGTCGCCCAGGCCTACCTGCGGTACTTGCAGGACTTGCGCCCAGATCTGCGCCAATTGCGTTTGCAGCGGGGTCTGCGGCGCTTGATAGGCCACCTGGGTGGCGACGGGTTCCGGCAGCGCCTTGACGTCGACCTTGCCGTTGACCGTGACCGGCAGGTGCTCCAGCACTATCAGGTGGGTCGGCACCATATGTTCGGGCAGCAGGCTCTTGAGGCTGGCGCGGATCGATTCCTGCCAGGCCAGGCTGTCGGCCGGCATCTGGCTGGGCACCAGCCAGGCAGCCAGTTGCAGCTGCGGCGCCTGGCCATGCACGCGCACTAGGGCATTGGCGACACCGCCCAGGGCACGCAGCTGGTTTTCGATTTCGGCCAGTTCCACGCGATAGCCACGGACCTTCACCTGGCCATCCATGCGCCCGGCGAACTGCAGGTCGCTGCCTTGGCGAACCCAGTCACCGCTGCGGTACAGGCGCTGGCCGTGGCTGCCGTTCGGGTCGGGGACGAAGCGCTCGGCGGTGAGTGCCGGGCGGTTCAGGTAGCCACGGGCCAGGCCGGCGCCACCGATGTACAGCTCGCCCTTGGCTTTGGCCGGCAGGGGTTGCAGGCAGCGGTCGAGCACCGCGACGCGGGTGTTGGCCAGGGGCTGGCCGAGGCTGGCCTGCCCGTTCAGTTCGGCGACCAGCACACCGACGGTGGTTTCGGTCGGGCCGTAGTGGTTGAACACCTTGAGCGCCGGGGCCAGGTTGCGGACCTTGCCCAGCAGGCTCGGGCTGATGGCCTCGCCGCCGAGCACCAGGCACTGTGCCGGCAGCGCCGAGCGGCCGGCTACCAACATGGCTTCCAGGTGCGACGGTACGATCTTCAGCGCGTCTACCTGGTGCTCGGCCAGGTAGGCGGCGAAGCCTTCGGCATCCAGCACCTGCTCGCGTAGTAGCAAATGCAGGGTATGGCCGCCGCACAAGGCGCCGAACAGCATGGTGTGGCCGAGGTCGGCAGCCGGGGTCGAGACCTGGGCCATGCTGCGGATACGCTCGAGCGGCAGGCGCGCGGCGATGCCTTCGACGTAGTTGGCCAGGGCGCCGTGGCTGATCGCCACGCCTTTGGGCTGGCCGGTGGTGCCGGAGGTGTAGATCACGTAGGCCAGGTTGGCCGGCGTCGGGGCGATGCGGGCGGCGCTACCGTTGTAGGTTTGCGCCCAGTCCAGGCGCTGCACGCCCTCGGGCAGTTCGGCCTGCCAGTTACCGGGCGCCAGTACCAGGCGCGTGCCGCTGTCGGCAAGCATGTAGGCCAAGCGTTCGGCCGGCTGCTCGGGCTCCAGTGGCAGGTAGGCGCCACCGGCCTTGAGCACGCCGAGGATACTGGCGAGCATGCCGACACTGCGGTCGGCCAGCACGCCGACCAGTGTGTCCGGCCCTGCTCCGGCTTCCACCAGCCGGCCTGCAATGGCCTCGGCGCGGGCATCGAGTTCGGCGAAGCTGGCCTGCTCACCCGCAGCCATCACCGCCGTGCGTTCGGGGTGGCGGCTGGCGGCCAAGGCAAAACGCTGGTGGACCAGCAGCGTTGCGTCAGCCTGCGCAGGCGCGCCAATGGCAGGGGCCAGGCCTGGCAATGGCAGCTCCCCGACTGCGCCACCCGCTTCGTCGGCCAATGCCTGCACCAGGGCCAGCCACTGCTCGCCAAGGGCTTCGACGGTGGCCGTATCGAACACGTCGGTCGCATAGGTGAACGCTGCGTGCAGCTGCCCCGCTCGCTCATGGGTGTCCAGCGCGAGGTCGAAGCGGGCGCTGTGCTTTGCCAGCACGACAGGCGCCAGGCTCAGGCCGGAGCGGGTCTCGATGGCCTGCACATCCGCCACCTGCGCCTGGTGGTTGAACAGCACGCGGAACAGCGGGCTCTCGCTGCTGCGCGGCAGGTCCAGGGCTTCGACCAGTTGCTCGAACGGCAGGTCCTGGTGGCTTTGCGCGCCTACGGCGGTTTCGCGCACGCGCTGGAGCAGGCCGGTGATGTCCAGCAGCGGGTCGATTTCGGTGTGCAGTACCTGGGTATTGATGAAGCAGCCGATCAGCCCTTGGCTTTCGCCGCGGTTGCGGTTGGCGATGGGCACGCCGACACGGATCGCCGACTGACCGCTGTAACGCTGCAGCAGCAGCTTGAAGGCGGCCAGCAGGACCATGAACAGGGTGACGTTATGCTTGCGTGCCAGGCCGCGCAGCCGTTCGGCGACATCTGCAGCGATAGGGAACTCGTGACGTGCGCCGCGATAGCTGGGGCGGCCCTGGCGGCTGCGGTCCAGTGGCAGCTCCAGCGGCGAATGGTCGTCGCCCAGGCGCGCCTGCCAGTAGGCCAGCTGGCGCTCCTGCTCACCGGCCTGGAGCCAGCTGCGCTGCCACAGGGCGTAGTCGCGGTACTGGATCGGCAGCGGTTCCAGGCGGGCTTCGCTGCCGGCCACGGCGGCGTCGTACAGGTGCAGGAATTCGTCGATCAGCACGTTCATCGACCAGCCGTCGGCGACGATGTGGTGCAGGGTGAGCAGCAGGATGTGCTCCTGTGCCGCCAGTTGCAGCAGGCGCACCCGCAGCAGTGGGCCGCTGGCCAGGTCGAAGGGGGCCAGGGCTTCGGCTTCGGCGATGGTTTCGATGGCGGCCTGACGGGCGCCTTCGTCCAGGCCGGCCAGGGCATCCTGGTGCAGCTGCAACGGGGCAGCGCTGGCATCGACCTGCTGGCGCACGTCATCGCCGTCGGCGACGAAGCGGGTGCGCAGGGTTTCGTGGCGGGCCACCAGGGCATCGAAGGCATGCTGCAGGGCTGCCAGGTCCAGCGGGCCATTCAGGCGCACGGCCATGGGCAGGTTGTACGCCGCACCTTGCGGGTCGAGCTGCCAGAGGAACCACATGCGCCGCTGGGCGTACGACAGCTGGTCACGCTCGGCCACCTCTACCCCGGGCGCAATCGGCAGCACGGAAAAATCCATGCCCTCGCCCTGCAGCGCCTTGAGGAACAGGCGGCGCTTGTCGGGGCTGAGTTCGATGAAGCGGCGGGCGAGCTTGAGCGTTTGGTCGGCATTCATGTCGAGCGGTGTCCTGGCAGTCGAGCGGTAACTGTCAGACGAAGGCATGGGGGGTTGATTTAGTGGCGCCGACCTTAGGCCCAGCACCATCCCTGTGGGAGCGGGCGTGCCCGCGAAACAGGCGACGGGGTGGCTGGCACCGGCTGCGCCGGTGTTCGCGGGTAAACCCGCTCCCACACCGACCGCGCAGGTTTCAAGGTCTCTGAGCAAGGCCATAACCGCTACAGGAATGGCGCCAGCCAGGACGGGACGCTACCCCCGTGGGAGATTGCCCAGCCCTTTTGGGCTGCGCTGTCGCGCAGAGAACAAATATCGCTCGCCTGACGCGTCCGTTGTAGGAGCAGCCTTGTGGTGGGGGGGGGGGGGGGGGGGCCAAACAAACCCGAGTTGAGGGGAAGGGCCGGCGCCACCACCACCGCCGAGA
>NZ_JBEPNE010000037.1:0-14256 GCF_040546125.1 Pseudomonas sp. UYEF17
ACCAGTCGGCGGTCATCGGCCTGGTCGCCGACGTTCAGCGGCAAGGCACCGAAGACACTGCCGGCGGAAACCCGCTGCAGGCCGTTGACGCGGATGTCGGCGATCCTGAAGGGGGAGGCCTGGGCCAGCGTGGCGTTCAGCAGCAGGACGGAGAGCAACAGGCGCGGGTAGTTCATCGAGGGTTCCAGACAAGCGGATTCGGAGGGAGCAAGCGCGGGCAGCCCGCATGCAGCGGGCGATGAGGATACGGGCGGGCTGTGTTCGGCGCGGTTAGCCGAGGGTAAAGATGTGTAAAGTCCGACCGGCCGGCGGTGACAGTGCCGGCCGCCGGGGCGATCATTGCAACCCCTGCAATCACGATTCCTGGCCCTGATGATCCCTGTGCTGCTGGTCGACGACGACCGCGAACTCACCGAAATGCTCTCTTTGTACCTGGCCCGCGAAGGGTTCCAGGCCACCTCCGTCGGCACTGGCGAGGAGGGCGAAGCCCAGGCATTGACCGGCAACTATCAGGTGGTGGTGCTGGACGTGATGCTGCCGGGCATTTCGGGCATCGAAGTGCTGCGGCGTGTGCGCGCGCGCAGCCAGGTACCGGTGCTGTTGCTGACTGCCCGTGGCGACAACATCGACCGCATCGCCGGCCTGGAGCTGGGTGCCGATGACTATGTGCCCAAGCCCAGCTCTCCCGGCGAACTGGTGGCGCGCCTGCGGGCGATCCTGCGCCGTGTTCAGCCGCAACTGATGGGCGAAGGCATGGTGCCCGAACAGGTGCGCAGCGGTGCCCTGAAGATGTGGCCTGGTCGACGCGAGGCGCACTGGGGCGCTGCCATCCTCGAGCTGACCGGCTCCGAGTTCAGCCTGCTCGAAGCGTTGGCCCGCCAGGCCGGCCAGCTGGTCAGCAAGCAGGACCTGTCGCTCAATGCCCTGGGCCGGCCGCTGACCCGTTACGACCGGCGCATCGACGTGCACATCAGCAGCATCCGGCAAAAGCTCGGGCCGCGCGCCGATGGCAGCAGCTGGATCCAGAGCGTGCGCGGCATGGGCTACATGCTGATCGTCGAATGATGCGCCGGCGCCTGTTCTGGAAGCTGTTCCTGGCCTTCTGGCTGGCCAACACCCTGACCTTCCTGGTGGGCGCGGGCGCCTTCATGCTCAATGACCTGCGTGGTGATACCCCGGCGCTGCGCTCGCTGCTGGCCACCGAACTGCAGCTGTTGCAACGTTACGGCGAGCAGGCTGGCCGACAGTTGCTCGAGGTCTCGCCGCAGCCGCCGGATGTGCAGGTGGGCCTTTACGATAGCCAAGGCCGGTTGCTGGCCGGCAGGGCGGTGCCAGTGGCCCGGTTCGAGCAGGCGCTGAGCGACCGCGACGGCCGCCCGCTGGTGCTGCGCGCTTCGGTGGCCACGACCATTGGCGAGCCACCACGCCCGCGCAGCATGGGCCCGCTGTTTACCGGCACGCTGATGAGTGCGCTGTTCGCCTTCCTGTGCAGCCTGTACCTGACCCGCCCGCTGGCCTGGCTGCGCGAAGCAATGGGCCAGGTCGCCCAGGGTCGTTTCGAGGTGCGGGTCAAACCCAGGCTGGGCAAACGCCGTGACGAAATCGTTGAACTGGCCGAAGACTGCGACCGCATGGCCGGTCAGCTCAAGGCGTTGGTGCAGGCGCAGCAGAACCTGCTGCACGATATTTCCCACGAACTGCGCTCGCCTCTGACCCGCATGCATGCCGCCATCGGCCTGATGCGCCAGCAACCGGACCGGCTCGACATGCTTGAACGGGTGGAGCGCGAGTCGCGGCGCATGGACGACCTGATCGAGCAACTGCTGACCCTGGCCCGCGCCCAGGCCCGGCAGGGCGACGACTTCGCCACCCTCGATGTGGTCGAACTGCTGGCGCAGATCGTCGAGGACGCCCGCTTCGAGGCCGGCATGAAGCAGTGCCAGGTTTGCTTGCAGGCCCAGGGCACGTTTATCACTCATGGGCATGAAGAACTGCTGTACCGGGCGTTCGAGAACATCATCCGTAATGCCGTGCGCTACACCGCAGCAGGTACCGAGGTGTTGGTCGAGGCCGCGCTGGCGCCGGGCGGGCAATGGTTGCAGGTCAGCGTCAGCGACCATGGCCCGGGCGTCGAGCCGGCGCGCCTGCAGCGCATCTTCGAGCCATTCGACCGCGGTACCGACAGTAACGGTGATGGATTTGGCCTGGGCCTGGCGATTGCCCAGCGGGCCGTTGCGTTGCATGGCGGCAGCATCACTGCATTGGCCGCCGCGAGTGGCGGGTTGCGGGTGCGCATCGAGCTGCCGCAGGCAAACCCTGGCTGAGCCCTTGGGGCTGCGTTGCAGCCCTTTCGCGACACAAGGCCGCTCCTACAGGTACAGCGCAGGTTCGGGATTGTACATGGCCTGTAGGAGCGGCCTTGTGTCGCGAAAGGGCCGCAAGGCGGCCCCGGCTATCTATGCCACTTCACCGGTAGTGCGGGCTGGCTCCACCGCCAGATTCGCCGGCACTTCGCGGGCAATGACCTGCTCGCTGGCAAACAGGCTGCGCATCAGGCTATACCCGGTCAGCAACATGTAGAACGCAATCGGCAACCCGACCACGATGCTGGCCATCTGGATCGCCAGCAACCCGCCGGCAATCACCAGGCTGGCGGCGATCGCTCCCTCCAGCACGCACCACAGCACCCGGATCCAGTGCGGTGGGTTGATGCTGCCCAGCGAGTTGAGCATGCACAGCACCTGCGTTCCCGCATCAGCGGCCGTAACAAAGTGCACGGCGAGCAACAGGCAGATGATCACGCTCAGCACCGCACCCAAGGTCGGGCCGTCAAGGCGGTCGAGCAGGGTGAACATGGCTGTGGTGGTCTCCTTGCGCGTGGCCTCCAGTATCGGGCCACCCTGGAACGGGCCGGCGGCTGCCTGCTCGGCGACCGGCAACTGCTGGTAGGCCTGGCGCGCCTGCTGCTCATCCTTCAGTGCTGTACCGCCAAACACCGCCATCCACAGGATCGTCACCAGCGTCGGGACCAGCAGGGCGCCAAACACCAGTTCGCGGATGGTGCGGCCACGGGAGATGCGTGCAATGAACAGCCCCACGAACGGGCCCCAGGTCATCCACCACGGCCAGTAGAAGGCAGTCCAGCTCTTCTGCCAGGCGCTGTCGGCCTGAGCGTCGGTCCAGAAGCTCATGCCGATGATGTTCTGCGCGTAGTCACCAGCCGATTCGAACAGCAGGTTCATCAGGTAGTTGGTCGGGCCCAGTGCCAGCACCACCAGCATCAGCCCCAGGGAAATCCACATGTTCAGCGTCGAAAGGCGCTTCATGCCGCGCGACACGCCGGCCACCAGCGAGATCGAGGCAATCACGGTGACGATGGCGATGATGCTCAGCTTGAACGACAGGGTGACCGGGGTGCCGAACACCTGGTGCATGCCCATGTTGATCTGTTCCACGCCCAGCCCCAGCGACTGCGAGACGCCAAAGGCGGTGACCGCGCCGCCGATGATATCCACGGCATGCCCGATCGGCCCGTAGATGCGGTTGCCGATCAGCGGGTAGAGGATCGAGCGCAACGCCAGCGGCAACCCTTCACGGTAGGCGAAGTAGGCCAGGCCCAGGCCGATCACGGTGAAGATTGCCCACGGGTGCAGGCCCCAGTGCAGCAGGGTGATGCGCATGGCCATGGATGCGGCCTGGTCGGTGAGCCCCGGGGTGAACGGGTTGCTGGCATAGTGCAGCACCGGCTCGGCCACCGACCAGAAGATCAGCCCCACGCCCATGCCGGCGCTGAACAGCATGGCGATCCAGGCGGCGAAGCTGAATTCCGGTTTTTCGTCGGCACGCCCGAGCTTCAAGGTGCCAAAGCGGCTGAAGGCGATGAACACCAGCACCCCGAGGATGCCGCTGACCAGCGCCAGGTAAAACCATTTCAGGTGGTCGAGGATGGCGTCGGAGGCGGCCTTGAATACCCCGGCGGCCTGGTCGCCATAGGAGGCGCAGAGCACCACGAAGGCCACGACAATGGAAAGCGACCCAACGGTCACAACAGGATTCAGGCCCTTGAACAGGCCTTCTTTTGCACGCATCGGCTATATCCTTTTTATTCTGGCAGGCAGGTGCGAACGCACCCGCCTGGCGGCGTTGCGGGTTGAAGGGACTGCAGATGAAAAAAGGGCGCCTGAAGCTCAAGCGCCCTTGTTGTCGGTCAGAGGTCGACCACCAGGTCCGAGGTGGGGCGGCTGCAGCACAGCAGCCGCAGGCCCTTGTCGATCTCGCGCTGGCGGATGCCGCCGTTGTGCTTCATGTCGACGCTGCCTTCCAGCAGCGCCGTCTTGCAGGTACCACAAACCCCTTGGCTGCAGGACGAAGGCACCACGGCGCCTGCCAGCTTGGCAGCCGCCAGCACGGTCTGGTCGGCGCGCATGGTGAAGGTCTTGCCCGAGCGGGCCAGGTGCACCGTGAAGGTATCCAGGGCCTGGCCCGGGGCAACCGGAGCGGGTTCAGGTTCGGCTTCGGCGTTGATGTCGAAGCTTTCCTGGTGGTAGCGGGCCAGGTCGAAACCGGCACCGGCCAGCAGCGCCTTGGTGGCGTCCATGTAACCCTTGGGCCCGCAGGTGAACACGGCGCGGTCCTTGAAATCAGGGATTTCGCGTTGCAGCGCTTCCAGCGACAGGCGCCCGAGCGGGCCGTTCCAGTCGGCCTCGTCACCCTGGTTTTCGCAGAAGAACAAGGTGCGCAGCTGTGGCATGCGACGCTCCAGCTGCGCCAGTTCCTCACGGAAGATGATGTCCTTCGGCGTACGGGCGCTGTGCACGAAGACGATGTCCAGCTCGGCGTGCAGGTCGGCGGCGGCGCGGGTCATGGCCATGAGCGGGGTGACCCCGGAGCCGGCCGACAGGTACAGCAACTTGCGCGCCGGGCCGGCCACCGGGGTGAACACCCCGGCCGGGCCCGAGGCAGCCAGGGCCTGGCCCGGGCGCAGGTTGTCGTGCAGCCAGTTGGACACCGTGCCGCCCGGCACCCGCTTGACCGTGATGGCAAAGGTGAACGGCCGGGTTGGCGTGGAAGACAGGGTATAGCAGCGCGACACGCTGGCCCCGCCGATCACCGGCGACACGGTCAGGAACTGCCCGGGTTCGTAGGCCAGGGCATGGTAATCCGGGCTGTGGAAGGTGAAGGTCTTCACGTCGTGGGTTTCGTCCACCACGCTGAGGCATTCGATGCGCCGGCTTTCGCCACTGGCCCATTGCGCCCCGTGGGCGGCCCAGTGGTCGCTGTCGGTAAAACGCTGGTCGGCGCGCAGGCCGGCGATGCTGTGCAGTGCGGTCATGGCCTTCAAACCCCGTGTGCGGCGAGACGCGAGGCGTACCAGCGGGTGAACTGGTCGACGTACGGCTCGGTGAAGGTGGAGTAGGGGCCCGGCTCGAAGGCGGGGTCCTGAGTACCGCTGTGGGTGATGGCAACCAGCGCGGCATCCTGCTGGGTGGTGGCTACCCACACTTCGGTCAGGCGTTGCAGGTCGTAATCGACACCTTCGATAGCGTCGCGGTGCACCAGCCATTTGGTGCGCACCAGGGTGCGCTCCGGCGACAGCGGGATGATCCAGCTGATCATGGCATGATCACTCATCACGTGAGCCCAGGCGTTGTTGCCCCACAGGTGGGTGTCGCCGAGGTCGCGGCGAGTGAGGTTGCCCAGCAGCTTGCTGCAGGCCACCTTGGTGTCGAGGGTTTGCGACTCGCCGCTGCCGGCGATGATCATGCGCTGGGTGCGGAACTGGGTGGGTGAGCTGTCCTGCAGGTGTTCGACGGTCTCGTACAGCAGGCCGGCGCTGGCCCAGTCGGCTTCGATGCCGGCCTTGCGCACCTGGTAGGCATCATAGGAGGCACGCGCTTCGTCGCTCATTTCCTCCAGGCTGACGCCGAGGTCCTCGGACTGGTACGAGACGATCAGTTCCGGGTGGGTGCCAGCGCAGTGGTAGCACTCGCGGTTGTTTTCCATCACCAGCTTCCAGTTGCCGTTCTCGATGTAGTCGAGTTCGTAGGCGATGCGGGTGTTGGTCAGGTCGAAGGGGGCGAAGCGTGGCCCCATGACTTCTTCGAGGTCGCTGATGTCGTCCGGTGGGGTGTCGCTCAGGCACACCAGCACATGGCTGCCGATGACCTTGCAGTGCACCGGGATCAGGCTGCGGCACTTGGGGTCGAATGCCTTGCCCATGTGGCTGGCGTGCCTGAGGCTGCCGTCGAGGTCGTAGGTCCACTGGTGGTAGGGGCACACCAGCATGCCGACGGTGGACTTGCCAGGCTCTTTCAGGCGTGCGCCACGGTGGCGGCAGACATTGCGGTAGGCGCGGATCTGTTCGTCATCGTCGCGCAGGATCAGCACCGAAGCCTTGCCGATATCCACGGTAAACACATCGCCGGGCTCATCGACATCGGCAGTAACGGCTACTTGTATCCAGTGTTTGTGGAAGAAGATATCCATATCGGTGTCGAAGATATCCTGGCGGCTGTATAACTCGCCAGGCATGCCGAAGCCCGGTTGGCGCGCATCGACAAGTTCGCGATGGGTTTTATTGATTGGGCTGCTCATTGTTGTCCTCAGGCACTTTTATTTTTAATTGATAAAGCCATGTGCGGCGAATTATTGAAGTGCCCTCGAATAGCGTCAATGCGCTTAATTTTCCATTTCCCATTACCTGAGGTTATGCAGGAACGGGTTGTCGTGCGTAGGCGCCGGGCTTTGCAGCCAATGGGCAATCGCACGGGTGTACACCGATGCCGGCCGACCGTGCGGCACGACGATGTAATAGGATTCGCGGGTGCGTACGGTGAAAGGCTCCAACCGCACCAGCGCGCCGGTACTCACCAGGTGCTCCACCAGCCGCCCCCAGCCCAGGGCAATGCCGTAGCCGGCCAATGCCGCGTTGATGGCATCGGTGTACAGGCTGCAGCGCAGGTTGTAGCGGGGTGCTGCCGGGGCCAGGCCCAGTTCGCGGAACCAGCCAGGCCAGTCGACCCAGCCCTCGGAGGTGGAGTCGGCATCCAGCAGCCCGGCCCCGGCCAGTTCCTCCAAGGTGACGGGCAGGTTGTTGCGGGCCAGCCAGGCAGGGGCGCAGACCGGGAAAATTTCTTCCTCGAACAACAGGATGGCTTCGCCGTCGTCCCACTGGCCGTTGCCGTAGCGTACGTCCAGGTCGTAGTCGCGCTTGCGCAGATCGCCGGTGAACATCTGCGTGGCCAGGCGCAGCTGCACCTGCGGCAGGGCGTCGGCCAGGGCGTTCAGACGGGGCATGATGCGCAGTTGCGAGAAGGGTGCGGTGGAGCCCAGCACGATTTCCTGATGGTGGCTGATGTGGGTGATCTGGTCGAACGCGCTGGCCACCCGCTGCAGTGATTCGGAGATGCTGGCAAAGAGGATCTCGCCGCCTTCGGTCAGGTGAATGCTGCGGTGCGAGCGATGGAACAGCAGCGCCCCGAGGTTTTCCTCGAGGGCCTTGATCTGCTTGCTGACTGCCGCCTGGGTCACGCCCAGCTCAATGGCTGCCTGGGTAAAACTGTTGAGCCGGGCCACGGCTTCGAATTGCAGCAAGGCGGTCATCGACGGAATGATTCTTCGATAACCTTTTTGTTGGAAGGCGCCTGTTTGAGTTGTCATTTTATTCCAGACACGGTTGTGGGGCAGGAAGAACAAGTCGACCCGCCTGGTAATTGTTATTTTGATAAATGCACTGGCACGCATCTTGGCAACTTGTTTCATGATGCACAGTTGCCGATTGCTGTGATATTACAAACATGACAATTAATAGTAAGACTTGAAGAGTGCGCGATCCCCTGTAGGAGCGGCCGTGTGTCGCGAAAGGGCCGCAAAGCGGCCCCGGCGATCTCGGCTTCAGCGCAACAATAGCTGGGGCTGCTACGCAGCCCTTTCGCGACACAAGGCCGCTCCTACAGGGGACCGCAACAAGGCTTCAAGGCGTGAGGGTCGGCACGAACATGCCCGTCTTCACATTGCTCATCGACACCAGCGTCTTGAAGCGCTTGACGTTGTTGTTCTCGAAGAACAGCTCGCGCGTCAGCTGGGTGTACTGCTCCATGTGCCGCACCAGCATGATCAGCACGAAATCGCACTCCCCGGCCACGTAGTAGCACTGCTGCACCTGCGGGCAGGCGAGGAAGGTGCGTTTCATCTCGTCCAGCAGGTCCAGCCGCTCGTTCTCCACTTCAACCTCGGTGATCACCGTCAGCGTGTACCCAAGCTGCTCCGGGTTCACCTGTGCCACCGTGCCACGGATCACGCCGTCGGCCGCCAGCTTCTTCAACCGCCGATTGACCGCTGCCGAGGACAGGTTGACCTGCGCACCGAGGTCCAGCTGTGAAGTACCAGCGTCGCGCTGCACGGCATCGAGCAGGGCCAGGTCGAAGTGATCGAGGGGCATGAAGGGGCCTCTGTAGGTAAACAGCGGTAAACGCCGGGAATACGTAATAAAAGTGCGCGCAAAGGCCAAAAATCAAGCTTTTCGTACATGGCGAGCGAATAGAATTCTCCCATGAACAAAAACGGCGGTGTAGAGCCAAGGCTTTGCACCCAGGGAGAAACGGTTGATGAATGCGAGTACCCCACTGCAACTGAACGGCGCTTTGCTGCTGCAGCAGATCCGTGCACTCGGCCAGGTAGGCGCTGACGCCACTCACGGCGGGCGCACCCGGATCGCCCTGAGCGATGCCGAAAAGGCCGGGCGCGACCTGCTGGTCGGCTGGATGCGCGAACTTGACCTCGACGTGCAGGTCGACCGCATCGGCAACATTTTCGGTACCTTGCGCGCTGTCGCCGACAGCGGTGAGCAACGCCCACTGATGATGGGTTCGCACATCGATACCGTCACCAACGCCGGAGCCCTGGATGGCTGCTATGGCGTGCTGGCCGGGTTGGCGGTGATTCGGGCCTACCGTGATGCCGGGCGCTTGCCTGAGCGTTCGATCACCGTCGGCGCATTCACCAATGAAGAGGGTGTGCGCTACCAGCCCGACATGATGGGCTCACTGGTATATGCCGGCGGCCTGCCCTTGCAACAGGCGCTGGACACACTTGGCACCGACGGTACGCGGCTTGGCGATGAACTGGCGCGCATCGGCTATGCCGGCACGCTGGAGCCTGGCGCCATCGTGCCGCATGAATACCTCGAACTGCATATCGAGCAGGGGCCGATCCTCGAAGCCGAAAACACCCTGATTGGCGTGGTCGAGAACCTGCAGGGCATTTCCTGGCAGCAAGTAGAGGTGAAAGGGCACGCCAACCACGCCGGCACCACGCCGACCCACCTGCGTCATGACGCAGGCTTCGTCGCCAGTGCCATCGTTGCCGAGTTGCGCGCCATGGCCGTGGATTCCGGCACGACCCTGGCCACCGTCGGCTGCATGCAGTTCGAGCCGAACGTGATCAACGTCATCCCGCGCAAGGCCACCTTCACCGTCGACCTGCGCGACCCCGACGAAACCTGCCTGGCCTACGCCGAAAACCGCCTGAACCAATATCTGGAGGCGCTTGCCGAGCGCGAAGGGGTCACCATCACCACCGAGCGCCTGGTGCGTTTCGAACCGGTGATCTTCGACGCAGAGCTGGCCGATGCCATAGAAGCCTCGGCCCAGCGTTTCGGCTTCAGCCACCGGCGCATGACCTCCGGTGCTGGCCACGACGCGCAAATGATCGCCCGCATCGCCCCCGCCGCGATGATCTTCGTGCCCAGCCAGGGCGGCATCAGCCACAACCCGCGCGAGCATACCGACGACGAGCAACTGATCCAGGGCGCCCAGGTACTGCTGGATGTGGTCAGCCGTCGCCTGACCCACCCCTGATCCCCACTGTAATGCCCCGCCCGCTGAGGCCTGGTTTCAGCGGCATGGGCTTCCTGTTGCCTGCAGAAAGGAGTACCGCATGTTTGTTTCCAACCCCAAGGCCGGTCGCCAGCCTTACCCGCAAGCGTTGCAAGAGGTGATGAGCATTGCCAGGGCTGAAGAAAGCCGCCAGTGGCTGGCCGGCTGGGCGCGCTTGAACGCTGGCGCTACGCCGCTGTACAGCCTGCCTGACCTGGCCGCCGAACTGGGTGTTGCCCAGGTGTCGGTGAAGGACGAATCGGTGCGCTCGGAACTGGGCAGTTTCAAGGCCCTGGGCGCGCCGATTGCCCTGGTCCGGCTGATCCGGCGTACCTTCCCCGCGCAGCAGTTCGACCCGCGTGGCTTGCTGGAAGGCCAGTACGCCGACCTGCTGGCGCAGTTCACCGTGGTCAGCGCCACCGATGGCAACCATGGCAAGGGCCTGGCGGCCGCCGCGCAAAGCATCGGCTGCCGCTGCGTGATCGTGCTGCATGCCAACGTCAGCATCGAGCGCGAACAGGCGATTGCGGCCTATGGCGCACAGATCGTGCGCATTGCCGGCAATTACGACGCGTCGGTCGAGCATGCTGCGGAGCTGGCGGCCAGCAATGGCTGGACCGTGGTTTCCGATACCTCCTATGAAGGCTACGAAGTGATTCCGCGTGACGTGATGCAGGGCTACGGCACCATCGCTGCGGAAATCATCGAAGCCACTGCCGGGCAACCGCCGTTCACCCACGTGTTCCTGCAGGGCGGGGTGGGCGGCCTGGCGGCCGGCATCGTCAGCTACCTGTGGGAGCACTACGGCGCACAGCGCCCGCTGTTGGTCATGGTCGAGCCGGAGCAGGCGGACTGCCTGTACCAGAGCGCCTTGCTCGGCAAGCCGGCCAGGGCGACCGGCTCGGTGGACTCGGTAATGGCAGGCCTGGCGTGCGGCGAGACATCGCCGCTGGCCTGGCGCTTCCTGGAGCCGAGCGTCGATTACTTCATGACCATCAGCGATGACCAAGCTGTCGCCGCCATGCGCCGCCTGGCGGCTGGCAGCGCTCGCGACATTCCACTGGTAGCCGGTGAGTCCGGCGTCGCCGGCCTGGCCGGGCTTGCCCGCCTGGTAACGGATGCTGGCGCAGCTGCCGACCTGGGTATCGACGGCAACGCCCGCATCCTCATCATCAGTACCGAAGGCGCCACCGCCCCCGGCGTATATGCCGACCTGCTGGGCGAGTCGGCCAGCTCGGTACTGGCCCGCCAGCAAGCCTGGGTACGTACCTGATCCACCCCAGAGGGCCGGGTATTACCGGCCCTCCGTCAGCTCCACACAAGAAAAACAAGCGGAGATTCCATGAACAAACTCAAACGTGACATCAGCCCCTGGTCGCTGATGCTGACCGGCCTTGGCTCCATCATCGGTTCAGGCTGGCTGTTCGGCGCCTGGCATGCATCGGCCATCGCCGGGCCGGCGGCGATCCTGGCCTGGGTCATCGGTGCGGTGGTGGTGCTGGCGATTGCCCTGACCTATGCGGAAATGGGCGCGATGTTTCCTGAGTCCGGCGGCATGGTGCGTTATGCGCGCTATTCCCACGGCTCGCTGGTGGGCTTCCTGGCGGCCTGGGCCAACTGGATCTCCATCGTGTCGGTGATCCCCATCGAAGCGATCGCCTCGATCCAGTACATGGCCTCCTGGCCATTCCCGTGGGCCCAGGCGCTGGTGCACCACGGCGAGTTGACCCATGGCGGGCTGCTGGCCAGTGCGGGCCTGGTGCTGGTCTACTTCGGCCTGAACTACTGGGGCGTGAAGCTGTTCGTCAAGACCAACACCGCAATCACCGTGTTCAAGCTGGTGGTGCCTGCGCTGACCGCCGTCGCGCTGATCTCGACCCAGTTCAATACACAGAACTTCGGCGACGGCTCGGTTGCCAGCTTTGCGCCGTATGGCTGGTCTGCAGTGTTCACGGCAGTGGCCGCCAGCGGCATCGTGTTCAGCTACAACGGCTTCCAGAGCCCGGTCAGCCTGGCCGGCGAGGCGCGCAACCCCGGGCGCAGCATCCCGTTCGCGCTGGTCGGCTCGGTGCTCATCGCGCTGGTGGTCTACGTGATGTTGCAGGTGGCCTTCATCGGGGCCTTGAGCCCGGCGAGCATCGCTGCGGGCTGGCACAACCTGAACTTCGATTCGCCCCTGGCGCAACTGGCACTGGCGCTGAACCTGAACTGGTTGGCCATGCTTCTGTACCTGGATGCCTTCGTCAGCCCTTCGGGTACCGGCTCCATCTATACCGCCACCACTGCGCGCATGATCTATGCGATGGAGAAGAACAACACCCTGCCGAAGATCTTCGGCAACCTGCATCCGCTGTATGGCGTGCCGCGCCAGGCGATGTGGCTGAACCTGGCGGTGAGTTTCATCTTCCTGTTCTTCTTCCGTGGTTGGGGCGTACTGGCGGCGGTGATCTCGGTGGCTGTGGTGATTTCGTTCCTGACCGGGCCGATCAGCCTGATGTCGCTGCGCGCTACCGCGCCGGAAATCCACCGCCCGCTGCGCCTGAAGGGCATGGGCATCATTGCGCCGTTCGCCTTCATCTGTGCCTCACTGGTGCTGTACTGGGCCCGTTGGCCGCTGACCAGCCAGGTGATCCTCCTGGTGATCGGCGCCTTGCCTATCTATTTCTACTACCAGGCCAAAGCCGGCTGGGCGGGGTTCGCTCGCGAGCTGCGCGCCGCAGTCTGGCTGATTGGCTATCTCCCGGCGATTGCCCTGGTGTCGTGGCTGGGCAGCGAGGCGTTCGGCGGTATCGGCCTGCTGCCAGAGGGCCTGGACATGGTCGTGGTGAGCGCAGTTGCCTTCGCGTTCTACCGCCTGGGTGTGGGCAGCGGCTACCGCACGCCTTACCTGAGCGAAAGCGTCATCTGGCACGGCCAAGCGCCTGCGGATGAACCCCAACCTTCCGGTCAACGCCCGACGTTGGCCCAGTAACAGGAGCTTCAAGCATGAGCAACGACCTTGCATTCGAACTGCGCCTCAAGCAATGGCGGCACGCGTTTCACCGGCACCCGGAAACCGGCTTTGAAGAGTTCGACACCGCCGAACAGGTCGCCAGCATCCTCGCCAGCCTTGGCCTGGAGGTGCACCGTGGCATCGGTGGCACCGGCCTGGTTGCCAGCCTCACTGTCGGTGACGGCCCAGGCGTGATCGGCCTGCGTGCCGACATGGATGCCCTGAACATCACCGAACAGGCGCATCAACGGCCGCATGCGTCGTGCAACCACGGCAAGATGCACGCCTGTGGCCACGACGGGCACATGGCGATGGTGCTGGGTGCCGCAGACCTGCTGTGCCGCGAGCGTAACTTCAACGGTACCGTGCGTTTCGTGTTCCAGCCGGCCGAGGAGCATGGGCGGGGGGCCAAGGCGATGATGGCCGATGGGTTGTTCGAGCGCTTTCCGGTCGATGCCCTGTATGGCGCGCACAATATGCCGGGCATGCCGGCTGGCCATATCGCCACGCGGGCCGGTGGGATCATGGCCAGTGAGGACAACTTCGTCATTCACATCCAGGGCAAGGGCACCCATGCCGCCCGGCCGCACATGGGTATCGACCCGATGGTGATCGGTGCCGAGATCGTGCTGGCCTTGCAGACCATTGTCGCGCGCAATGTCGACCCGAGCCTGTCGGCAGTGGTTTCCTGCACCGAGTTCATCACTGATGGCATCCGCAATGCGATACCGACCCATGTCACGATCAAGGGTGACACCCGCAGCTACAGCCCTGAGGTGCAACGCCTGCTGGAAAAGCGCATGCGCGAGATCAGCGAGGGTATCTGCCACCTGCACGGTGCAACCTGCCGGTTCGAGTACAGCCACGAGTTTGCGCCGACGGTGAACTGGGCGGCGAACACGGAAATTGCCGTGGCGGCGGCGCGCAATGTGGTGGGGGCGCAGGCGGTGAATGGCGAAGTGATGCCGATGATGATTTCCGAGGACTTCGGTGCGTTTCTTCAGCAGGTGCCGGGCAACTTCGTGTTCATCGGCAATGGTGCCGAGGGCGAGGCGGGGGCTACGCCGTTGCACAACGCTTCGTATGATTTCAACGATGCGATCCTGGCAACCGGTGCCCGTTATTTTGCCGAGGTGGTCAGGGTCAGCCTGCCGCGTTGATGCCTGCTGCGATGCGGTGCGATCCCCAGGATTGACGCGTTCTTCTGAGCGGCCTTGTGTCGCGAAAGGGCTGCAAAGCAGCCCCAGGGTTTCAGCGTCACCGCATGGATTGCCGGGGCTGCTTTGCAGCCCTTTCGCGACACAAGGCCGCTCCTATGTATGGACTCGCCCACACTGTCTAGCTGCTTTTGAACATAGGAACCCTGTTGCATCTATGTATCAGGCCTGT
>NZ_JBEPNE010000038.1:0-14103 GCF_040546125.1 Pseudomonas sp. UYEF17
GCGCTTGACGGGCATCCATGCCCGTCACCTCCCTCCGCAGTCCCTTCGCTCGGCCTCCTGAAGTCGCAATCGGCGGCGCCTGAACTATCGCGCGCCTAGAAGCAAAAGCAAAAGCAAAAGCAAAAGCAAAAGCAAAAGCAAAAGCAGAGAAGAGCCGGGCCGGCTGGGATGGATCGGAAATAAAAAAACCCGCGCTGTCACCAGCGCGGGTTTTCGGTCAGACCGAAACGATCAACGCTCCAGCAGAATCCGCAGCATGCGACGCAGCGGCTCGGCCGCGCCCCACAGCAGCTGGTCACCTACGGTGAACGCGCCCAGGTACTGGGAGCCCATGTTCAGCTTGCGCAGGCGGCCAACCGGGATGTTCAGGGTGCCGGTAACCTTGGTCGGGCTCAGCTCCTGCATGCTGATTTCACGCTGGTTAGGCACCAGCTTCACCCAAGGGTTGTGCTGGCTGATCATGCCTTCGATGTCGGCCAGCGGCACGTCCTTGTTCAGCTTGATGGTCAGCGCCTGGCTGTGGCAACGCATGGCGCCGATACGCACGCAGATGCCGTCGACCGGGATCGGGCTCTTGAAGCGGCCGAGGATCTTGTTAGTCTCGGCCTGGGCCTTCCACTCTTCACGGCTCTGGCCGTTCGGCAGTTCCTTGTCGATCCATGGGATCAGGCTGCCAGCCAGCGGCACGCCAAAGTTCTCGGTCGGGAAGGCTTCGCTGCGCATGGTCTCGGCAACCTTGCGGTCGATGTCGAGGATGGCGCTGGCCGGGTTGGCCAGGTCATCGGCAACGGCAGCATGGGTAGCACCCATCTGCTTGATCAGTTCGCGCATGTTCTGCGCGCCGGCACCCGAGGCCGCCTGGTAGGTCATGGCGCTCATCCACTCGACCAGGCCGGCTTCGAACAGGCCACCCAGGCCCATCAGCATCAGGCTGACGGTGCAGTTGCCGCCGATGTAGTTCTTGGTGCCCGCGTCCAGCTGCTGGTCGATGACCTTGCGGTTGACCGGGTCGAGGATGATCACCGCGTCATCCTGCATGCGCAGGGACGAGGCGGCGTCGATCCAGTAACCCTGCCAGCCGGCTTCACGCAGCTTGGGGAAGACCTCGTTGGTGTAGTCGCCGCCCTGGCAGGTCAGGATCACGTCGAGGGTCTTGAGTTCTTCAATCGAATAAGCGTCCTTGAGCGGAGCTGTATCCTTGCCCACGTTCGGGCCCTGGCCGCCAACATTGGAGGTGGTGAAGAACACCGGCTCGATGAGGTCGAAATCCTGCTCCTCCAGCATCCGCTGCATGAGCACGGAACCGACCATACCGCGCCAACCGATCAGACCTACACGTTTCATCGCAACTACACCTTTGCTAAAAGTGGGCCGCCACCGGGAATTTTGGGTGGCGGGCCAGAGAGATTACAGATTCCGCAGCGCTGCGACTACTGCGTCGCCCATTTCCTGCGTACCAACTTTGCGGCAGCCTTCCGAGAAGATGTCGCCGGTGCGCAGGCCCTGGTCCAGGACCAGGCTCACGGCCTTCTCGATCGCCTCGGCGGCAGCCGACTGATTGAAGCTGTAACGCAGCATCATCGACACCGACAGGATGGTCGCCAGCGGGTTGGCGATGCCAAGGCCTGCGATGTCCGGTGCCGAGCCGTGGCACGGCTCGTACATGCCCTTGTTGTCGGCATCCAGCGACGCCGAAGGCAGCATGCCGATGGAACCGGTCAGCATGGAAGCTTCATCCGACAGAATGTCACCGAACATGTTGTCGGTCACCATCACATCGAACTGCTTGGGCGCACGCACCAGCTGCATGGCGGCGTTGTCGACGTACATGTGGCTAAGTTCCACATCCGGGTAGTCCTTGGCCACGTCCTCGACCACTTCACGCCACAGCTGGCTGGAAGCCAGGACGTTGGCCTTGTCCACCGAGCACAGCTTCTTGCCACGCACGCGGGCCATGTCGAAGCCGACACGGGCGATGCGGCGCACTTCGCTTTCGCTGTACGGCAGGGTGTCGTAGGCCTGGCGCTCGCCGTTTTCCAGCTCGCGCTGGCCACGCGGGGCACCGAAGTAGATACCGCCGGTCAGCTCACGGACGATGAGGATGTCCAGGCCGGAAACGATCTCTGGCTTGAGCGACGAGGCATCGGCCAGTTGCGGGTAGAGGATGGCCGGGCGCAGGTTGGCGAACAGGCCCAGTTGCGAACGGATTTTCAGCAGGCCGCGCTCGGGGCGGATGTCACGCTCGATCTTGTCCCACTTCGGCCCGCCCACTGCGCCCAGCAGCACGGCATCGGCCTTGCGCGCACGCTCCAGGGTCTCGTCGGCCAGCGGTACGCCGTGCTTGTCGATGGCGGCACCACCGATCACATCGTGCTCCAGGCTGAAGCCGAGCTGGAACTTGTCGTTGGCCAGCTCCAGCACCTTGACCGCCTCGGCCATGATTTCCGGGCCGATACCGTCACCTGGGAGAATCAGAATCTGCTTGCTCATGCTTTCCTCTATCCAATCACGCGGTGCGGCCAAGCGGGCCCCACCGAAAAGTTCTTAACGCTCGGCCCACAACACCAGCACATCGGTGCTGAACGAACCATCGGCCTCGATCTGGTAATACTGCCGCACTTCTTCGCCCATGGCTTGCTGCAATTGGCGAATTGCCACGCGCATTGGCTCGGGGGTGCGCATGCGCTCGACCCAGCTGGAAAACTCCAGGCGCAGCGGCTGGCGGGCGTGGCTGCGTACATGCAGGCCAGCCTCGCTGACCTGGCGTTGCCATTCGGCGGCGGAATAATCGCGCACGTGGCTGGTGTCGCGCAGTACTTCGACCGTTTGCAGGTAGGTGTCGAGCAGCGGGCTGCCCGGCGACATCACGTCGATGAACGCTGCCACACCACCCGGCTTGAGCACCCGGCGCACTTCGCGCAGGGCCAGGCCCAGGTCACTCCAGTGGTGGGCCGAGTAGCGGCTGAAGACGAAGTCGAACGAAGCGTCGGCGAACGGCAGGCGTTCGGCGGCACCGCGCTCGGTGGTGATATTAGCCAGGCCGCGCTCGGCGGCGGCACTGGCGACCACGTCGAGCATGGCCTGGGAGAGGTCGTAGGCGACCACTTCGGCGGCCAACGGAGCGACGTGGAAGCTGACATGACCGGCGCCGCAGCCCAGGTCCAGCACGCGGGCATGGCCCTGCCCCGCCAGCGCGGCCTGCAGCAGGGCGAATTCACTGCCCTGGGCGTGCACGGCGCTGCTGAGGTAGGCGCTGGCCTGTTCGCCGAACTGGCGTTGGACCACATCGGTGTGCTGGGTGCTGGTCATGTCTCGATCCTTCTGGTTTCGGGTTGTCTCTACTGGCCCTATCGCCGGCAAGCCAGCTCCCACAGAGAACCTACAGCCTTCAGACCTGTGGAGTTCCTGTGGGAGCTGGCTTGCCGGCGATGAGGCCAGCAAACCCAACTACATCATTTCAGACATCCCGGAACAGCCAAGGCTGCCCGGCGCGGTGCTTGCCTTCGAAGGCCTTGATCGCATCGCTGTCCTGCAGGGTCAGGCCGATGTCGTCCAGGCCGTTGAGCAGGCAGTGCTTGCGGAACGCATCGATCTCGAAGTGCAGCACCTTGCCATCCGGACGGGTCACCGCCTGCGCCTGCAGGTCGATGGTCAGCTGATAGCCCGGAATGGCTTCGACCTGCTTGAACAGCTCGTCGACTTCCTCGTCGCTGAGGATGATCGGCAGCAAGCCGTTCTTGAAGCTGTTGTTGAAGAAGATGTCGGCAAAGCTCGGCGCGATCACGCTGCGGAAGCCGTACTCGTCCAGCGCCCATGGGGCGTGCTCACGGCTGGAGCCGCAACCGAAGTTCTCCCGCGCCAGCAACACGCTGGCACCTTGGTAGCGTTCGTGGTTGAGCACGAACTCCTTGTTCAACGGGCGCTTGCTGTTGTCCTGGTAAGGCTGGCCCACATCCAGGTAACGCCACTCGTCGAACAGGTTGGGGCCGAAGCCGGTGCGCTTGATCGACTTGAGGAACTGCTTGGGGATGATCTGGTCGGTGTCGACGTTGGCACGGTCCAACGGCGCGACGAGGCCAGTGTGCTGGGTAAAGGCTTTCATGCTGCGCTCCCTTGGATCAACTCGCGGACATCGATGAAGTGGCCGGTCACCGCGGCGGCGGCGGCCATGGCCGGGCTGACCAGGTGGGTACGGCCACCGGCACCCTGACGGCCTTCGAAGTTGCGGTTGGAGGTGGACGCGCAGTGCTCGCCGCTCTCCAGGCGGTCCGGGTTCATCGCCAGGCACATCGAGCAGCCTGGTTCACGCCATTCGAAACCGGCTTCGAGGAAGATCTTGTCCAGGCCTTCACGCTCGGCCTGGGCCTTGACCAGGCCCGAGCCCGGCACCACCAGCGCCTGCTTGACGTTGGCAGCGACCTTGCGGCCCTTGGCGATTTCGGCGGCGGCGCGCAGGTCTTCGATGCGCGAGTTGGTGCACGAACCGATGAATACGCGGTCGAGCTTGATATCGGTGATCGCCTGGTTGGCGGCGAGGCCCATGTACTTGAGGGCACGCTCGATCGAACCACGCTTGATCAGGTCAGGCTCGGCAGCCGGGTCCGGCACGCGCTGGTCGACGGCGAGGACCATCTCCGGCGAGGTGCCCCAGCTGACCTGCGGCTTGATTTGCGCAGCGTCGAGCTCGACCACGGTGTCGAACACCGCGTCAGCGTCGGAAACCAGGCCTTTCCAGGCTTCGACCGCCTGCTTCCACTGCTCGCCCTTCGGCGCGTACGGGCGGCCTTCGACATAGGCAACAGTGGTGTCGTCCACCGCCACCAGGCCTACGCGGGCACCGGCTTCGATGGACATGTTGCAGATGGTCATGCGGCCTTCCATCGACAATTCGCGGATGGCGCTGCCAGCAAATTCCATGGCGTGGCCATTACCACCGGCAGTACCGATCTTGCCGATCACGGCCAGGACGATGTCCTTGGCGGTAACGCCGGCAGGCAACTGGCCTTCCACGCGCACCAGCATGTTCTTCATCTTCTTGGCGACCAGGCACTGGGTAGCGAGCACGTGCTCTACCTCGGAGGTGCCGATGCCGTGGGCCAGGGCACCGAAGGCGCCGTGGGTGGAAGTGTGCGAGTCACCGCAGACCACGGTCATGCCAGGCAAGGTGGCACCCTGCTCCGGGCTGATGACGTGGACGATGCCTTGACGCTCGTCATTCATCTTGAATTCGACGATGCCGTATTCGTCACAGTTCTCGTCGAGGGTCTGCACCTGCAGGCGCGACACCTGGTCGACGATGGCCTCGATACCGCCCTTGCGCTCTGGCGTGGTCGGCACGTTGTGGTCCGGCGTGGCGATGTTGGTGTCGATGCGCCAGGGTTTGCGGTTGGCCAGGCGCAGGCCTTCGAAGGCCTGGGGCGACGTCACTTCGTGGATGATGTGACGGTCGATGTAGATCAAGGACGAGCCGTCATCACGGCGCTTGACCTCATGGGCTTCCCAGAGTTTGTCGTAGAGCGTTTTGCCAGCCATCAGACTGTTCCTCATCAGCGTCTTTCTATGCCAAAGACCCCTTGGCTTGTGCGGTCGATGCTAGGGGGTTAAATTGAATAACTCAAATTCATAATTTTTATGCTTTGGATAACCAACAGGAATACAAACCCATGGATCTGGCGAACCTTAGTGCCTTCATCGCGATTGCCGAAACCGGTAGCTTTTCCGGGGCGGCCGACCGCCTGTTCCTGACCCAACCGGCCGTCAGCAAGCGCATCGCCGGGCTGGAACAGCAACTGGATGTGCGCCTGTTCGACCGGCTGGGCCGCGAGGTGACCCTGACCGAGGCCGGACGCGCCTTGCTGCCCCGCGCCTACCAGATCCTCAACGTCCTCGATGATACCCGGCGCGCACTGACCAATTTGACCGGGGAAGTGAGTGGTCGGCTGACCCTGGCCACCAGCCACCATATCGGCTTGCACCGCCTTCCCCCGCTATTGCGGGCTTTCACTCGGGAATACCCGGCAGTGGCGCTGGATATTCAGTTCATGGATTCGGAACAGGCCTACGACGAAATCCTCCATGGCCGCGCCGAGATTGCCGTTATCACCCTGGCGCCCGAGCCGCACCACCTGGTCAAGGCCGTGCCGGTGTGGGACGACGCCCTGGACTTCGTCGCCGCCCCCGAGCACCCGCTGGCCAACAACCATACGGTCAGCCTGGCCGACGTCGCCCGCCACCCGGCCGTGTTCCCCGGCGGCAACACCTTTACCCACCATATTGTCCAGCGCCTGTTCGAAAGCCAGGGCCTGACGCCGAACATCGCCATGAGCACCAACTATCTGGAAACCATCAAGATGATGGTGTCGATCGGCCTGGCCTGGAGCGTGCTGCCGCGCACCATGCTCGACGAACAGGTTGCACCCATCGCCTTGCCGGGCATACAGCTGTCACGCCAGCTAGGCTACATTTTGCACACGGAGCGTACGCTATCGAACGCGGCCAGGGCATTCATGGCCCTGCTCGACAGCCACGCAGGGCCCGCCTGACCGGTCGTCAGCCCGGTATTGCCACCTCCAAGGACGCGTCACACGCCAAAGGTCTGGTACCGATGCCCAAATCAGCGAATCGCTTTTTGCGCCTGCCGCGCATACCTGCGGCCGACCCTCAGGAGTCCGAGCAGGCCTGGCAGAACGCCCCGCAATTGCTCGCCGCGCTCAACGGCGCGCGGCTGGGGGCCTGGCTATGGGATATCGAAAGCGGCCGGGTCAGCTGGTCACGGGGCACCCAGGCCCTGTTCGGCTTCGACCCGCAGCGCCCGCTCCCCGCCGATGTCGACTACCTCGACCTGCTACCCGAGGAAGACCGCGCGCGTACACGCCAGGTGTTCCAGGCAGTGTTCAACGGCGAACCGGTAGAACAGGCCATGCGCCACCGTATCCGCTGGCCGGACGGCAGCCTGCACTGGCTGGAGATCAACGGCAGCCTGACCCACGACCCGAACGGCCGGCCGCAAATGATCGGGGTGATCCGTGAAATCACCCGCCAACGCGAGCGGGAAACGGCGCTGATCAATTCGGAAAAACGCTTCGCCACCCTGTTCCACCTCAGCCCCAATGCCATTTTGCTCACCCGCCGCCACGACGGCATGATCTTCGAGGTCAACCAGCACTTCGAAGACATGTTCGGCTGGCCCGGCAGCCAGGTGATCGGCAAGACCAGCCTGGAACTGGGCCTGTGGGTCAACCCCGAACAGCGCCATCAGGTGCTGGAATCGACCCGGGCCAACAGCGGCCCGCTGATCCTCGAGGTGCAGTTCCGCGCCATCAGCGGCAAGGTGCATGATGGCATCCTCTGCACCCAGGGCATCGAACTAGAAGGCGTGACCTTCCTCATCAGCACTTTCGTCGACACCACCGAACGCAAGCGCGCCGAGCAGGCCCTGAAGGACAGCCAGGAGCGCCTGGACCTGGCCCTGGACTCGGCACAGCTGGGCACCTGGGACTGGCATATTCCCAGCGGCATGCTTTACGGTTCGGCGCGAGCCGCTCAGCTGCACGGCCTGCCGCCCATCCCGTTTCACGAATCGTTCGACGCGTTTTTCGAAGGGGTACCGGAGCAGGAGCGCAATTCGATGCGCCAGGCCTACCGCAGCCTGCGCGAAGGGCCTGCCGGCAACTACCAGATCACCTACCGGGTACAACTGGAGAACGGCATCTCGCGCTACATCGAAAGCCGCGCCCGACTGTACCGCGACGAACAGGGCAACCCGCTGCGCATGGCCGGCACCTTGCTCGACATCACCGACCAGGTGGAACGCGAACAGCGCCTGAGCGCCTCGGAAGAGAAGTTCGCCAGCCTGTTCCAGGTCAGCCCCGACCCGATCTGCGTCACCCGCCAGGACACTGGCCAGTTCATCGAGATCAACCCGGCGTTCACCCAGACCTTCGGCTGGGGCACCGACCAGGTGATCGGCCGCACTGCCGAGGAAATCGGCCTGTGGGCGGAGTCAGTCGAGCGCGCGCAACGCATCGAGCGGGTAATCCGCGAGCAGGCCCTGAGCAACGTCGCCGTGGTGGTCAACCACCGCAATGGCGCACCGCTGACCTGCGTGATTTCCAGCCGCCTCATCACCGTCGATGACCAGCCTTGCAGTGTTACCACCCTGCGCGACATCACCCAGCAACAGCGCGCCGAGGCGGCGCTGAAGTCCAGCGAGGAAAAGTTTGCCAAGGCCTTCCACTCCAGCCCTGACGCCATCACCATCACCGAACGCTATAGCGGTCGCTACCTGGAAATCAACGACGGTTTCTGCCGCCTGACCGGCTACAACGCCGCCGACGTGGTCGGCCGCACGGTGTACGAGATCGGCATCTGGGCCGACGACAAGCAGCGCAGCGCCCTGCTGGCCGAGTTGCGCGAGCGTGGCCGGGTGCACCACCGCGAGATGCTCGGGCGCAACAAGCGTGGCGATATCCTTACCGTGGAGGTGTCGGTGGAGCCGATCACCCTCAACGAGGTGGACTGCCTGCTGCTGACCGCCCGCGATGTGAGCCAGCTGAAGAACGCCCAGGCACAGATTCGCCACCTGGCCTACCACGACCCGCTGACCAACCTGCCCAACCGTGCCCTGCTGATGGACCGCCTGAGCCAGCAGATCGCCCTGCTCAGGCGCCACAACCTGCGCGGCGCCCTGCTGTTCCTTGACCTCGACCACTTCAAGCACATCAACGACTCGCTGGGCCACCCGGTGGGCGACACGGTGCTGAAGATCATCACCGCGCGGCTGGAAGCCAGCGTGCGCCTGGAAGACACCGTGGCGCGCCTGGGTGGCGACGAGTTCGTGGTATTGCTCAGCGGCCTGGAAGGCAGCCGCGAGCTGGTCGAAGAGAAAGTCCGCGGGCTGGCCGACACCCTGCGCGAACTGCTGGCCGAGCCGATGTCGCTGGACGGCCAGCGCCTGCAGGTGACACCCAGCATCGGCGTGGCGCTGATCCCTGACCACGGCGCCACCCCGGCCGACCTGCTCAAGCGTGCCGATATCGCCCTGTACCGGGCCAAGGACTCCGGGCGCAACACCACCCAGCTGTTCCATACCACCATGCAGAAGGCTGCCAGCGAGCGCCTGCGCATGGAAAACGACCTGCGCCTGGCCCTGGCCCGCGGCGAGCTGGCGCTGCACTTCCAGCCACAGGTAGATGCCCGCGACAACCGCATCGTCGGCGCCGAGGTGCTGCTGCGCTGGCATCACCCGCAACTGGGTCAGCAGCCACCCGCGCAATTCATTCAAGTGCTGGAAGAAAGCGGCCTGATCCTTGAAGTTGGCAGCTGGATCCTCGACGAAGCTTGCGATGCCTGCGCGCGCATGCTCGGCGACGGGTTGATCGACGCCGATGATTTCAGCCTGTGCGTGAACATCAGCCCACGGCAGTTCCGTCAGAACGACTTTGTCGGGCGGGTACTGCGCAGCCTGGACGATTACCGCCTGCCGCGGCAGATGCTCAAGCTGGAAATCACCGAAGGCATCGTCATCCAGAACCTGGAAGACACCATCAGCAAGATGCGCGAACTGAAGCGCTACGGGGTGAGCTTTGCCATGGATGACTTCGGCACCGGCTATTCCTCGCTGACCTACCTGAAGCGCCTGCCGGTGGATGCGCTGAAGATCGACCAGACTTTCGTACGCGATGCACCGGTGGACCCCAACGACGCCGAAATCGTCCGCGCCATCGTCGCCATGGCCCGCAGCCTGGACCTGGCGGTGATTGCCGAAGGGGTAGAGCTGACCGAACAGCTGGAGTTCCTGGAACGGCTGGGGTGCCACCTGTACCAAGGGTACTTGCACAGCCGGCCGCTGCCGTTGCCGGAGTTCCGGCAGATGTTGCTGGAAGCGCCGGCGGATTACTGACCGAACGACTGACGCGACTTTGGTGACGCTGACGCAGCCCCTGTAGGAGCGGCCTTGTGTCGCGATGGGCTGCGCAGCAGCCCCGGCAATCGATGCTGGAACCAAGATTTTGGGGCTGCTGCGCAGCCCATCGCGACACAAGGCCGCTCCTACAAGGGGACCGTGGGAACGGACACAAAAAAGGGCACCCCTGGGGGGGTGCCCTTTTTCACATCTACACGATCAGTTCAGCGCTGGCTTGTCGCCGTTGATCGGAATGCGCTTGGCCTTGGCTTCTTCAGGCACGATGCGCAGCAGATCGATGCTGAGCAGACCATTGGCCAAGCCGGCGGCCTTGACTTCGATATGGTCGGCCAGGCGGAACGACAGCTTGAAGGCGCGCTGCGCGATACCCTGATGCAGGTAGGTCACTTCAGCAGGGCCATTGTCGCGCTTACCACCGGTCACGGTCAGGACACCCTTTTCAACCTGCAGGTCGAGGTCCTCTTCCTGGAAACCGGCTGCAGCAACCACGATGCGGTAGTGGTCATCGCCATGCTTTTCCACGTTGTAGGGCGGGTAGCTGCTACCGGCCTCGTTACGTGCCGCGGATTCGAACAGGTCGTTGAAACGGTCGAAACCAACGGAATGGCGGAACAGTGGAGCGAGAGAGAAAGCGGTGGTCATGGTCATGAACTCCTGAGATTCAGCAAGTAAGTCATTACGCGACCCGACTTCGGCATCGCGTACTCAAGAGATATGGCCGAGGGAAATGCTTTCAAGGGGGGAGCAGAAAAAATCTGGATTCCTGTGTTGGGCTTGATGGCCTCTTCGCGGGTAAACCCGCTCCCACAGGGAGCTCACACATTCCAAAACCTGCGCCGAACCTGTGGGAGCGGGTTTACCCGCGAAAGGGCCGGATCAGGCAACACAAGCCTCCGAGGAAACCGCCTCAACCCCCAGCAACCGGCTGATCCGCGCACAGTCATCCTCCCGCCGCAATTCGGCAAACAGCACAACCGCTTCGGGATAACTGCGGGTCAGCATCGCCAGCCACTGCTTCATCCGCCCCGGCGCATAGCGCGGCGACAACTTGGCCTGGGCCTGGCGCCAGAACTCGCGCAGCAATGGCAGCAGGTCGTCCCAGCTCATCGGCTGGTACTCCCGCCCGTCACGCGCCGCGGCAATCTGCAGCCCCAGGTCGGGGCGCGAAACCAGCCCACGGCCCAGCATGATGTCTTCAGCGCCACTGACCTCACGACAGCGCCGCCAGTCGTCCACGGTCCAGATCTCGCCATTGGCGAACACCGGCACCTTGACCACATCCTGCACCCGCGCCACCCACTCCCAGTGGGCCGGCGGCTTGTAGCCCTCGACCTTGGTCCGTGCATGCACCACCAGGTGCGCCGAGCCGCCTTCGGCCAGCGCCGTAGCACACTCCAGCGCGCCATCGGGGCTGTCGAAACCCAGGCGCATCTTCGAGGTGACCGGGATATGCGCCGGCACGGCACGGCGCACTTCACGCACAATGGCGTGCAGCAGCTCCGGCTCCTTGAGCAGCACCGCTCCACCACGCGACTTGTTCACGGTCTTGGCCGGGCAACCAAAGTTCAGGTCGATCACCGGCGCGCCCAACTCGCAGGCCAGCGCGGCGTTTTCCGCCAGGCACACAGGATCCGAGCCCAACAGTTGCACACGCATGGGCACCCCTGCGGCAGTCCGCGCGCCATTGCGCAACTCGGGTGCCAGCTTGTCGAACGATGAAGGCGGCAGCAGGCGGTCGCACACGCGAATGAACTCGGTGACGCACCAGTCGATACCGCCCACGCGGGTCAGCACGTCGCGCAGGATGTTGTCGACCAGCCCCTCCATGGGGGCCAGGGCAATTTGCATGTCGGGGTCTCGGCGGAAAAAGCCGGCAGTCTAACAAAAATTGCCGGTGTTTCAGGCGCCGATCAGCGCCGGGCCGTAACCGTCGAGGAACTCCGCCGGCATGCGCCTGGGCTTGCCGCTGGACAGCTCGATGCAGGCAAAGGTGGTCTGGGCGCGCAGCAAGGTCACGCCGTCGCGCGGGCGCTTGAGCTGGAAGCGCCGGGTCATGCGCAGGCGCTGGTCCCAGTCGATGATCCAGGTGGCCAGTTGCAGCTCGTCATCCTCATAGGCAGCGGCCAGGTAGTCGATTTCGTGGCGCACCACGGCCATGGCCCGGTCCAGCCGGCGATATTCAGCCAGGTCCAGGCCCAGGCGCTGGGAGTGGCGCCAGGCGCAGCGCTCCAGCCAGGTGACGTAGACCGCGTTGTTGGCGTGGCCAAGGCCGTCGATATCCTCGCTGCCAACGCGCAGGTCGATGACGAAAGGTGTTGCCAGGTCCCAGCTCATGTTCGCTTCCTTGGAGCAAAAGTGGATTTAGCAGGGACGGCCGAGGGAAAGTCCAGCCCTTCTGCACTTGCCTGCGGGGCTATGCGATCCCTGTAGGAGCGGCCTTGTGTCGCGATGGGGCGCGCAGCGGCCCCAAAATCTCAGTCCCGACACAGATTGCCGGGGCTGCTGCGCAGCCCATCGCGACACAAGGCCGCTCCTACAGGGACCGCGCCAGCCCGGGCCAGCAGCTCCAGCACCGCTGCACTCAGGCGCGGATCGGACAGCACCCGCTGGTGGCCACCCGCCTCCAGCAGCATCAGGCGGCTATCGAACCAGGCCTTGTGGATAACCTGGGCCTCATCGGCTGCCACCAACGCATCATCGGCGGCATGCACCACCAGCCCAGGCAACTCCAGCTGATAACCCGTCACATCCAGCCGCGCAATCTGCATGCCCACATCCCGCTCCACCTGGCGGATGAATGCCGCCCGCGCCCGCGCCGGCAACCCCAGGCGATGGGCAAAGCCACGCAGTACGCCCAACAGCCGCGCCGGAGCGGCAATGCTGACCGCTGCCTCTGTGCGCAGCCCCATCTGCAGGGCCAGCAATACACTGGCGCCGCCCATGGAATGGCCAATAACCGCGCGCAGCGGCGGCAGTTCGGCGGCAGCCTCCAGCAGCGCTCGGGCAAACAGCACCACATTTGCCTGCTCGCCGGGCGAACGCCCATGCCCCGGCCCCTCCAGCGACACCACGGTATGCCCGGCCTGGACCAAGGTTTCGATCAACGCGGCAAACTGGGTCGGGCGCCCTTCCCAGCCGTGCATCAGCAACACGGTCGGCCCCTTGCCCCAGCGCAGGGCCGACAAGCCGAAGCGCAGGGTGATGCGCTCGGCACTGGCCAGCACGGGCAACTCCCAATCCCGTGGTGGCAGGTTGCGCGGGGTCATGAAGGCACGGCGCATCTTGCCCGCGACGTGCTCGGGGGCCAGGCGGCCCAGGGTGCCATTGACACCACGAATCCAGCTCAGGGTAGTCATCGCCATGCTCCAGGGTTAAAGCACCGCCGATTTGGCGGCGCGCAGAATACGATCAGACAGCTCGCTGGTGCCCAGGGCACGGGCCAGCGCCAGGCCGCCAACCATCAGGGCCAGGTCAGCCAAAGCCTTGTCGGCGTCCTCGGGGCGGTCGACCATGGCAGCAGCCATCAACTCGATGTGCTCGGCCAGCACCTCGCGGAAGGCCTCCGGCAGGCGCTGCATCTCACCCAGCGAGTTGGGCAGCGGGCAGGCATGCACTTCGGCATCACGGTGCTTGCGCGACAGGTAGAAGGCACTGGCCAGCGCCCGCCGCCCGGCGCCATCGAGGCTGGGGTCGATCTGCGCGAGCAAGGCGCGGCGCTCGCCCAGCAACTGACGGAACGCTTCGAGCATCAACTCGTCCTTGCTGTCGAAATGGGCGTAGAAGCCACCGACGGTCAGGCCTGCCGCCCCCATGACCTGGCTGACGCTAGGCTCGGCCGGGCCGTGCTGGATCAGCGCACTTCGCGCCGCCTCGAGAATGCGCTCGCGGGTTCTGCTCTTCTTGTCGCTCATCAGGCCACTCGCCGATCAAAATATGACGATCGAAATATTATTCACATAATATTTTTTGGCAAGCAGAATCTGCAGCCGCCTGTCGGTCGCGAAATTTTGAGTCGGGAAGAAAAACAAAAGGCCCATTCAATAATCGAATGAGCCTTAAAAGTCCCGCAAAACGCGGGTAAACGTGGCGTCCCCTAGGGGACTCGAACCCCTGTTACCGCCGTGAAAGGGCGGTGTCCTAGGCCACTAGACGAAGGGGACGTAACCTTCGTGCCGATC
>NZ_JBEPNE010000039.1:0-14061 GCF_040546125.1 Pseudomonas sp. UYEF17
TCTGGCCGTTGGACAGGGTCACGGTCACCGGGGTTTGAGCCGGATTGCTCAGGGTCACGGTGTAGGTGATGACGCCACCTTCGGTCACCGACGGGCTCGCCGTCAGGGTCGCGGTGGTGTTGTCGACCGAGTCGTTGATCGTGGTCTGAGCCGGAGTCGGATTCGGCACCAACTGCTCAAAGTTGCCGCCTGTGGCGCCCTCGATGGTGACGCTGACGGTCGAGCCGTTGTTGTAGACGTCGTTGGCCGGGGTCTGGAAGTCAACGCTGCCCTGGGTCTTGCCAGCTTCGATGGTAATGGTCTGGCCGTTGGACAGGGTTACTGTCACCGGGGTCTGCGCCGGGTTGCTCAGGGTCACGGTGTAGGTGATGACGCCGCCTTCAGTCACGCTTGGCGAAGCGGTCAGGGTCGCGGTGGTAGTGTCGATGGTATCGGTAACCTGGGTAACCGCAGGTGTTTGCGGCACGGTCACCGTCAGCCCACCGCCCCCGGTGGTGCCCGTTACGGTCGCCGAAATCTGGTCCCCGTCGACATACGGGGTATCGTTTGCCGGAACCACGACGTTGACGCTGCCCGAGGTCTGCCCGGCCGGAATGACGATTACGGCCCCGTTGGAAAGGGTGACCACCAGGTTGGTGCTCGGTGCCTGGCCAACCGTAGCGGTATAAACGATTACACCACCCGCTTCGCTGATGGACGGGGTAGCGCCAAGAACCAGGTCGGTAGCAACGCTGGTATCCGTCGTCGGCGTAGTTACCTGGTTGTTGCTGGTGGTATCCAGCACGCCAACCTCTTCGCCATCGAGCACGGCAGCAAAGCCCAGCCCGTCAGTCGGGAAGCCGACGGTAGGGTCGACCCGGCCCGCGGTTTCTTCGAGCATGACAAAGCTGTGGCCACCGCCCAGTGCACCACCACCGCCCGCCGATGATGGGCCAGCCGCAGTCGCTTCAAGCTCGGTAGTCGGGTCGACACCGGCAGCGATCGCCTGTTGCAGCTCCTCCACCGACGGCGCGGCCTGTGCGGTCGCCTGGCTCAGGTCGGTGCTGCTGTCTGGCGCATCGGCGCTCCACTGGCTATCACGACCCAGGTCGAGCAGACGGCCATCGGCCAGCTCCAAAGTAACTGCACCACCCGGGCCGGTGAGCACTTCCTCACCGGCCAGCAGGCGGTCCCCTTCAATCAGAACACGCCGAATGCCCTCTGGGGATACCGCAATAACCTGGCCGACAATACTTTTGACGATGGCTACAACGCTGCTCATTGGACTCTCCGTGTGACCCGATGGGTACTTCCCTGCCAGAGCGGCACTTGCAGACCACTTCAGGCGGAACTATGTCGATGATCTCTAGACGCTTATTGGCGTCAATATTCTGTCTATAACTTTTTGGAATTAACCAAATGCCAAACTATTGACCTTATACATTGCCATCCTAAACAATCAGCAATGTAATGTCACATTGATATTCGAATCTTAACCATGCGTTTCTTGAGGATAAGTGTCGTACATCATCCAAAGCGTCTTCAGTGAGTACTTTCAGCAGCTTTCCTCGTGCCTAGGTAACCGCAAAGAATACGACAGGACAACCGCTCATCGGCAGCTGTCAAAGATTCAAGCGTCAATAACCAAGTCACTTTTCGCTCGCTCGGATCATTGCTTGGTTACAAGCACAAACCTTGCCTGAAGGCAGCCAGACTTTGATCGGGAAGCCAGGCAAAAGCGCGGCCATACGATAGCTCACGGCGCCAGCAGCCCGCACTGCTGCACAATCAGGCACCCGATTTGCCGTAGATCAAAGAGATAGCGAACCATTGCGCAAATACTGCCAGCCCGAAAATGAGAAAACGTAGTCGATTGTCGAGCCAAAGCCTGTCAGCGACCTGCTTTCCAATAATAAATTTTGCCTAATCAGTTACCGATTGACGTCAACAAATAAGCGCCTGTTTATTGACAAGCTACAAGTCGATACCGACAACTCCTCTGTCGCCAGACGGATGGCAGGCTATGCTGCAAATTAATTCGGGCTGGATGCTGACTGGGTCAAAAATGAAACATCCACCACTCAGCATCGTCTGCCCGGAATGAAGACCGTAGAATTGTTTACTCAATACCGATTCAAGGCGACCATTGGCCGGTTGCCCAAGCGCCAGGGTGCCGTAGCCTCATGACCACTGCCTGGCAGCGCCATTGAACACCAGGGTGAGCCAGCCTGAACGGCGGCACACCCACCCCACCCACCACAAGGATGAAGAGCCGCGTGGAATCCGAAGTCAGTCGAGTCCAACTCAGCCACGATCCACGCAGTCAGCATGACGATCCCCTGCTGGATAGTCTGTTGAGCCTGTGTGTTCTGCACCAGAAACCCGCCAGCCGGGTCATGCTGACCACCGGCCTGCCGCTGCCGGCCCAGCGCCTGAGCCCCGAGCTGCTGCCCCGCGCTGCTGCCAGGGCCGGCCTGCAGGGGCGCCTGCTGCAGCGTAAGCTGGAGCAGATCCCGAGCATCGCAATGCCAGCCATGTTGCTGCTCAAGGAAGGCCGCAGCGCCGTGCTGCTGGGCTGGGAAAACGAAGACACCGCGCGCCTGCTGCTCAGCGAGAGCGATGGCGGCGAGGTGCATGTCAGCCGCGAAGCCCTGCAAAGCGATTACAGTGGCCGGGTATTCTTCGCCCAGCCGCAGCACAAGTTCGACGTCAACCACGGCAACCTCATCCCGCGGGCGAAGTCGTGGTTCCGCGATACCTTGCTGCGCAGCAAGTGGCTATATATCGACGCCATCGCCGCCAGCCTGGTGATCAACCTGATCGCCCTGGCCGCGCCACTGTTCGTGATGAACGTATATGACCGGGTGGTGCCCAACCAGGCCACCTCGACCCTCTGGGTGTTGGCCATCGGCATCGCCGGTGCCTACATCTTCGACCTGATCCTCAAGGGCCTGCGCGGCTTGTGCCTGGACCTGGCTGGCAAGAAGACCGACCTGATCATTTCGGCAACGCTGTTCGAACGTATCGTCGGCATGTCGATGAAGTACCGCCCGGCCAGGGTCGGCAGCTTTGCCCAGAACATTCACGAGTTCCAGGGCCTGCGTGACTTCCTCGCCTCGCTGACCCTGACCAGCCTGATCGACCTGCCGTTCACCGTTCTGATCCTGATCGTCATCGCCATCATTGGCGGGCACCTGGTGTGGATCCCGATCATCGCCTTCCCGCTGGCCCTGGGCATCGGTTACGCCCTGCAACGGCCACTGATGGCGACCATGGAACGGACCATGGCCCTGGCCTCGGAGCGCCAGTCCAGCCTGATCGAGACCCTTGCCGGCCTGGATGCGGTAAAGGTCAACAACGCCGAAAGCGAACGCCAGTACATGTGGGAGCAAACCCTGGGTACCCTCAGCCGCCTGGAACTGCGGGTGAAGGTGCTGTCGAGCCTGGCGATGAACATCACCCTGCTGATCCAGCAACTGGCAGGCGTGGCGATGATCTGCGTCGGCGTGTACCTGATCATCGACGGCAACCTGAGCATGGGCGGCCTGGTGGCCTGCTACATGCTCAGCGGCCGTGCCCTCGGCCCGCTGGGCCAGCTCAACGGCCTGCTCGCCCGCTACCAGCAAGCCAAGGTGACCATGGTCTCCACCGACCACATGATGGAACTGCCGCAAGAACGCAACTTCGAAGAACGCCCGCTGAGCCGCAAGGTGCTGCAGGGCAGCGTCGAGTTCCGGGGGGTCGATTTCACCTACCCGAACCAACAGAATCAGGCCTTGAAGAACATCAACCTCACCATCCGCCCTGGCGAGAAGGTGGGCATTATCGGCCGCAGTGGCTCGGGCAAGAGCTCGCTGGCCAAGCTCATCGTCGGGCTGTACGAGGCCGATAGCGGCTCGCTGCTGGTCGATGGCGTGGACATTCGCCAGATCGACGTCAGCGAACTGCGCCACAACATCGGCTACGTGCCCCAGGACATCCAGCTGCTGGCAGGTACCCTGCGCGACAACCTGGTCAGCGGGGCTCGCTACATCGAGGATGAGTTGATTCTGCAAGCTGCCGAACTGGCGGGTGTGCATGAGTTCGCCCGGTTGCACCCGGACGGCTACGAGTTGCAGGTGGGTGAACGCGGGCAGAACCTGTCCGGTGGCCAGCGGCAGAACGTCGCCCTGGGCCGCGCGCTGTTGCTCAACCCGCAGATCCTGCTGCTGGACGAACCGACCAGCGCCATGGACAACACCGGCGAAGAACGCCTCAAGCAGCGCCTGCAGGCGGTGGTGGAAGGCAAGACGATGCTGCTGGTCACACACCGTGCCTCGCTGCTGTCGCTGGTGGACCGGCTGATCGTGATCGATCGCGGGCAGATTGTCGCCGACGGCCCGAAAGCCGCGGTCATGGATGCGCTGAAGAAGGGGCAGATCAGTGTTGCATAAGCTGGATGTGGGGCAATTCAAGGACGGCCTGCGGCGCTATTTCAAGGGTTCCGATTCACTGGGCGGCCAGCCGCTGCCAGAGGTCAACAAGGCCCTGATCGAGGATGCGCCGCGGGTCGTGCGGCTGACCATCTGGGGCGTGATCCTGTTCTTCGTGTTCCTGATCGTGTGGGCCAGCGTAGCGCCCATCGACGAAGTTACGCGGGGTGAAGGCAAGGCCATTCCGTCGTCCAAGGTGCAGAAGATCCAGAACCTGGAGGGCGGCATCGTCGCCGAGATCTTCGCCAAGGAAGGGCAGATCGTCGAAGTGGGCCAGCCATTGCTGCGCCTGGATGAAACCCGCTTCGCCTCCAACGTGGGTGAAACCGAGGCCGACCGCCTGGCCATGGCCTTGCGCGTCGAGCGCCTGAGTGCCGAGGTCGAGGACAGCCCGCTGAAGATCGACGAGGCGCTGCGCAAGGCCGCGCCAAGCCAGGCGGCCAGTGAAGAGTCGCTGTACCAGAGTCGGCGCCAGCAACTGCAGGACGAAATTGGTGGCCTGCAACAGCAGCTGGTACAGCGCCAGCAGGAACTGCGCGAATACAGTTCGAAACGTGCCCAGTACGCCAACAGCCTGCAATTGTTGCGCAAGGAGATCAGCATGTCCGAGCCCCTGGTGGCCACCGGTGCGATCTCCCAGGTTGAGGTGCTGCGCCTGCGCCGCGCCGAAGTGGAGAACCGCGGTCAGCTGGACTCCACAGCGCTGGCCATCCCGCGTGCCGAGGCGGCCATTCGCGAGGTGCAAAGCAAGATCGAAGAGACCCGTGGCAAATTCCGCAGCGAAGCGCTGACCCAATTGAACGAAGCGCGCACCGAGCTGAACAAGGCCACGGCGACCAGCAAGGCGCTGGATGATCGCGTGCACCGCACCATGGTTACTTCGCCGGTACGCGGTATCGTCAAGCAGCTGCTGGTAAATACCATTGGCGGGGTGATCCAGCCGGGCAGCGACATCATAGAAATCGTGCCGCTGGACGACTCACTGGTCATCGAGGCGAAGATCCTGCCCAAGGACATCGCCTTCCTGCACCCTGGGCAGGAGGCGACGGTCAAGTTCACGGCCTATGACTACACCATCTACGGTGGGCTGAAGGCCAAGCTGGAGCAGATCGGTGCCGACACCATCACCGATGAAGACAAGAAGACCACCTACTACCTGATCAAGCTGCGCACCGACCGCAGCCACCTGGGCACTGACGAGAAGCCGCTGCTGATCATTCCGGGGATGGTGGCGACGGTCGATATCATGACCGGCAAGAAGACCATCATGAGCTACCTGCTCAAGCCGATCATGAAAGCGCGTTCGGAAGCGTTGCGCGAGCGTTGAAAAGCACACTCATCGCCGCGACCCACACTGTGGGAGCGGCCTTGTGTCGCGAAAGGGCTGCACAGCAGCCCCAGCGATTTATGCATCTTTGCTGAAATCCTGGGGCCGCTGTGCGGCCCTTCGCGACACAAGGCCGCTCCTACAAGGGACCGCATGCCCTCAGCGCCAGGGGGCAGGCTCACCAACCAACTGCCCCTGAATCCCGCCTACACCCATCTCTCGCAACACCAACCGCTCACCTTCCGTCTCGACCCGCTCGGCAATCAGCGGCAGGTCGATGCTGTGTGCGGCGCGCTGGACCGCTTCTATGAACAGCCGCTTGTGCTGCTCTTGATCAATGTTGCGGATGTAGCTGCCATCGATCTTCAGGTACGCCAGGCCCAGGTGCGCCAGGTTGCCAATCATGCTGAAACGCCCACCAAAGCGTTGCAGCGCCAGGCCGAAGCCAAGCGCGTGCAGGCGCCGGGTGAGTTGCTCCAGGGCCGCCTGCTCAGGTAACTGCTCCTCGCCAATTTCGAAAACCAGCCGCGGGCCGAGCGCCGTGTTCTGGCCCAGAAGCTCGAAAACACGCTGAAGGGCCTTGGGGTCGGCCAGGGTGGCGGCGGACAGGTTCAGTGCCAACACCTGGTCATGCCCTCGAAGGTGCGCCAGCACCTTCTCCAACACCAGCACATCAAGCCGCGGCATCCAGCCGAAGCGCTCCAGCCAGGGCAGGAAACGGCCGGCCGGCAGCGCCTCGCCCTGGCCATCCTGCAAGCGCGAAATCACTTTGTGGTGCAGTACCCGTTGCCCAGAAGCGCAATCCACCACTGGCTGGAAGAACAGTTCGAAATGCCCATTGTCGAACGCCTGGTCCAGCCGCTCGTGCCAGACATGCTGGCTATCCGCGGCAACTGCAGCCACGCCTTGTTCAAGGCATACCCAACCCGGTGTTGGCTGGTTCTCGGCGCGGGCCAGGGCCTCGTCGGCAAGCTTCAGCAATGCCTGCGGTGAATCACCGGGGCTGAACGGCGCCAGGCCGATACAAGCCACCGGGTCGATATCACTGGCGCCCGTTTCGTGCAGGCTGTGCAGCGTCGCTTCCAGGGCCTGGGCAAGCTGTACCGCCTCTTCATGCACCATACCCGGCGCCAGCACGGCGAACTCGCCCCCACGGCTGCGGGAAATCAGGTCGTTGGTTTCCGGGTAGCTGGCACAGGTGCGACGCAGCTGCTCACCCACGGCCTGTAGCAACTGGTCGGTACGCTGGCCGCCAAGACGGGCGTTCAACCCCGCCAGGCCCTGGACCCGCAGCAACAGCAGGTAGCCGGCGCGCGCTTCTTCCAGATTGCTCACCCGCGTGTTCAGCTGCATCTCGAAATAACGGCGGTTGGACAGTCCGGTCAGGCTGTCCTGATAAGACTCGGCACGCAGCCGCTCACTGCGCTCGGCTTGCTCGGTAAACAGTGCCTTGAGCTTCTCGACCATCTGGTTCATCGCCTGTACTACCCGGCGCAGCTCCGGCGTGCGCGGCAACTCGGGCAGGCTGAGGAATTCGCGGCGGGCAATGGCGTGGGACTGCTCGACCATGTAGTCCAGCGGCCGCAACTGGCGACGCAGGAGCAAGGCGCCGAGCACCGCACTGGCCGCGCCGCACAGCAGCAGCCAACCCAGGCTGCCCAGGGCGCTCTGCCAGAGTTTGGCAATGGCGAACATCGGGTGGCTGATTACTTCAACGCGTGCGGCCTGCTGCCAGCCGCGGCTGACGATGGCATCGCCACCGGCGGCTTCCAGGCCGATCAGGTGCACGAACCAGCGCGGCACACCGCCGGGGTCCGGCTCGGCGTGGCGCTCCACCAGCACAGCATTGGAACCCAGGTCGACAACCTTGATGCTTGAGTAGTAACCACTGTCGAAGATCGAACTGACCATCAGCTCGACCATCGCCGGGTCATCGATATTCGGCGTCAGCGACAGCGCCAGCGCGGTCGCCGCATCCTGGGCGTGCGAGCGCAACTGGTTGACGTACTGGCTGCGCGAGCTTTCCAGGCTGACCATGAAACTGCCACTGAAGGCGACCACCAGGAACAGGCAAATGGCCAACAGCAATTGTTTGAACAGTGACATCTGTGCTCCTTCAGTAGACCGGCTCGGCCGGGAACCCTTCGGCCTGCATTTTCTTCAGCAAATCCTGCCAGCGTGACAACCGCTTGGTATCGCCGACCTTCTTGTTGCCTGCGGCACCCGTCAGCCACAAGCCCTCACCATTGAAGGCGTACACCGGCAGCAGGTCGGTACGCTGGCTGGCCGGCTTGATGGCATCCATCAGGCTGTCGAGCACCAATGGTTGTGCCTGTGGGCTTGAATAATAGGTCAGGACCATGTGCGCCCGGTTCTGTCGCAGCGCCTTGACGTAGGTGATGCGCAGCTTTTCGCTGGGGATGCCCATGCGCCGCAGGCTGAAATACTTGGCGATGGCGTAGTCCTCGCAGTCCCCTGCGCCCTTGATCAGCGCCTGCACCGGCGTGGCCCAATAATCGACCTCATGCCACAGGTCGATATCCTCGACATAGCGCAATTGCTGGTTGAAGAAGCGGTTGACCACCTGCAATCGCTCAAGCTCCGTACCCTGCTTCTGCGTGGCCATCAGGTTCTGCCAGGCATCGATCCGGCCCTGCCCGGCACCCAAAGGGCCATAAAGGGCCTGCGACTTGCGGCTGATCTGGGAAAAGTCCCAATCCGCGTGCAAGCCGCCCAGCAGCAGGCTGCCAAGCAGCACAGCAAGGCCGACACGTTGCACAACGGTTTTGAGCATCCAGGATATCGCCACTGCGAAGCCCTGTTCAGGCCAGTCGAAAGCAGCGATGGTGCGGCTTGCCACGGCAAAAGACAATGGCACCCTGCAATCATGCACCCGCCGGTCACCCGACCTACACTTTCTGGTTATAACCTTCCATAGGCCGCTTCCTTTGACCGGCGACTTCATCCACCATAGCCGCGCTTTTGGGGCGCCGGTTCCATTACCGGTAAAGGTTTGACACCCCCAAGAGCTGTTACTAGTGTCATTGGATCCAACTTTAGTCATCGTTGAGGCAGACGTCGCGTGGCCGAGAAAATCAAATTGAGCAATGTGCTGGCCAGCGAGCAGCTGTTGCCGCACCAGGCCCGTGGCGTGATCGAAGAACGCTTGCGCAGTGCCATTCTTGATGGCCGCTTGCCTCCAGGTACTGCCGTAAGACAACAAGAGCTCGCCACCTTGTTCGGTGTCAGCCGCATGCCCGTGCGCGAGGCCCTGCGCCAGCTAGAGGCGCAATCGCTGCTGAAAGTGGAAATGCACAAGGGGGCGGTGGTTGCGCCGTTGATCGGCGAGGACGCGGTGGACACCTATGCCCTGCGCGTGCTGCTCGAGACCGAGGCGCTGCGCCAGTCCATTCCGCTGCTCGATGCCAGCGACATCGCCAGCGCCCGCGGGTATATCCAGCAACTGGAAAACGAAACCCGTCACGCTGAAATCGGCCGTCTCAATCGCCTGTTCCACATGTCGTTGTACAACAAGGCGCCGAACAAGAAGCTTCTGCGCCTGATCGAGGACGAACTGAATGAGGAAGAGCGCTTCCTGCGGTTTCATCTTTCGTCCATGGGCCTGGGCAAGCTCACCCAGGACGATCACAACGCACTGGCGGATGCGGCTGGCGACAAGCTGGTGGACGAAGCGGTAGCGGTGCTGGAACGGCATCTGAATAACGCATCGCGGGTAATCCGCAAGTATCTGGATACGCAACTGGGGCGCTAGCGGGTAGTGACTGCGCGCATGGTGCAGTCGGCTGGGTTGCAAATTGATCGGCTCCCGCCAACAATGAGACTAATTATCATTCATGTCCATTGATGGCAGCGCCCTCACCCATGCCCAGCAACGATTCCGTGCAAACGCTCTACAGTGACCACCACGGCTGGTTGCATGCCTGGCTACGCAGCAAGCTGGGCAACGCCGCCGATGCCGCAGACCTGGCCCAGGACACCTTCGTGCGCCTGTTGCAGCGTCGCGAACACCTGCAACTGAATACTCCCCGGGCCTTCCTGCGGACGGTCGCGCGCGGGCTGGTGATCGACCACTGGCGGCGCGAGGAACTGCACAGGGCCTATCTCGAGGCATTGGCACAGTTGCCGGAAGCACAGGCCCCCTCGGCCGAAACCCGTGAGCTGCTGCTGGAATTGCTGGAGCGCATCGCGCGCATGCTCGACGGCCTCAAGCCCAAAGTACGCCGCGCATTCTTGCTGGCCCAATGCGAAGGGCTGAAGCACCAGGCCATCGCCGACCAGATGGGGATCTCGGTGCGTACCGTGGAGCGCTACATCGCCGACGCGCTCTATCATTGCTACCTGCTGCGCTACAGCGACGAGTGCTGACATGATGACCGCCGCACAGCCTGGCGCAACAGCGGTCAAGCAGGCCATCCAGTGGATGCTGAGGCTGCGCGAGAGCGGGCATGACCCTGCCCTGCAGCAACAGTGCAAGCAATGGCGCACTGCCCACCACGAACACGAACAGGCCTGGCAACGGGTGATTCACCTGCATCAGGACCTCGACCTGCGTGCCGTCCCTGGCGCCGGGCTGGCTTTGCAGACCCTGGAGACCAGCCAGCGCCGGCTGCACCGTCGGCAGGCGTTGAAGCTGCTTGGTGGCGTTGCCATGGCGGGGACAGCGGGATGGCTGGGAAAAGACCTCGATGCGGTCAACGCCTGGACATCGGACTACGCCACCGGCACGGGCGAACGACGCAGCTTTGCGCTTCCCGATGGCTCGCTGATGCAACTCAATACCCGCAGTGCCGTCGACCTGGCCTTCAATGACCAGCAGCGCCTGGTCCGCCTGAAGCAGGGGGAATTGATGATTGCCTGCAGCCCGCAGCGTCCCTTGCTTGTACAAACTCGTGACGCGTTGCTGGAAGGGTTCGAAGGGCGCTTTGTGGCGCGCCAGGACAGCGACTGCACGCGGGTCAGTGTCAGCCATGGCCGGGTGGCTGTACACCGGCCTGGCAATGGACCGCTGCAATGGATCGAAAGCGGCCAGAACTGGCGCCTGGATGCGCAGGGTACACACCGGGTCGAGCAGGTGGACATGGATGCGATGGCCTGGACCGAGGGCCTGATCGTCACCCGGGACATGCGCCTGTTCGACTTCCTCTCGCAGGTCAGCCGTTATCGGCATGGCTATCTGGGCTGCAGCGACGATATTGCCGATTTGCGCTTGTCGGGTGTATTCCGCCTCGAAGACCCGGAGCAACTGCTGCAACTGCTACCACGGACGCTGCCCGTGCGGCTTCGCCAACGTACACGCTGGTGGGTTCGCGTGGAGGGGCTGGCCTGATCTGACGGGGGCTATTGCGTTCAGGGCTGCTATGCAGCCCACCGCCGGCGAGCCAGCTCCCACAGGGATCGCACAAGACCTGAGGGCTATGCAATACCTGTGGGAGCTGGCTTGCCGGCGATGGGGCGCGTAGCGGCCCCAATAACTTTTTTGACGGGTTTTGAATACCGGTCCGGCTAGGACAGTAAGCGACACCTCCTGCCCTCACACTTCAACGGACCCCTCATGCCTACCGCCCCCGTGCACACGCGCACCTTCAACGCGAATGATTTTCGACCTGTCTTGCACTCAGCGCCTTTGCGCAAAGCAGTCCGGGCTGCCCTGTTTGGCACCGCCTTGGGCCTTACAGCCGTCACGCAGCTTTCCATGGCAGCTGAAACGGCCCAGATGAGCCACCACTATGCGATCCCGGCCGGCCAGTTGGATGACGTGCTCAACCAGTTCGCCCGCCAGGCTGGCATCACCTTGTCGAGCACACCCCAGCTCACCCAAGGCTTGCAGTCGAACGGCCTGCAGGGGCAATACCCAACCGATCAGGCACTGCACCAGTTGCTCAATGGCAGCGGCCTGGAAGCCGTCAGCCAGGACGGCCGGAGCTACGTGCTGCAGGCACAACCCCAAGGCGCTGCATTGTCATTGCCAGACACCGATATCCGTAGCTTCACCCTCGGCAATGCACTGGGCAGCATGGAGGGTTACAACGCTACCCATAGCCAAGTGGCGACCAAGACCAGCATGCCACTGGTAGAGACATCACAATCGGTCTCGGTGGTTACCCGACAGCAGATGGACGACCAAGGCTCACAAACCGTTGCCCAAGCCATGCGCTACACACCTGGGGTACTGACCAACCCCTACGGGGCGACCCATCGTTATGACTATGTGGCCATGCGTGGCTTCAACGACGGCTCGGTGGACAACATCTACGTCGACGGGCTCAAGTCGATGGGAGACAACGGCACCTACAGCACCATGCAGGTGGACCCGTACTTCCTGGAGCGCATCGATATTCTCAAGGGGCCGTCTTCGGTACTGTATGGCCGTAGCTCGCCAGGAGGCCTGGTGGCGCTGACCACCAAGAAGCCGCTGTTTACCCCCTTCCATCAAGTCCAGGCCACCATCGGTACCCAAGGCCAGCGTGGCATGGGTTTCGACTTCAGCGGCCCCGTGGATGACGACAAGCGTATCGCTTATCGCCTGACAGGCCTGGCGGATGCTTCCGACACGCAGTTCGATCACAACAAGGAAGAACGCTACGCCATCGCGCCGGCCGTCAGCATCGACTTCAGCGAAGACACTTCGCTGACCCTGCAGGCCTACCTGCAACACGACCCCAACGGCGGCTATCACGGCGGTAACCCCGCAGATGGCATGCTGCACAAACGCAACGGCTTGCGCCTGTCGGACCACTTCTTCGAGGGCGAGCCGGGTATCGACAACTACGAGCGTACCCAACAGTCCTTCAGCTACCAGTTCGAGCATCGTTTCAACGATGTGTTCACGGCACGCCAGAACTTCCGCTATCAGGATTCCGACGTGTCGATGGACCAGGTGTATTCCGCCGGTTGGGCGGATGCCGACAGCAATATCCTCAACCGCGCCTATACCGGCGGCGACGAACGCCTGCATTCGTACATCATCGACAACATGCTGCAGGCGGAATTCTTCACCGGGGCCGCCAAACACACCTTGCTGCTGGGCACCGACTACCAGCGACGCAAGGCCGACGTGGCCTGGCGTTATGGCACAGTCGATCCGCTGGATGCAGGCAACCCGCAGTACGGCAACGGCAACCTTCAGGTGCTGGGCGAGAACCGCTACCAGCGGCGCTTGCAGCAAACGGGCGTTTACCTGCAGGACCTGGTGGAGCTGGACCAATGGCGCTTTTCGTTGGGGCTGCGCCAGGACTGGGTGAAGGTGTCCGAGGAGAATTGCGACAGCAACACCAAGGTCAGTGACCAGCGCTCCAGGTTCACTACCCGCGCAGGTGTGCTCTACCTGTTCGAGAACGGTATTGCGCCCTATGTCAGCTACTCGGAGTCGTTCAACCCCAATACCGTATCCGACCAGCAAGGCCGCCCTCTGGCACCGACCGAGGGCACTCAATGGGAGGCTGGTATCAAGTATCAGCCGCCTGGTAGCGACAACCTGTTCACCGCATCGGTGTTCCGCATCGAGCAGGAGAACCTGGCCTCGAAGCAGCCTGACGAGGACTTCTATCGCCCTGTAGGGCAAGTGCGCTCACAAGGGCTTGAGCTGGAGGCCCATGTGCAGCTGACCGACAGCTTGAAGCTGTTGGGCGGCTATACCTTTACCGATATTGAGTACGCTAAGTCGATGCCCAGCCTGGTGTCCGGCAACCTGGATAACAAGGGCAATTCGCCAACCCAGGCACCGAAACAGATGTTCTCGCTTTGGGCTGACTACAACTTCCACCAGGGGGCCCTGGATGGCCTGCGCTTGGGCGGTGGGGTGCGGTATGTGGGGTACAGCTGGGTGGATGCGGAAAACAGCATGAAGGTGCCCTCCTATACCCTGTTCGACGCCTCGATCGGCTATGACCTGGGCAAGGTCGGCCTCCAAGGGATGGATGTACGCCTGAACGCCAATAACCTCACCAATGAAAGCTACATCACCTCGTGTGCAAGCCTGAACTACTGCTACATGGGTGAAGAGCGTAATGTCAGTGCCACGGTCAGCTATCAGTTCTGACTCTATGGTGGTCGCTGCGCGTCCGATCGCGACACAAGGCCGCTCCTACACGGGAAGCGCGCTCGCCTGAAAGTGCGCCCCCGGAAAAGACAAAGCCCCTGTCTGCATCGCAGACAGGGGCTTTGGATTTGAATCTTGACGATGACCTACTCTCACATGGGGAAACCCCACACTACCATCGGCGATGCATCGTTTCACTGCTGAGTTCGGGATGGGATCAGGTG
>NZ_JBEPNE010000040.1:0-9481 GCF_040546125.1 Pseudomonas sp. UYEF17
GCCTGATACATAGATGCAACCGGGTTCCTATGTTCAAAAGCAGCTAGACAGTGTGGGCGAGTCCATACATAGGAGCGGCCTTGTGTCGCGATGGGGCGCGCAGCGGCCCCGGCAATCTTGCGTTGAAGCAAAGACCCTGGGGCCGCTGCGCGCCCCATCGCGACACAAGGCCGCTCCTACAGGCGTCGGTGCAAGGCAGGCACAAAAAAGCCCCGCACAAGGCGGGGCTTCGGGTACTGCAGGCAGCGCTGGCTCAGTTGCCCTTCACCGGCTTGCCATCGACCGTGCCATCCTGCAGCACGATCACGTATTCCTTGCCATCGGTCTCGACCTGGCGCAGTTGCACCAGCAGGTAGTCCCAGTTCTTGGCGAACCAAAGCTCGGTGATGCGCTTGCTCTGGCTTGGGTCGCGCACGCGCTCGACCTTCACCGCATCGACCTGGCCGGTCTTGGTAGTGACCTTTTCGGTGCCCAGCACGCGGAAGTCGTAGGTGTCGATCTCGTCACCGTCGACTACCTGGTAGGTCATGCTCTTCTTGCCGGCGGCCACGTCATGCTGCAGGGCCAGCTGGTAGGACGACTTGTCCAGCACGCCACGGTTCAGCGGCAGGGTGATGGCATCGCCACGGTCGCTGCCGGTGACCTTCTTGCTGTTCCAGTCGAAGGTCAGGTCGACCTTCTTGGCCTTGCCCAGGCCGCCACGCTCGAAGTGGTACTTCTGCGGCAGCAGGGTGTCGTTGTCCAGGCGCAGGGTGCTTTGCTCGGTCAGGCTGGCGATCATCATGGAAGCCTTGAAGTTAAGGTCCCAGGTACCGTTGGCATTCTTGACCAGGCTGCGCTCGGCGGTGCCGCTCATGGGCAGTTGCTTCCAGTCTGCGGTGTAGCTGGCCGAGAAAGGCTTCAGATCAGCTGCCTGGAGGGGCAGGGCGAGCACGGCGAGAGCCAAGAGCAGGGCGCGACGCATAAATTCTCCTAGGATCGAATCAAGTGACCGCTGGCCGCCAGGGGCTGGCCATCCAGTAATGCACCCTGTTCGCCAAGGCGCAAGCGCCCTTCGGCGAACCAGCGCACCGCCAGCGGGTAGATCAGGTGTTCCTGGCGGTGTACCCGCTGGGCCAGGCTTTCGACGGTGTCGTCAGACGCCACCGGTACCACAGCCTGTACGACCAGTGGGCCGCCATCGAGTTCCTCAGTCACGAAGTGTACGCTGCAGCCGTGCTCGGCGTCGCCTGCCTCCAGCGCCCGGCGGTGGGTATGCAGGCCCTTGTACTTGGGCAGCAGCGACGGGTGGATGTTGAGCAGGCGGCCCTGGTAGTGGCGCACGAAGTCGCCACTGAGGATACGCATGAAACCGGCCAGCACCACCAGGTCCGGGGCGAAAGCATCGATGCGCGCCATCAGCGCGGCATCGAAGGCTTCACGGCCGTCGAACTGGGTATGCTCGAGCACGACGCTGTCGATGCCGGCCGCCGCGGCGCGTTGCAGGCCGTAGGCATCGGCGCGGTTGGAAACCACCGCACGGATGCGCACCTGGCTGTCCTGGCCTTGGCAGCTGTCGATCAGGGCTTGCAGGTTGCTGCCGGAGCCCGACAGCAGTACCACTACATTGCAGGTCTTGCTTGGCATCAGTGTGCCTTGAGGTTCTGCAGCTCGACCTGGGCAGCGCCCTCGGCGGCTTCGGCGATGTGGCCGATCACCCATGGCTGCTCGCCAGCGGCGCGCAGTTCGTTCAGGGCAGCTTCTACCTGATCCTGGGCCACGCAGATGACCATGCCGACGCCGCAGTTCAGCACGCGGTGCATTTCATGCTCGTCGACGTTGCCTTTTTCCTGCAGGAAGTCGAACACCGCCGGGCGCTGCCAGCTGGCCACGTCGATGACCGCCTGGGCGTTGGCCGGCAGTACGCGCGGGATGTTGTCCAGCAGGCCGCCACCGGTGATGTGGGCCATGGCCTTGACCGCGCCGGTGTTCTTGATCAGTTGCAGCAGCGGCTTGACGTAGATGCGGGTCGGCGCCATCAGTAGGTCGGTCAGTGGCTTGCCGTCGAGCTGGGTGTTCTCGATGTCGGTGGCGGACACTTCGAGGATCTTGCGGATCAGCGAGTAGCCGTTGGAGTGCGGGCCCGAGGACGGCAGGGCGATCAGTGCGTCGCCGGTGGCAACCTTGGAGCCGTCGATGATCTCGGCCTTTTCCACCACGCCGACGCAGAAGCCGGCCAGGTCGTAGTCTTCGCCCTCGTACATGCCAGGCATTTCGGCGGTTTCACCACCAACCAGCGAGCAGCCGGCCAGTTCGCAACCGGCACCGATGCCGGTGACCACGGTGGCGGCCACGTCGACGTTCAGTTTGCCGGTGGCATAGTAGTCGAGGAAGAACAGCGGCTCGGCGCCGCACACTACCAGGTCGTTGACGCACATGGCGACCAGGTCCTGGCCGATGCTGTCGTGCTTGTTCAGGTTCAGTGCCAGGCGCAGCTTGGTGCCGACGCCGTCGGTGCCGGAGACCAGCACCGGCTGCTTGTAGCCGGCCGGGATCTCGCAGAGGGCGCCGAAGCCGCCCAGGCCACCCATGACTTCAGGGCGTGCGGTGCGTTTTGCCACGCCCTTGATGCGTTCGACCAGTGCTTCGCCGGCGTCGATGTCTACACCGGCGTCCTTGTAGCTCAGGGAGGGTTGCTTGCTCATTGATCCAGGCCTTTAGGAGGGAGGGATTCTTAAAAACGACCATGACGGCCAAGGCCGGCTGGTAAGCGGCGGCTGCCTGAAACGTCAGTGGTCTGTGAAGGCGCGCGATTTTATCAGGGTTGCCGGGCAGCGGCCATCCTCAGGCCGACGGGCAGGGCATGAAAATAGGTAAAAAGTTGGGGGTGTTCGCCACGAGAGGTGTGGCGCTTGTGAGATCGAGCGCCGCCCGCGCGGCGCTTCGCAGCACAAGGCTGCTCCTACATTTGTTTCGGGCCAGTAACGCCTGTGCCAGTGCACGCGACCGCCTTGTTTGTCCGGCACGATATCGAGGTGGACACCAAGGGCCCGCGCGCGTCTGCCCCAGGAATAACTGGCCCGAAACAGATGTAGGAGCAGCCTTGTGCTGCGAAGCGCCGCGCGGGCGGCGCTCGATCTCGCAGGCGCCACAAGGGCCGCGCCATGCACGCTCAGGCTCTGAACCTGTTGCGGCGAACACCTGTCAGACCCATCACATCTCCCAGGCAATCTCCGCAACCAATCTTTCATCCTCGCGACTGGTTACCTTGCGCCCCCATGTATAAGGTATAGGCATTGCGGTAAATGGACAGGAATCCTCCATGCGTCTCTTCAATATTCTGGCAGTCGGTTGCCTGGCCCTGATCTCGGCCACTGCCCAGGCTGAAAGTGTCTCCGGCCTGTACCAGGTGCGCGAACCGGTATCCGGGCAGGGCGCCGAAGCCCGTGCCGCGGCTACCGTCCAGGCCCTCGATACCTTGGTTACGCGCCTGACCGGCGACCCCAAGGCAGCGCAAAGCCCGGCATTGGCCGGGCTGCGCAAGGACCCGCAGCAAATCATCAACCAGGTCGCCAGCGAAGCCGGGCCACCCGAGTCGGTACTGGTCGAGTTCGACCCGGGCAGTACCGAACGGGCCTTGCGCAAGGCCGGCCTGGCCTTGTGGGGCAGCAACCGCCCCTCGATCCTGGGCTGGTGGCTGAACGACAGTGCCGAAGGCAGCAACCTGGTCGGTGACGGCCAGGCCAGCGCCCAACCCCTGCGCCGCGCCGCGCAGCACCGTGGCCTGCCGTTGCGCCTGCCGCTGGCCGACCTGCAGGAGCAACTGGTGGCCAATGCCGAGCAGATCGAAGGCAGTGACCCTGCGGCGTTGCGCGAAGCCTCAGGGCGCTACGGCGCCGATGCCTTGCTGGCGGTGCATGCCCGGGAAGCCGACGGCAAGTGGCAGGGCAAATGGCAGCTGTGGCTGGGCGACCAGCGTGAACAAGGCACTGCCGAAGGTGCCGACCCGGCAGCACTGGCCGACGCCGTGATGCTGGCGCTCAGCAGCCGCCTGGCGCCGCGTTACGTCACCCGCCCGGGCGCCAGCAGCCAGTTGCAGGTGCAAGTGCAGGGGATGAACCTGCAGCGCTACGCCGAGCTGGCCCGCGTGCTCGAACCCTTTGGCCCGCGCCTGCAGATGGCCGAAGGCAGCACCCTGACCTACGGCGTGACCGCCAACCGCGAACAGCTGCGCGCCCAGCTTGGCCTGGCCAAGCTGCAGGAAGTACCGGTAGAGCAGGCGCCTGCTGTGCAGCCCCCTCCAGCTCCCGCAGACGCTGCCGGCGCTGGGCAACCAGTGCCGGCCCAGCCAGCACCCAAGCCGTTCGACGGTTTGCGTTTTCGCTGGTAAGGGGAGCACACCGTGACCGACGTACGTCGTTGGATCTGGCTGGGCGTTGCCCTGCTGGTCGCCGTGCTGCTTTACAGCCTGCACAACATTCTTACCCCGTTCCTGGTCGGCATCCTGCTGGCCTACCTGGCCGACCCGCTGGTCGACCGCCTGGAGCGCCTGGGGCTGTCGCGCACCTGGGGCGTGGTGGTGGTTTTCGGCCTGTTTACCTTGCTGTTGCTGGCCTTGCTGCTGGTATTGGTGCCGCTGCTGGCCAAGCAGCTGGTGCGCCTGTACGAACTGGCGCCGCAGATGCTCGACTGGCTCGAGCACGTGGCGCTACCCTGGGTGCAGAGCCGCCTGGGCCTGGCTGACGGCTTCTGGAAGTTCGACAAGATCAAGGCCGCCATCGGCACGCACATGGGCCAGACCACCGATATCGTCGGTGTGCTGCTGTCCCATGCCACTGCATCGAGCCTGGCGCTGATGGCCTGGCTGGCCAACATGGTGCTGATCCCGGTGGTGGGTTTCTATCTGTTGCGTGACTGGGACCTGATGATGGCCAAGTTGCGTGGCCTGTTGCCGCGCCATCGTGAGCCGCAAGTGATGGGCCTGGCGGGCGAATGCCATGAAGTGCTGGGGGCGTTCGTGCGCGGGCAATTGATGGTGATGGTGGCCCTGGGCATCATCTATTCGGCCGGGCTGATGCTGGTGGGGCTGGAGCTGGGGCTGCTGATTGGCATGCTCGCCGGGCTGGCTGCCATCGTGCCGTACATGGGCTTCATCATCGGCATCGGCGCGGCCTTGGTGGCTGGCCTGTTCCAGTTCGGCGGCGACCTGTACCCGATGCTGGGCATCGTCGCGGTGTTCATGGTCGGGCAGGCGCTGGAAGGCATGGTGCTGACCCCGCTGCTGGTCGGCGACCGTATCGGCCTGCACCCGGTGGCGGTGATCTTCGCGATCCTGGCCGGCGGTGAGCTGTTCGGCTTTACCGGGGTGTTGCTGGCGCTGCCGGTGGCGGCGGTGATCATGGTGCTGCTGCGGCATGTACATGACCTGTACAAGGAATCGGACATGTATGCCGGGGATATCGACCCGGAGTTGTGATCCCGGGGCCGTTTGGCTGCACTGCCCTTTGTAGGAGCGGCCTTGTGTCGCGACGGGGCGCGCAGCGGCCCCAGGATATCTGCCCTGGCTCAGGATTGCCGGGGCCGCCTTACGGCCCATCGCGACACAAGGCCGCTCCTACAGGGCACGTATTGCAGGCTTTTGGCGCGCAACTCGTTGATTTTACTTGTGCTATCCGCTGCCGCGATTGTGCGCCCCGCGCTGCGGGTATAGACTTTGCACATTGTTCACCAAAGGCCCCCTGCGGTCCTGTCGACCGCCCGCGAGCATGAAACCACCGATCCAGTTGCCCCTGGGTGTGCGCCTGCGCGATGACGCCACCTTCATCAACTACTATCCGGGCGCCAATGCCGCGGCATTGGGCTACGTCGAGCGGCTATGCGAAGCCGACGCCGGCTGGACCGAGAGCCTTATCTACCTGTGGGGCAAGCAAGGTGTTGGCCGTACCCACCTGCTACAGGCCGCCACCCACCGCTTCCAGCAACGCGGCGAGCCAGCCGTCTACCTGCCACTGGCGCAATTGCTCGATCGTGGCGTAGGGCTGCTCGACTACCTGGCCCAGTACGAACTGGTGTGCATCGACGACCTGCACGTGATCGCCGGCAAGGCTGATTGGGAAGAGGCCATGTTCCACCTGTTCAACCGCCTGCGTGACAGCGGCCGGCGCCTGCTGCTGGCTGCCTCGGCATCGCCGCGCGAACTGCCGATCAAGCTGCCCGACCTGAAGTCGCGGCTGACCCTGGCCCTGGTGTTCCAGATGCGTGGTCTGTCCGACGAAGACAAGCTGCGTGCCCTGCAACTGCGTGCTTCGCGCCGTGGCCTGCACCTTACCGACGAAGTCGGTCACTTCATCCTCACCCGCGGCGCACGCAGCATGAGTGCGTTGTTCGACCTGCTCGAACGTCTCGACCAGGCCTCGTTGCAGGCACAACGCAAGCTCACCATCCCGTTCCTCAAGGAAACCCTGGGTTGGTAACCCCGAAAACGCTGGGCCAGAGCGGCAAAACAAAAAAGTCACATCTTTTTCGACAAAATTTGCAAATGGTCATGATAGAGGGCATAGTTTCACCCTTCTAAAGGATTACAGACACGGTCGTGCCCATGCTGAAGCGCTTCGCACCCCTCGTGCCACTCGCACTTGTGACCCTGCTTTTTGGCTGCGCGGCCCAAGGCCCAGCTTCTCATTCAGAGTTGCAGCCCCAGGACCACTCCCCGATCGCCGCACAATCGGCGTTCAAGGCCAAAGCCTCGTCCTCGTCGGTATTCGGCGAGCCGGAAGAGCTGGCCACCGAAGATGACCTGGAGGCTTTCTCCAGCAGCAAGCCTTACCAGTTGCCAGTTCTGGCTGACAGCATTCTCGAGCGCGGCATGTCGCTGATCGGCACCCGCTACCGCTTCGGTGGTACCTCGGAGAAGTCCGGCTTCGACTGCAGTGGTTTCATCGGCTACCTGTTCCGCGAAGAGGCGGGCGTGACCCTGCCGCGTTCCACGCGTGAAATGATCAACGTCGATGCCCCGAAAGTGGCCCGCAACAAGCTCAAGCCAGGTGACCTGCTGTTCTTCAGCACCAATGGTCGCGGCCGCGTGAGCCATGCCGGCATCTACCTGGGTGACAACCAGTTCATCCACTCCAGCAGCCGCCGCAGTGGTGGCGTGCGCATCGACAGCCTCGGTGACCGCTACTGGAGCAAGACCTTCATCGAAGCCAAGCGTGCCTTGGCCATGGCGCCGACCACCAATATCGCGCGCAACTGATAGCAAAATGATATATTCTGCCGCGGCGGCGATGCTTTGAAAAAAGCTCGCCGCCGTGCGCATTTATAGAAAGCGTCTAATCTAAATTCTCAATTCTTTTCGGCTGCGGCCCAGCGGACTCAGACAGGATGTTCTGGCCATGGTAAAGATGGCGCGCTTCGCATTTCTCTCCTTGGCAGCCTTGCTGGCTGCCTGCTCCAGCCGTGCGCCTGCGCCGGCCCCTGTGGTACAGCCGCAGGTAACCTATAGCCAGCCCAGCCCTTCGCCGATTGCCGATGACGTGCTGATGCGTGCTATCGGCCTGGTGGGCACGCCTTATCGCTGGGGCGGCAACACGCCGGACTCCGGTTTCGATTGCAGTGGCCTGATCAAGTACGTCTACCGTGATGCGGCTGGCATAAGCCTGCCGCGTTCGACGCGTGAGATGATCGTCATGCGCGCGCCAACCGTGGATGCCAAGTCGCTGCAGTCCGGTGACTTGGTGTTCTTCGCCACCAGTGGCGGCTCGCAGGTCAGCCATGCTGGCATTTATGTGGGGGAAGGGCGCTTCGTGCATGCACCCTCCAGCGGCGGCACGGTGCGCCTTGACTACCTGTCCAACAGCTACTGGGCCAAGGCTTACCTGCAGGCCAAGCGCGTCATTCCGCAAGGGCATCTGGCGCAGAACCCCTGAGGACAGGCGGGGCTTTGCTCACCCGCCAGACCACATTGCCGACATCATCGGCTACCAGCACGCCGCCACGCCCGTCGGTGATTACGCCGACCGGGCGCCCTTGGGCCTTGCCATGCTCATCCAGAAAACCGGTAAGCAGGTCTACGGGCTTGCCCGAGGGCTTTCCTGATGGGTCGAACGGCACGAAAATCACCTTGTAGCCACTGTGTGGCTTGCGGTTCCACGACCCGTGCTGGCCCACGAATGCCCCTTGTTCGAAGGGCGGTGGTAGCCCATTTGGTTCGGCGAATGCCAGCCCCAGCGATGCCGTGTGAGGGCCCACGGCGTAGTCGGGCACCAGCGCCTGGGCTACTTTTTCAGGCGCTGGCGGTTGCACGCGCTCGTCCACGTGGCGGCCGTAGTAGCTGTAGGGCCAACCATAGAAACCGCCGTCCTTCACGGAAGTGATGTAGTCCGGTACCAGATCGCTACCGATCTCGTCACGCTCGTTGACTGCCGTCCACAACGCGCCGCTGTGCGGCTCCCAGGCCAGGCCGTTAGGGTTGCGCAGGCCGGTGGCGAACAGGCGGTGCTGGCCGCTGGCGGGGTCCACTTCCCAGACCGCGGCGCGTCCCTGTTCCTTGTCCATACCGTTTTCGCCTACGTTGCTGTTGGAGCCGACCGTCACGAAAAGCTTCTTGCCATCGGGGCTGGCGATGACGTTCTTGGTCCAGTGGTGGTTGAGCGGCCCGCCTGGCAACTCGACTACCGGCTGGCCTTCATTGCGAATTTGCATGGCTCCGGGCTCGTAGTGAAAGCGCAGCAGCCTGTCGGTGTTGGCGACGTAGAGGTCCTTGCCGACCAGGGCCATGCCGAACGGTGAGTTGAGCTCTTCGATGAAGGTCGTGCGGATTTCAGCCACGCCGTCGTGGTCGGCATCCCGTAGCAGGGTAATGCGGTTGGCGCTGGGCACGCCTGCACCTGCCCGCTTCATCACCTTCTTCATGACCCAACCGCGCAGGCCCTTGCCATCTTCGGGTTTAGGCGGGGCATTGGTTTCAGCTACCAGCACGTCTCCGTTGGGCAGCAGGTATAGCCAGCGAGGGTGGTCGAGCCCAGTGGCGAACGCTTTCACCTGAGTGCCTGGTGCTGCTTCGGGCTTGACGTCCTTGGGCCAGCCCACTGCCGGGGCGATATTCACGGTGGGGAGGGTGGTCTTGACCGGAGCAGGCAGCTGGGGGGTTGGGCCACTGCCGTCGAGTACATTCAGCAGGGCGGTTTCGCCGCAGGCAGTCAGGCTGGCAGCCAATAACCAAGGCATCAGGTGTTTCATGGGCGGCATCCTCCTAAGAAGGCCTATGGAACTGAGAGGTCGGCGACGTTCGCCGGGTTCCCGGGAACCATCCAACTGCCGTTGCCGTTGCCGTTGCCGTTGCCGTTGCTTTTGCTTTTGCTTTTGCTTTTGCTTTTGCTTTTGCTTCTAAGCGCGCGGTAGTTCAGGCACCGCCGATTGCGACTTCAGGAGGCCGAGCGAAGGGACTGCGGAGGGAGGTGACGGGCATGGATGCCCGTCAAGCGCTGAGGCCCCATGGATGGGG
>NZ_JBEPNE010000041.1:0-5032 GCF_040546125.1 Pseudomonas sp. UYEF17
CGCCTGCTGATCAGTGCCAGCCGAGGGGTACGCCAGTTCGTCCAGAGCATGGGCTGGCGACTGGTCGCGGCCACCGGCGACATCGACCTGAAGGCGCTCAAGGACAACATCAACCTGCTGGCCAAGCTCAAGGTCAGCGTCACCGCCGAACGCATCACCCTCAGCGCCAAGGAAGAACTGGTCATCCAGGGGGGCGGCAGCAGTACCACCTACACCGCAGGGGGAATCCTGCATGCCACCGCTGGCCAGTACACCGCGCACGCGACTGACTTCATCTACAAAGGTGCACAAAGCCAGACGGCCACGTTCCCGGACGCGCCCAAAACCGACAAAGGCAACCTCGACCTATTCCGCAACTACGCCAACAACCGCCCCTTGAAAGGCTCCGGGTACCAGGTAGAGGACGCGCTGGGCCAGGTGCTCAAAGGCACGCTGGACGAACAAGGATTTGCGGCGGTAGCAGCTGTAAGCCCGGGCCCCACAGCCGTTGACTTCGAGAAAGACCCAGCCGACCCATGGGTAGCCGGCAGCTACTTCGGCAACCTGAGAAAGGACTTTTCAGGCCCGGCTGCAGCGCTGACGCTACCTTCCGCCCTGCAGGGCACCGAAAACCTCGCGAAGCATGCGGCACAAGCGTTCAAGGCCCCGCTCGACGCCATCGCCCCCTCGACACCTCCCCCTTCCCGGCTCGGCACTGCCAGTGCCTTGGCTACCTCACTCGTCCAGGAAGGGAATTGAAACGATGACCCCACAAGAAAAGAAAGAAATCGAAGAACGCGAAATCGCACTGGTCCCGTTGAACAACCTGGTCGCCCAGGATATCGGCCAGGGTGAAGCCACGGTAAACGCCTGGCTGCTGGAACTCAGCGGCAACACCATCGACCTGGCCACCGTCAAGGCCTGGGCCGGTGCAGTGCCGGTGGTGGGCAACATCGTCGCCTTGTTCGACGCCTTGGGCGACATCATCCATCTGGCCAAGACAGGCTCGAATGACCCGCTGGACTGGGTCAGCCTGGGCATCAACCTGATCGGTGTAGTACCCGTCCCGCCGACCATGGCCGCCGCACGGATGACGTTGCGCCCGGTACTGTTCCTGGCCCGACAGCAACTGAAGAAAAACAAAGGTGACTTCGCCCAAGCCGTCATGAACATCATGGTCGGCCACCTCAGTGCCACGCTGATGGGCGAAATCGAAACCTTCGTCGAGCGGGCCGAAACCGAACTGCCTGGCATCTTGAACAATGCCGCCAACACCGGCTTCCAGACACTCAACAGCCTGGCGGATGCCATCGAGCGCATCGCCAAGGGCGAGATCGACACCACCCAGCAGCGCAAGGCGATCATCAACAGCGCCCAGGCAATCTACGCCCCCATCGAAGAGCCGTCCCTCTGGGACCTGCTGACCCGGGCCGAAGCGGTCATCAGCGCCACCGCTGGTGCGGTTCAGTACGGCGCGACCGAGGGGTACAAAGCTGCAGCGAGCAACACTGGCTGGGTCTTGAAGCTCGTCCAGCCACACACCAATGTGCTCAAGGGCCTGGCCCAGCTGATCCGGCAAATGCTGACCGCCCTGGCCAACCCGGCCACGCAAAACAGCATTGCCTGGCTCCTCGCCCAGCTCAACGCAGGCCTGCGCAAGCGCAAACCCGCGCCCCGGGTGTCGGCCAATACCCCGGCGCGCGGCTCGGGTGTGGCAAAGGACAAGGGCACCGAAAGCCGCGTGGAAGCCACCCGCAACGAGGCCCGACCTAAAAACGACCCACGCTGCGACCTGAACGGCACCTGCCCCGGCACCAGCAAGAGCATCAGCTATGCACGCGGTACCGAAACCCTGGTGCATGTCGACTTCAACCTGCCAGGCGTGTTTCCTGTCGCCTGGGCACGCACCTACCGTTCCAGCCTGGACGCCTACGATGACAGCGAGTTCGGTGCCCGCTGGATCACGCCATTCTCGATGCGCTTCGATGTGGTTGACGAGGGTGTGCTGTACCACGCCGACGATGGCCGCACCCACAGCTACGCCCTGCCCAAGGTTGGCAAGCCCCATTACGACCCGGTAGAGAAGACGGTACTCATCCGGGTCGACGACAACCACCTGAACCTGGCCCACGGCCACCAGCGCCAGGAACACTACCAGCGCGTCGGCGATCACTTCCGCCTGGTCGGCATCATCCAGCGCGGCGGCGCGCGCATCGCGTTGCATTACGAGCACCAGCACGCCGGCAAGGCAGTGCTCTCCGACCTGGTCACCTACCAGGATGAAGACCAGCACCAGCATGTGCATACCCAGCTCGATGAGCATGGGCGCATCAAGGCACTCTGGCTGATGCAGGACGGCCGGCAAACGCGACAGCTGGCCAGCTACGACCACGACGACCAGGGCGACCTTCGCGCGGCACGCGATGAACATGGGGCGCAGTGGACCTACCAGTACCAGCACCACCTGGTCACGCGCTACACCGACCGCACCGGGCGGGGCACCAGCCTTGAATGGCAGGGCGAAGGCCCGGACGCGAAAGCCGTGCGCGAATGGGCCGATGACGGCAGCTTCGATACGCGTCTGAAATGGAACAAGCATATCCGCCTGACCACCGTCACAGATGCGCTTGGCCAGGAAACCCGCCACTACTACGACTACCTCGGCTACACCTACCGCATCATCTACCCGGACGGCAACGAAGAGTGGCTGTTCCGCGACGATGGCAAGAACGTCATCCAGCATGTGCATACCGACGGCAATATCGACCGCTATGTCTACGACGAGCGCAGCAACTTGCTGCAGCACACCCGCCCCGATGGCTCCGCGGTGCACCACGCCTACGACGACCTCGACCAGCGCTTCAAGACCCGCGACGCCGAGGGCGGCCTGTGGAAGTACGACTACGACCAGCGCGGCAACATCATCGAAACGCTCGACCCGCTGGAGAACAAGACCCAGTACACCTACAACAGCGATAACCTGCCCATCGCCATCATCGACGCCAACGGTGGCGAGAAGAAGCTCGGCTACACCCGCGACGGCCAGCTGGCCAGCTACACCGATTGCTCCGGCAAGACCACGCTGTGGAAGTACGACGGGCTCGGGCAACTGAGCAAAGCGATCAACGCAGCGGGGGAAACCACCGAGTATCACTACCAGGCCGGTCAACTGACCCGCCTGGTATACCCCGACAAGACCCAGGACCGCTTCGAACACGATGCCGAAGGCCGCCTGCTCAGCTATACCGACGCGTTGCACCGTCGTACCACCTGGGCCTACAACGAGGCCGGCCTGATTCACCAACGCCACAACCCCGACGACAGCACCCTCACCTACCACTGGAACAAGCTCGGCCAGTTACTGCGGTTGCGCAACGAGAACAACAGCGAGGCCAGCTTCAAGTACGACCCGGCCGGGCGATTGATCATGGAGACCGGCTTCGACAAGCAGGTCACCGATTACCTCTACGATCAAAGCAGCAACCAGCCCACCCGCCGCATCGATGGCGACCGCATCACCCGCTTCGAATACGACGCCATGGGCCGCCTGGTGAAAAGCCATGCCGGCCAGCGCGGTGGCAAGGAGTGGGAAAGCGAAACCTTCGCCTACGACGGCAACGGCAACCTGCTACTTGCCGAGAACAAGGCCTGCAAGCTGCAGTGGTTCTACGACCTGGCGGGCAACAACACCCGCGAGCACCAGCACTTCAAGTACATGAAGGAAGCGAAGGTCGCTGTCTTCAAGCATGAGTACGACGCCCTCAACCTGCGTATCGCGACCACCCGCCCTGATGGCCACCGGGTCAGCTGGCTCACCTATGGCAGCGGCCACCTGCTCAGCCTCAAGCTCGACGAGCACGAACTGCTCAGCTACCAGCGCGACGACCTGCATCGGGAAATTGGCCGCGAGCAAGGCAACGGCCTGGTTCAACGCCAGACCTGGACCCCGAATGGCCAGTTGCAGCAGCAGACTCTGGCCCGACGCGGCGCCACCCGGCGCATCGCGGTGCGCGACTACGAGTACGACCTCAGCGGCCAGCTAACCCGCGTGGATGACCTGAACCGTGGTGACACCTACTACCGCTACGACCCGGTCGGCCGCCTGCTGGAAGCGGGCGATTTCTACAAGAAAGAGCTCTTCGCCTTCGACCCGGCGAGCAACCTGCTCGACCCACAAGCCCCGCCCGGCCCCAACCCACACTCACCCCGCCGGATCAACGACAACGTACTGCGCAGCTACTGCGGCACGCAGTACCGCTATGACGAACGCGGCAACCTGGCGGAGCGCACCACGGGCAGCAAGAAAGGCCACTTTGACTGGGACCTCTACAACCGCCTGCGGCGGTACGAGGATGACCGACTGATTGTCACCTTTGCCTACGACGCGCTCGGGCGGCGGTTGTACAAGCACTCACGCGCCAAGTACCGCGACCGACCGCAGGCCGGCCCGGTGTGGAACCAGAATGCCCGGCGGCAGCGGGATGAAGAGTTGGGTTGTGGGTACACCTGGTATGTGTGGGAAGGCGACACGCTGGCATTCGAGTGCCGGGACCGGGAAGGCAAAGGCCACACCACTCACTATGTGTTCGAGCCCGGGACCTTTGTGCCAGTGGCACAGGCGGTGTCCAACCATGTTGTCGAGTTGTTGCGCCAGCCGGTGTATGTGTTCCCGTATGACATCGACAAGGATCCGGTGTGGCTGCATAAGCCGATACCGAAAGCGTTTGATGCGATGGCTTGGTACCAGTGCGATCAGCTAGGGACGCCGATGGAGTTGACCGGTGAAGATGGGGAGATTGCCTGGAGCGGGAGGTACAAGGCCTGGGGTTTGGCGGAGGAACAGCGGAGTGACGGGGCGAAGTGGGCGGAGATTCGTAATCCGCTACGCTTTCAGGGGCAGTATTGGGATGTGGAGACGGGGCTGCATTATAACCGTTACCGATACTATGACCCAGCTGTTTGAATCGCCCCTGGTTTCCTAGACACTCTCCAAGCTCAGGAAATAGCGTTTCTCATATTCTATTGGAGACAGCTGCATAGCACTGCTGTGTCG
>NZ_JBEPNE010000042.1:0-4832 GCF_040546125.1 Pseudomonas sp. UYEF17
CCTTCGGTAACCGAAGGAGTCGCAGTCAGCTTGGCCACCACTTCGTCGGTGGTGTCGGTCACCTGAACCGAGGCGTCGCCGCCCAGTTGCAGGTTTTCGAAGGTACGACCATCAACGTCCACGGCGGACTTGATACCCAGACTGATCTGGCCGGCGTCGTTGTAGACGTCATCGCCCTGTGCCGCGTGCTCGTACGGCGCACTGGTCTGGCCAGCCTTGATGGTGACCTGGGCGTTGTTGCTCAGGGTCACGACCAGATCATGGGCCAGTGCCTGGTTAATGTGCACGGTGAAGGTCGGTTTGACGTTCTCGGCTACCGAGGTCTGGTCGGCGGTGATGGTGACCTGCACCAAGTCGCCCTGGTTGCCAGTGCCCGGTATACCCGAGCCAGGCTCGTCGGTGACTTCGGTGCTGACCTTGGTTTCGTCCAGCGTCAGCTGTTCGAATTTCCATGCATCAGCGCCACTGACGTATTTCAAGCTCTGCTCGACCGGAGCGTTCGCACCGCTATAGACATTGTCCGGGGCGGTTACGGTGACCGAACCGGTCGTGCCATTGGCCGGGACGGTGATAACGGTCTTGCCGTCGCTCAGGGTGAAGGTCAGTGCCGAGTGGCTGTTGATCGGCAGACCATCTTTGTTGGTCAGAGTCACGGTATAGGTGATCTGTCCACCTTCGCTGACAGTCTCGGTTGCAGTCAGTTTTGCCACAACTTCGTCGATTGTGTCGGCAACCTTGACAGAAGCGTTCTCTCCCAGTTGCAGGTTCTCGAAGGTACGACCGTCGATGTCCGCCGCCGACTTGATGCCGAGAGAAATTTCTCCGCTATCCAGATAGACGTCGTCACCCTGTGCCACATGGACGTAAGGTTCGCTCGAAGTCTGACCGGCTTTGATGGTGACCTGTGCATCGTTACTCAGGGTCACGACAAGGTCATGATCCAGTGCAGTGTTGATATGCACAGTGAAGCTCGGTTTGACGTTCTCGGCTACCGAAGCCTGGTCAGCAGTGATGGTGACCTTGACCACGTCACCCTGGTTGCCGGTGCCCGGGGTACCCGAACCAGGCTCGTCGGTGACCTCGGTGCTGACCTTGGTTTCGTTCAGCGTCAGGTGCTCGAACTTCCACGCATCAGCGCCGCTAACGTATTTCAGGCTCTGCTCGACCGGTGCGTTCGCACCGGTATAGACGTTGTCAGGGGCCGTTACGGTGACCGAACCCGTGGTCCCGTTGGCCGGCACGGTAATAGTGGTCTTGCCGTCGCTGAGGGTGAAGGTCAATGCCGAGTGGTTGCTGATCGGCAGACCGTCTTGGCTGGTCAGGGTCACAGTGTAGGTGATCTGGCCACCTTCGGTTACGGTCTCGGTTGCAGTCAGTGTGGCCACAACTTCGCTGATCGTGTCAGTAACCTGAACCGAGGCGGCGCCACCCAACTGCAGGTTTTCGAACGGACGACCGTCGACATCCACCGCCGAGGTGATGCTGAGGGTGATTTCGCCGCTATCCAGATAGACGTCATCGCCCTGTGCCGCATGCTCGTACGCTGCGCTGGTTTCCCCTGCCTTGATGGTGACCTGGGCATTGTTGCTCAGGGTCACAACCAGGTCATGGGCCAGCGCCTGATTGATATGCAAGGTGAAGGTCGGCTTGACGTTCTCGGCTACCGAAGTCTGGTCGGCGGTGATGGTGACCTGTACCAGGTCGCCTTCGTTGCCTGGGGTACCCGGCTCGTCGGTGACGGTAGTGCTGACTGGAGTCTTGTCCAGGGTCAGTTGTTCGAACTTGCCGACGTCCGCGCCAGCAACGGTGGCGATAGACTTCACGACCGGATCGTTAGCACCGACGTAAACGTTGTCCGGGGCAGTAACGGTAACCGAACCAGTCGTGCCGTTGGCCGGGACGGTGATAACGGTCTTGCCATCGCTCAGCGTGAAGGTCAGCGCCGAGTGGTTGTTGATCGGTAGGCCGTCTTTGTTGGTCAGCGTGATGGTGTAGGTGATCTCGCCGCCTTCGGTAACCGAAGGGGTGGCGGTCAGCTTGGCCACCACTTCGTCGGTGGTATCGGTCACCTGGACCGAGGCGTTGCCGCCCAGTTGCAGGTTCTCGAAGGTACGACCATCAACGTCCACGGCGGACTCGATACCCAGGCTGATCTGGCCGGCGTCGTTGTAGACGTCATCGCCCTGTGCAGCATGGGTGTACGGGGCGCTGGTTTCCCCTGCCTTGATGGTGACCTGGGCGTTGTTGCTCAGGGTCACGACCAGATCATGGGCCAGTGCCTGGTTAATGTGCACGGTGAAGGTCGGCTTGACGTTCTCGGCTACCGAAGTCTGGTCGGCGGTGATGGTGACCTGTACCAGGTCGCCTTCGTTGCCTGGGGTACCCGGCTCGTCGGTGACGGTAGTGCTGACTGGAGTCTTGTCCAGGGTCAGCTGCTCGAACTTGCCGACATCCGCGCCAGCAACGGTGGCGATAGACTTCACGACCGGATCGTTAGCACCGACGTAAACGTTGTCCGGGGCAGTAACGGTAACCGAACCAGTCGTGCCGTTGGCCGGGACGGTGATAACGGTCTTGCCATCGCTCAGCGTGAAGGTCAGCGCCGAGTGGTTGTTGATCGGTAGGCCGTCTTTGTTGGTCAGCGTGATGGTGTAGGTGATCTCGCCGCCTTCGGTAACCGAAGGAGTCGCAGTCAGCTTGGCCACCACTTCGTCGGTGGTGTCGGTCACCTGAACCGAGGCGTCGCCGCCCAGTTGCAGGTTCTCGAAGGTACGACCATCAACGTCCACGGCGGACTTGATGCCCAGGCTGATCTGGCCGGCGTCGTTGTAGACGTCATCGCCCTGTGCAGCATGGGTGTACGGGGCGCTGGTTTCCCCTGCCTTGATAGTGATCTGGGCATTGTTGCTCAGGGTCACGACCAGGTCATGGGCCAGCGCCTGATTGATATGCACGGTGAAGGTTGGCTTGACGTTCTCGGCTACCGAAGTCTGGTCGGCGGTGATGGTGACCTGCACCAGGTCGCCTTCGTTGCCTGGGGTACCCGGCTCGTCGGTGACGGTGGTGCTGACCGGAGTCTTGTCCAGGGTCAGCTGCTCGAACTTGCCCACATCTGTGCCAGCAACGGTCGCGATCGACTGAACCACAGGGGTATTGCTGCCGACGTAAACGTTGTCCGGGGCAGTAACAGTAACCGAACCAGTCGTGCCGTTGGCCGGGACCGTGATAACGGTCTTGCCGTCGCTCAGCGTGAAGGTCAGCGCCGAGTGGTTGTTGATCGGTAGGCCGTCTTTGTTGGTCAGCGTGACAGTGTAGGTGATCTCGCCACCTTCGGTAACCGAAGGAGTCGCAGTCAGCTTGGCCACCACTTCGTCGGTGGTGTCGGTCACCTGAACCGAGGCGTTGCCGCCCAGTTGCAGGTTCTCGAAGGTACGACCATCAACGTCCACGGCGGACTTGATGCCCAGGCTGATCTGGCCGGCGTCGTTGTAGACGTCATCGCCCTGTGCAGCATGGGTGTACGGGGCGCTGGTTTCCCCTGCCTTGATGGTGACCTGGGCATTGTTGCTCAGGGTCACGACCAGGTCATGGGCCAGCGCCTGGTTGATATGCACGGTGAAGGTCGGCTTGACGTTCTCGGCTACCGAAGTCTGGTCGGCGGTGATGGTGACCTGTACCAGGTCGCCTTCGTTGCCTGGGGTACCCGGCTCGTCGGTGACGGTGGTGCTGACCGGAGTCTTGTCCAGGGTCAGCTGCTCGAACTTGCCGACGTCCGCGCCAGCAACGGTCGCGATCGACTGAACCACAGGGGTATTGCTGCCGACGTAGACGTTGTCCGGAGCGGTCACGGTGACCGAACCAGTCGTGCCGTTGGCCGGGACCGTGATAACGGTCTTGCCATCGCTCAGCGTGAAGGTCAGCGCCGAGTGGTTGTTGATCGGTAGGCCGTCTTTGTTGGTCAGCGTGATGGTGTAGGTGATCTCGCCGCCTTCGGTGACCGAAGGGGTCGCGGTCAGCTTAGCCACAACCTCACTGATGGTGTCCGAGATTTCAACGGTAGCCGGGCCACCCAAGGCCAGCTTCTCAAAGGTGGCACCCGAAACAGTGGCGTCGGTAACGCTGAGGGTGATAGAGCTGGCGTCCTTGATGACATCGTCACCTTGGGCCGAGGTCTTGTACTCGACTTCGGTTTTACCGGCCTCGATGGTCACGGTGTCACCGTTCGACAGGGTTACGGTCAGTGGCCGGTCCAGCGCTTGGCTAACTTTCACAGTGAAGGAAGGCTGCTGGTCTTCGGTCACACTGCCATTGCCGACGATGCTTACAGTGACGGTATCGATGCTATCGCTGATAACGGTCGAAGCTGGCGTCGGGTTCGGCATCAACTGCTCGAAGTTGCCGCCCGTGGCGCCCTCGATGGTAACGCTGACGGTCGAGCCGTTGTTGTAGACGTCGTTGGCCGGGGTCTGGAAGTCAACGCTGCCCTGGGTTTTACCGGCTTCGACGGTGATGGTCTGGCCGTTGGACAGGGTCACGGTCACCGGGGTTTGAGCCGGATTGCTCAGGGTCACGGTGTAGGTGATGACGCCACCTTCGGTCACCGACGGGTTCGCCGTCAGGGTCGCGGTGGTGGTGTCGACCGAGTCGTTGATGGTGGTCTGAGCTGGAGTCGGATTCGGCACCAACTGCTCAAAGTTGCCGCCCGTGGCGCCCTCGATGGTAACGCTGACGGTCGAGCCGTTGTTGTAGACGTCGTTGGCCGGGGTCTGGAAGTCAACGCTGCCCTGGGTCTTGCCGGCTTCGACGGTGATGGTCTGGCCGTTGGACAGGGT
>NZ_JBEPNE010000043.1:0-3400 GCF_040546125.1 Pseudomonas sp. UYEF17
TGGGGTTTCCCCATGTGAGAGTAGGTCATCGTCAAGATTCATTTCGCAAAACCCCTATCTGCACATGCAGGTAGGGGTTTTGTCTTTCTGGCCCTGAAAATCCCTAGGCATACGCGGTTCCTGTGGGAGCGGGTTCACCCGCGAACACCGGCATAGCCGGTGCCATCCACCGCGTCGCCCGCTTCGCGGCTAAAGCCGCTCCCACAGGTATGGCGCGGGTCCAGGGTATGCTGCGGGAGTGGCCTTCACCCCGCCAGCAGCCCTTTTCCTATGCAAGCCAACAGCCCATAGCTATCATGCCTGCCTTATTCCAAGTCGAGACTGGCATGCTGAAGTTGTTGAATCTCCTCAAGGATGGTCGGTTCCATTCCGGAGAAGCTCTGGGGTCGGCCCTCGGGGTAAGTCGCAGCGCCGTTTGGAAGCAGCTGCAGCACCTGGAGAGCGAACTGAACCTCACTATTCACAAGGTTCGTGGGCGCGGCTATCAGTTGGCGGCGCCACTGGCTTTGCTCGATGCACAAGCGATTGCCGAGTTTGCCGAAGGCGAGCAGTGGCCCGTTTTCATCCACGAAACCATCGACTCGACCAATGCCGAAGGCTTGCGGCTCGCCGGGGAAGGGCAGACTGCTCCATTCCTGGTCCTGGCCGAGCGCCAGAGCGCCGGCCGTGGTCGTCGCGGTCGGCAGTGGGTCAGCCCGTTTGCCGAAAACCTCTATTACAGCCTGGTGCTCCGTGTGGATGGCGGCATGCGCCAGCTCGAGGGCTTGAGTCTGGTGGTGGGGTTGGCGGTAATGCGTACCCTGCAGGCGTTTGGGGTTAAGGATGTGGGGCTCAAATGGCCCAACGATGTCCTCGTTCGCGGGCAGAAGATCACCGGTATCCTCCTGGAGTTGGTGGGTGACCCGGCAGATGTCTGTCACGTGGTGCTGGGTATCGGCATCAATGTGAACATGCAGGTCAACGATCAGGTCGACCAGGTGTGGACCTCGATGCGCCGCGAAGTAGGGGCGGCAGTCGACCGTAACCGGCTGGTAGCGTTGCTCAGTCAGCAATTGCAGCACGAATTGGCAAGGCATCGTCGCTACGGGTTTGCCGCATTCCAGGAAGAATGGGAGCAGGCGCACCTCTGGCAGGGGCGCAATGTTTCTCTGGTTGCCGGTAGCACGCGTATTGATGGCGTGGTTCTTGGCGTCGACGGGCAGGGCGGCTTGCGCCTTGAGGTGGACGGGGTGGAAAAGAGCTTCAGTGGTGGTGAGCTCAGTTTGAGGTTGCGTGATGATTCTTGAGCTCGATTGCGGTAACAGCTTCATCAAGTGGCGGGTAATCCACGTCGCTGATGCAGCGATTGAAAGCGGCGGTATTGTCGACTCCGATCAGGCGCTGGTGGCCGAAGTGGCTGCACTGGCTTCGGTACGTCTGACCGGCTGCCGTATTGTCAGTGTGCGCAGTGAGGAAGAAACCGATGCGCTTTGCGCGATGATTGCCCAGGCATTTGCCGTGCAAGCGCGCGTGGCGCACCCGGCTCAGGAAATGGCGGGTGTGCGCAATGGCTATGACGACCACCAGCGCCTGGGCATGGACCGTTGGTTGGCGGCGCTCGGAGCATTTCACCTGGCCAAGGGCGCTTGCCTGGTCATTGACCTGGGGACCGCTGCCAAAGCGGATTTCGTTGCGGCGGACGGCGAGCACCTGGGTGGCTACATCTGCCCGGGTATGCCATTGATGCGTAGCCAGTTGCGTACTCACACCCGGCGTATCCGTTATGACGATGCCTCGGCCGAGCGTGCATTGGCCAGCCTGGCGCCAGGTCGCTCGACGGTCGAGGCGGTCGAGCGCGGTTGCGTGTTGATGCTCCAGGGTTTTGCGCGTACCCAGCTCGAGCAGGCGCGTGCGTTGTGGGGGGAGGATTTCACGGTGTTCCTCACGGGTGGCGACGCGCCGCTGGTAAGGGAGGCCGTGCCCCAGGCGCGTGTCGTGCCTGACCTGGTTTTCGTAGGCCTGGCCATGGCCTGCCCATTGGATTGAGGTGCCTATGCGTTGGTTGTTTCTGCTGTTACTGGTGCTCAACGTCTTCTATTACGTGTGGCACCAGCAGGAAGCCCCGCTGAAGGTCAAGGAAGTCGCGCCCCTGTCGCTGTACAAGGGGAATCAGCAAGAAATCCGCCTGTTGCGCGAAACGGGGGTTTCGGCGCCACCCAAGCGCCGGGATGAGTGCCTGGTGGTCGGTGGTGTGATGGGGCAGGGCCAGCTCGATGCGCTGCGTCAGCGCCTGTTGAGCCTGGATATTGCCACGCTGCCGGTGGTGGGGCAGCTGCCAGGGGCGGATGGTCGCTGGCTCAAGGTTGCCTCGGAAAGCGAGCGTTTGCTGGACCAAACCGTGCTCGCGACTCTTTCCAACGATTTCAAAGACTTAAAACACAAAATTATTTTCTGCCAGGGTATTGCAACTGGCGAATAGCTTGATAGAATGGCGCCCGCTTCACAGGGAACACCACTTAGGTGGTAGAGCTGGAAGCGGTGTCAAAGCAGCTAAGTTTCAGATTTGATTGAAAAAATTTGAAAAAACGCTTGACACTAGGACGGCAGACAAATAGAATGCCGGCCACATCTGGAGGGATTCCCGAGCGGTCAAAGGGGACGGACTGTAAATCCGTTGCGAGAGCTTCGAAGGTTCGAATCCTTCTCCCTCCACCAGTTTTAGCGAGAGCCGCAAGCTCCGCGGGTATAGTTTAGTGGTAGAACCTCAGCCTTCCAAGCTGATGATGCGGGTTCGATTCCCGCTACCCGCTCCAAGTTTGCTGGGTTTTGCACAAAGTGTTTCGCTCTTGTAGCTCAGTTGGTAGAGCACACCCTTGGTAAGGGTGAGGTCAGCGGTTCAAGTCCGCTCAAGAGCTCCATATAAACAAGGCAGATATGAAAATATCTGCCTTTGTTTTATCAGCGCAAGACTATTTCTTCTGCGGAGGATTGTATCGATGGCTAAGGAAAAGTTTGATCGTTCCCTTCCCCACGTTAACGTCGGCACTATCGGCCACGTTGACCACGGTAAGACCACTCTGACCGCAGCTCTGACTCGCGTCTGCTCCGAAGTTTTCGGTTCGGCAGTCGTTGAGTTCGACAAGATCGACTCGGCTCCGGAAGAAAAAGCGCGCGGTATCACCATCAACACCGCTCACGTCGAGTACAACTCGAACATTCGTCACTACGCTCACGTTGACTGCCCAGGTCACGCTGACTACGTGAAGAACATGATCACCGGTGCTGCCCAGATGGACGGCGCGATCCTGGTTTGCTCGGCCGCCGACGGTCCGATGCCACAAACCCGTGAGCACATCCTGCTGTCCCGTCAGGTAGGCGTTCCTTACATCGTGGTCTTCCTGAACAAGGCTGACCTGGTAGA
>NZ_JBEPNE010000044.1:0-2656 GCF_040546125.1 Pseudomonas sp. UYEF17
AAGCTGAGTATCTTGTACTGAATACATAGGTGCAAGAGGCGAACCAGGGGAACTGAAACATCTAAGTACCCTGAGGAAAAGAAATCAACCGAGATTCCCTTAGTAGTGGCGAGCGAACGGGGACCAGCCCTTAAGTTGATTTGAGATTAGTGGAACGCTCTGGAAAGTGCGGCCATAGTGGGTGATAGCCCCGTACACGAAAATCTCTTGTCAATGAAATCGAGTAGGACGGAGCACGAGAAACTTTGTCTGAATATGGGGGGACCATCCTCCAAGGCTAAATACTACTGACTGACCGATAGTGAACCAGTACCGTGAGGGAAAGGCGAAAAGAACCCCGGAGAGGGGAGTGAAATAGAACCTGAAACCGTATGCGTACAAGCAGTGGGAGCCTACTTTGTTAGGTGACTGCGTACCTTTTGTATAATGGGTCAGCGACTTATATTCAGTGGCGAGCTTAACCGAATAGGGGAGGCGTAGCGAAAGCGAGTCTTAATAGGGCGTTTAGTCGCTGGGTATAGACCCGAAACCGGGCGATCTATCCATGGGCAGGTTGAAGGTTAGGTAACACTGACTGGAGGACCGAACCGACTACCGTTGAAAAGTTAGCGGATGACCTGTGGATCGGAGTGAAAGGCTAATCAAGCTCGGAGATAGCTGGTTCTCCTCGAAAGCTATTTAGGTAGCGCCTCATGTATCACTCCAGGGGGTAGAGCACTGTTTCGGCTAGGGGGTCATCCCGACTTACCAAACCGATGCAAACTCCGAATACCTGGAAGTGCCGAGCATGGGAGACACACGGCGGGTGCTAACGTCCGTCGTGAAAAGGGAAACAACCCAGACCGTCAGCTAAGGTCCCAAAGTCATGGTTAAGTGGGAAACGATGTGGGAAGGCTTAGACAGCTAGGAGGTTGGCTTAGAAGCAGCCACCCTTTAAAGAAAGCGTAATAGCTCACTAGTCGAGTCGGCCTGCGCGGAAGATGTAACGGGGCTCAAACCATGCACCGAAGCTACGGGTGTCATCTTTGATGACGCGGTAGAGGAGCGTTCTGTAAGCCTGTGAAGGTGAGTTGAGAAGCTTGCTGGAGGTATCAGAAGTGCGAATGCTGACATGAGTAACGACAATGCGAGTGAAAAACTCGCACGCCGAAAGACCAAGGTTTCCTGCGCAACGTTAATCGACGCAGGGTTAGTCGGTCCCTAAGGCGAGGCTGAAAAGCGTAGTCGATGGAAAACAGGTTAATATTCCTGTACTTCCAGTTATTGCGATGGAGGGACGGAGAAGGTTAGGCCAGCCTGGCGTTGGTTGTCCAGGTTTAAGGTGGTAGGCTGAAATCTTAGGCAAATCCGGGATTTCAAGGCCGAGAGCTGATGACGAGTTGCCTCTAGGCGACGAAGTGGTTGATACCATGCTTCCAAGAAAAGCTCCTAAGCTTCAGATAACTGGGAACCGTACCCCAAACCGACACAGGTGGTTAGGTAGAGAATACCAAGGCGCTTGAGAGAACTCGGGTGAAGGAACTAGGCAAAATGGCACCGTAACTTCGGGAGAAGGTGCGCCGGCGAGGGTGAAGGACTTGCTCCGTAAGCCCATGCCGGTCGAAGATACCAGGCCGCTGCGACTGTTTATTAAAAACACAGCACTCTGCAAACACGAAAGTGGACGTATAGGGTGTGACGCCTGCCCGGTGCCGGAAGGTTAATTGATGGGGTTAGCGCAAGCGAAGCTCTTGATCGAAGCCCCGGTAAACGGCGGCCGTAACTATAACGGTCCTAAGGTAGCGAAATTCCTTGTCGGGTAAGTTCCGACCTGCACGAATGGCGTAACGATGGCGGCGCTGTCTCCACCCGAGACTCAGTGAAATTGAAATCGCTGTGAAGATGCAGTGTATCCGCGGCTAGACGGAAAGACCCCGTGAACCTTTACTATAGCTTTGCACTGGACTTTGAATTTGCTTGTGTAGGATAGGTGGGAGGCTTTGAAGTGGGGACGCCAGTTCTCATGGAGCCATCCTTGAAATACCACCCTGGCAACTTTGAGGTTCTAACTCAGGTCCGTTATCCGGATCGAGGACAGTGTATGGTGGGTAGTTTGACTGGGGCGGTCTCCTCCCAAAGAGTAACGGAGGAGTACGAAGGTGCGCTCAGACCGGTCGGAAATCGGTCGTAGAGTATAAAGGCAAAAGCGCGCTTGACTGCGAGACAAACACGTCGAGCAGGTACGAAAGTAGGTCTTAGTGATCCGGTGGTTCTGTATGGAAGGGCCATCGCTCAACGGATAAAAGGTACTCCGGGGATAACAGGCTGATACCGCCCAAGAGTTCATATCGACGGCGGTGTTTGGCACCTCGATGTCGGCTCATCACATCCTGGGGCTGAAGCCGGTCCCAAGGGTATGGCTGTTCGCCATTTAAAGTGGTACGCGAGCTGGGTTTAGAACGTCGTGAGACAGTTCGGTCCCTATCTGCCGTGGACGTTTGAGATTTGAGAGGGGCTGCTCCTAGTACGAGAGGACCGGAGTGGACGAACCTCTGGTGTTCCGGTTGTCACGCCAGTGGCATTGCCGGGTAGCTATGTTCGGAAGAGATAACCGCTGAAAGCATCTAAGCGGGAAACTTGCCTCAAGATGAGATCTCACTGGGATCTTGAATCCCCT
>NZ_JBEPNE010000045.1:0-1613 GCF_040546125.1 Pseudomonas sp. UYEF17
TCATCCGCCTGGAAGGCACCGAACACTATGACCACGTCGAGCAGTTGCATGCCCACGTCAAGAACATGATCCACGGCATGGTCGAGCAGGTACGCCAGCTTGAACACTGTGACGAAGGCGACCGCGTGGTGTTTTCCTACTGCTTGTGTTGCGTGGTCGATGAAGCCGTGATGACCACCTCCTGGGGGCGCGACTCGTCCTGGAAAGCCCAGTCCTTGCTCAGCGCCATCCATCAGGAAACCTGGGGCGGCGAGAAATTCTTCAGCGTGCTCGAACGCTTGCTGGACGCCCCCGAACAGCGCTACGACCTGTTTGTGTTCCTGTTCTGGTGCCTGGCACTGGGCTACCGCGGCAAGTACGCCAACCAGACCAATGGCGATGAGCAACTGGCCGCCTGGCTCAAGCGGGTCCATGACCGGATCGTTGAACTGCATGGCCCCGAAACCGAATCGCAACCCCTGACCGACCCGCTGGCCAATGTCGCGCCCCGGCATTACCGCATGAACCGCCAACTGCCCTGGTGGACGCCCTGGGCCGTGATGGGCGTGTTCTGCACAGGCCTGTATTTCTACTTCGCCACCAAACTTGACGGTATTACCCAACAAGTACTGGCATCACTGCAGGCGATGCTGCAGCCATGAACTCGACAACCTCGAACTGACATGACGCAACAGTCACTGTGCCGATGGGCGCAGCAAGTAAAACGTTGCCCGAAACAAGATAGATCCTGCATTTAGCGAAACTTCCTACAAGTTTTTAGGAAGCAACTTTCACGACCAGGAACGGATTCCTCATTACGGTCGTGAGCACAACTAATGCCTCGCGTCCTAGGACGCGTCCGGTTTCATGAACCTGCCCGATGGGACGAACCGCAGGAGTACGCATGAGCAACCTGAATGATGTGCGCTTTACCTTCAGTACCCCAGCCGACGAAGCCATTCAGTTTGATGTCGTGTCATTCGAGCTGACCGAAGGCGTCAGCCAGTTGTATCGCCTGGAAGTCGAACTGGTGAGTTTCGCCGACGATGCCAACTTCGCCACCCTGCTCGACCACCCCGCGCTGCTGACCATCTGGCAGCAGGAGCAACCGGTGCGTCACGTGCATGGCCTGATCAGCAGCTTCGAACAGGGCAAGACCGGCCACCGCCGCACCCGCTACCGCGCCATTGTCGAACCGCAGCTGGCCCGCGCCGGCCTGCAGTCGGACTGGCGCATCTTCCAGCACCGCCCCGTGCCGCAGTTGCTCGAGGAACTGTTCCGCGAGCGCCGCTGGGGAACGCTGACCCAGTACCTGGTCAACCCGCACCAGACGCGTGAGTTCTGCGTACAGGCCGGTGATCTGGACCTGGATTTCTTCTGGCGGCTATCGGCAGAAGAAGGCCTGATCTCGATCTTCGAGCACAGCCAAGGCAGCCATGGCGTGGTCCAGGCGGACCAGATCAGCCAGTTCGGCAGCCTGGAAGGCGACCCGGTGTTGTACGTGGCCAACCGGGGTGGCACGGCGCGCCAACCCTGCCTGCATGACTTCCGCTATCGCGAGCAGGTACGCACCAGTATCCAGGTCCAGCGCGACTACACCTTCACCCACCCGCGCTACAACCTGGAACACACCC
>NZ_JBEPNE010000047.1:0-1391 GCF_040546125.1 Pseudomonas sp. UYEF17
TGTAATCGATGGACTCGCCCCCGCCGAGGCATCACAGTGCCACGGTGGCGTTCTAAGAAGCCAACGGCAGCGAGGGCGAGACCATGAAAAAGCATAGTTCCAAGCAAGGTTCCCTGTCTTCCACTGATGTGGAGCTTTGCACAACCATCTGTGTAGACCTGGCCAAGCAGGTCTTTCAGTTAGCAGGCGAGGATGCTACCGGTCGGGTGATCTACGAAGATCGCATCAAATCCCGTCAGGCCTTTCATGATTTCCTGCTCAGGTTGCCAGCGACAGTGACCGTCTTGATGGAGTGCGGTCCAGGGGCACAAGCCTGGGCAAGGCTGCTGCAGGCCAAAGGTAATGCGGTTCGCATCCTGCCTGCGCAACGAGTCGCCGAACACCGCAGCGGCGCGAAGAATGACCGTAACGACACCCATGCCATTTTGCGTGCTGGTCGCGATACCAGTATTGCCTCGATACCGATCAAGAGCACCACAGCACTGGCTATTCAAGCACTGCACCGTATCCGCCGCGGCAACATCAAGCGGCATACCGCGCTGGGTAACCAGATGCGTGGTTTGCTGCTTGAGCATGGCGTATCCATGCCTCAGGGCGACGCTGCGATTAGTAAGCATGTGCCGCGGTCTCTTGAGGATGCCTCTTTACCTTTGCCCGACCTGTTGCGTGAGTTGCTCGATGAACTGTTGACGGACTGGCTGTCTCTGGGTGAACGCATTGCGGGGCTCAGTAGACGGCTCGAAGCGACAGCCCGGGAGGATAAAGTCGCACAGCGACTGGTCACCATTCGTGGCGTAGGCCCTATCATCGCCACGGCGATCGTGGCGAAACAGACCGAGCCCAGCCGCTTCGCCAGTGGCCGAATGTATTCCGCCTTCTTCGGTATCGTGCCCGATCAGCACAGCAGTGGAAACAAGGTCAGATTGGGCAGGATGAGCAAGCGAGGTGACGGCTACATACGTAGCCTGATGATCCAGGGCGCACATGCTGTCTTGAGCCAGCTAAGGCCTGATTCCGATCAGCCAGACGATCGCCGCCTCTTGCGCTGGCTATCCCGCCTTGGGCGCAAGGAAGCGGCGATCAGACTGGCTAATCGAAATCTGCGCATTATCTGGGCCCTGTTACAGAACGACCAGGTCTATCAACACAAACCGAACAGCAACCCGGAGGCTGCCATGAGCCTCTGACCAACCGAGTAATGCCACCGGGGCGCTAAGCGCTCCAACCCCTGCTAGTGAACATTGACCCCTGGTAAGACCGTCGCAGACTGATGCCTCCGCTCCTACAGGCCCGATGCAGTGGCCTCAATGTAAACGGCACGCTGCGAGCTCACCACGATGTTGGCCAGAAGCAAAAAGCTTCCTCGAACAGGCCTGATACATAGATGCAAC
>NZ_JBEPNE010000048.1:0-1315 GCF_040546125.1 Pseudomonas sp. UYEF17
CCGCTTGTGTCTTGATGAGGGATTAAAATCTGGAGTGAGAGCGGTGAATGACAAGCTGAATGCCGCAGGTGCCATGAGCACGAGTGGGAGCACAAGCTGTCATTCACCGTTCCACTTTGGCGAGAGCCCGAACAGTTGGATGCGGCTCTGATCTCGAATCACAAGCGTGGGCCAAGCCAAAGTCCTCTCACAGTGTTGAGTTTAGGAGGGTTTGGTGATGGCGTCCTTCCTGGGTATTGATGTTTCCAGTCGATCACTCGATGCGCTGGTGCGGCCACAGGGCATAAAAATCCATGTGAGCAATGATCGGGCAGGCTTCGAGGAGCTGCAGCGAAGCCTTGGCGGGCGCAGTATCAAGCGCGTTTTGCTGGAGGCCACGGGCGGCTACGAGCGAGATGTCATGCATTTCTTGCAGGATGGCGGCTACAAAGTCATACGCGTCAATCCCAGGCGAGCCCGAGCGTTCGCAGAATCCATCGGCGTCAAAGCCAAGACCGACGCCATCGATGCCGAAGTACTGGCCCACTACGCTGAGGTCATTCCAGACCAGTCCACCCTGCGGATCAGCCCGGAACGTGCGCTGTTGCGGGAATTGCTGCAGCAACGTGATCGGCTGGTTCAGCAGCGTGATGACGATCTGAGGCGCCTGAAACAGGCGCAGTCCCGCATGGTGTCCGACTTTCTGAAAGCCAACCTCCAGCACTTCAAATCGCAGATCAAGCTGGTTGAGCAAGCGATCAGCCAGCAAGCGGAAGCCCTGAAAGATGAACGGGTTACTCAGCTGGTCCAGGTCAAAGGCATTGGGCTGGTTACGGCGGGCAAGCTGGTAACGCTTCTGCCAGAACTGGGGCGTGTCGAGTCTAGAGAAATAGCCTCATTGGTCGGGGTGGCGCCCTTCAACCACGACAGCGGAAAATTCGTGGGCAAGCGCTCTATCTCAGGCGGGCGGTTTGAGGCCAGGCGATCGTTGTACATGTCATGCCTTGTGGCGATGAAGTACAACCCAGCACTCAAGGCTCGTTATGAGGCACTGCGCGAACGAGGAAAAGTTGCCAAGGTCGCTATCGTAGCCTGTATGCGGGTATTCCTCGTACGGCTCAATGCCATGCTCAGGACTGGCGAGCCTTGGCTGGATCTGGTCTTGCCACAGCCTAAGCGGACCTAGATCAGGAAACCGACGTAATTCATATGAGAGCGGGCTTGCCCACCAAGCCAATACCGCGCCGGATGGCACGGGCTTCGCCCGTGTTCGCGGGACAAGCCCGCTCCCACAGGTGACGCGCTAGATTTTAGAAATTGAGCAAGACAGTTGCTC
>NZ_JBEPNE010000049.1:0-1235 GCF_040546125.1 Pseudomonas sp. UYEF17
TTTGAATCGCCCCTGGTTTCCTAGACACTCTCCAAGCTCAGGAAATAGCGTTTCTCATATTCTATTGGAGACAGCTGCATAGCACTGCTGTGTCGGCGTTTAGGGTTATAGAACATTTCGATGTAATCGAAAATATCACTTCGGGCTTCTTCACGGGTTGTGTAGATCTTTCGTCGGATTCGCTCCCGCTTCAAAAGCTGGAAAAAGCTCTCGGCTACGGCATTGTCGTGGCAGTTTCCCCGCCGGCTCATGCTGCTGATTACATTGTTAGCCTTCAAGAAGCTTTGCCAATCTGAGCTACTGAACTGACTACCTTGATCTGAGTGAATCATCACTTGCTGCTGTGGCTTACGTCGCCACACAGCCATCAACATTGCGTCGATAGCCAGGTCGCTGCACATCCTTGGCTTCATTGACCAACCAATTACTTGGCGTGAGAACAGATCCAGCACTACCGCCAGATAGAGCCATCCTTCATAGGTGCGGATGTAAGTGATATCTGTCACCCAGACCTTGTTCGGCTCACTGACCTTGAACTGCCGCGCGAGGTGGTTGGGCGAGGCCACTGTTGGTTTTCCACCGTAAAACCCTGGACGCCGCCGATAGCCCGTTTGCGAACGCAGCCCCTCCGCCTGCATCAAGCGCCCGACTCGATTTCGTCCGCATTCCTCTCCCAGCTCACGTAGGTCATCGTGAATTTTGCGGTAGCCGTATACACCTCCGCTTTCTAGCCAAGCGTGTTTGATCAAGCCAAGCAGACGTTGGTCTTCTTGGGCTCGGGCAGACTGAGGCTCAGCCAGCCAGGCGTAGTAGCCGCTGGGATGCACCTTGAGGGTTTGGCAAAGGCGACGTACCGGGTAATCCGTCGAGTGCTTCTTGATGAAGGCGTACTTCAGCCGCACTCCTTGGCAAAGTACGCGGCGGCCTTCTTTAAGATGTCTCGCTCTTCCGTCACGCGCTTGAGTTCAGCGCGCAGCTTGCGCAGTTCGGCCTGCTGATCGTCGTCTTGCTGACGCTGCTCTTGGGGCTTGCTGTAGACCTTGATCCAGGCGTAAAGGCTATGCACGGACATGCCCAGGCGCTGGGCGACATCGGCGACAGGTTTGCCTTTTTCGGTCACTTGCTTGACCGCTTCGATCTTGAATTCTTCGGGGTAACGCTGACGACTCATGGCACCTCCTATTTGGGCCTCATTATGAGGCTTGGAGGTGTCTAGGAAACCAGGGGCGATTCAG